>JAFTCX010000007.1 GCA_017454485.1 Clostridia bacterium | reverse complement strand
GAGTGTACCGCGGACGATGTGGTAACGCACACCGGGAAGATCCTTGACACGGCCGCCGCGGATGAGCACGACGGAGTGCTCCTGCAGATTGTGACCCACGCCCGGAATGTAAGCGGAAACTTCGATTCCGTTGGTGAGACGGACTCTCGCAATTTTACGAAGCGCGGAGTTCGGCTTTTTCGGGGTCGCCGTCTTGACTGCTGTGCAAACGCCGCGCTTTTGCGGGGAGTTGTGGTCGGTCATGACGTTCTTCTTGGAGTTCAGACCCTTCAGAAGTGCCGGAGCCTTCGGCTTTTTGACAAGAGTTTCTCTGCCGTTGCGAACTAACTGGTTAAAGGTTGGCAAGTGACGCATCTCCTTTCTGAATAATTTGCCGTGGTAAGTATTGCCCCTAATGCGGCAATCATACCATAAGCTGGACTATTTTACATCAAACGGCCGCATTTGTCAACTGAAAACGCTGAAAAATCAAGGGCTTTCCGCGATTTTTGTCATTCTTTTCAGTTTCGGCGCGGCGGGAAGGGGCATTTTTGGTTGAAACGCTTGATTTTTAAGCTGGCAGTCGGTAGTCGTTAGTCATTAGTCGATAGCAATAAGAAGCGATCCAAACAAAAACAACCGCCCTGACAGCCATTCGGGGCGATTGTTTTCATACAGAATCCATCCGGAGAGTGACCGCTGAACCGCGAACGCTCTGTTTTTTTCTATGTGTCCTGTCCGCTTCTGTCAAGCGTTTGACGGGCTTTTTTGGTTGAAATGCTTGATTTTTACGGCGGGATGTGATAGAGTAAGGTTGCGACATAAAACCGAATATGGGAATTGGGTGTAAGGGAACTACCAACCGACAAGAATACACTTGAAAAAGTGCATTCTCTAAATACTTGTCGGTTAGTGTTTCCCGATAGTAGGTTTTGTGTCGCAGCAAATGAGATGCATTTTTTAGCGTCTCGTTTGAGGCGCTTTTTTGCTGTCTCAAAAAATCTATTTTATTTCCGTGAAGGAGGAAAAAACATGAAAAAATCAACCGGAAAGAAACTCTTGATTGCGCTGCTTGCAATCGCGTTGATGGCGGCACTGGCAGTGTTTGCAATCGCGGAAGGCGAACCAACGATTATTGACAGCGGGTATTGCGGCGGTGAAGGTGACGGAACGAATTTGACATGGACGCTGGACAGTGCAGGAACGCTGACAATCAGGGGAACAGGTCAAATGCTCTTTAATGGATCTAATTGGTATTATTCTAGAGAATCCATCACCACGGCTATAATCGAAGATGGTGTAACATCTATTGGTGGAAATGCTTTCATCGGATGTACGGCTTTAACCTCCATTACAATTCCCAGCAGTGTGAGAAGAATTGGAGAGTGGGCTTTCTCAAGCTGCAAGCAATTGAACGCTGTGTTTATTGATGAGCTCTCCTCATGGCTTAGTACAGACTTTGGGACTAGGAGAAAAGACGATTACGCAAACCCCCTGATTATGGCACATAATTTATATGTCAATGGCGAACTATTAACAGATCTTGTTATACCTGATGGCACAGAAACCATTTCCCCTGTAGCTTTTTGCGGCTGCACAAGTATAGAAAGTGTCACAATACCAACAAGCCTAACCAAAATTGGAATGGATGCTTTTTCTGATTGTTCAAACCTCAGCTCCATTTGTATACAATCTATCGAAGCATGGAACAACGTGGAGGGTAAATTCAATATTGTCGAAAATAAACCGTATAATCTCTATTTGAATGGAAATCTTGTAACAGAGCTAGCTTTTCCAAACGGAACAGACTGTATAAACTGTGATTTTTTAAGGAATTGCGCGAGTATAACAACAGTCAAGATTTCAAGCGATACAAAAACCATTGGAGACTGTGCCTTTTATGGTTGTATTTATCTGACCTCAGTAGAAATTCCGGACAGTGTAACAAGCATTGGCGTTCACGCATTCCGTGGTTGCATAAATCTTCCTTCTGTATCGCTTCCAAAGTATTTGATGACAATTGATGCTTATGCATTTTCAGACTGTGACAGTCTCACGGAGGTTTTTATACCAAGTTCTGTAAATGATATTGATAGTCCCACGTTTTCAGACTGTAAAAGCCTAATGTCAATTACTGTTGCAGACGATAACCAAACATATAGTTCTTATGACGGAGCTTTATATAACAAAGAACAATCAAGGTTATTTGAAGTTCCTGACGGAAAAAAAGAGATAACGCTTCCTAGTACACTTATCACACTGTCCAGTAACATGCCTAACTCTGTGACGGTGTTAGGCGGAAATTTGTCTTCCATTCTTGTAGATCCTGAAAATAAAACGTACAGTTCATATGACGGGTTGCTCATGAATAAGAACCAGAGCCATTTGGTACGTTGTCCACCGAAAAAAACAAATATATATATACCGAGCACAGTTGAATATATCGACACGTCTTATGGCTTCTATGCTTGTTATGATCTGCTTTCAATCACTGTTGATGAAAACAATCCTTATCACTCATCAAAAGACGGAGTTTTGTTTAACAAAGATCAAACAATTCTGGAAAAATGGCCATCAGGGAAAAGAGATATTATGATTCCTGACTCTGTAACCACCATAGCAGTTGGTGCTTTTGCTTTCAACAAAAGCATAGTTTCTATTACCCTACCAGCCGGTGTAACAACAATTGAAGGCGGAGGGTATATTGGTGTATTTGATGATTCTTCTATAAAAGAAATCTTCATTCCAACAAGTTTAACAAGCGTAGGGGAAGCTGCTTTTAAAAATTGTCACTTATCAGATGTATATTATGCAGGAACAAAGGAACAGTGGGCAAATATTTCAATAAAAATCTGGAATGAAAGCTTACGCGACGCACCAAAGCACTTCAATTGGGACAGTCAGCACGTCCACGACTACACCGCCGCTGTCACAACCCCCGCAACCTGCACATCCACCGGTGTACGCACTTACATTTGCACCTGCGGCGACAGCTACACAGAAGATATATCCGTGGACAAAAATAACCATATCAACACAACGAACCTCGCCGCAACCGCTTCCACCTGCACCGTCAAAGGCTATTCGGCCGGTGTCTACTGCAACGACTGTAAGCAGTACATCAGCGGCCATCAGGATCTGGGCTTTGATACCACCAACCACGTCAACACAACGAACGTTGCCGCGACCGCTTCCACCTGCACCGTCAAAGGCTACACCGCCGGTGTTTATTGCAACGACTGCAAGAAATACATAAGCGGTCATGCCGAACAGCCGCTTGCCGCGCACACATCCACTATCATCAACGCGCGTGAAGCGACCTATGACGCCGAGGGCTATACCGGCGACACTTATTGCACGGTTTGCAAGCAGACGCTCAGCTATGGCACGTCCATTCCGAAGCTGACAAAGTCGGAGGAACCGACCAACCCGACCACGAAACCAACCGATGAAAAACCGACCGAAAACCTCAACTTCTTCCAGCGCATCATTCAATGGTTTCGCAATCTGTTTGCCCGCCTGTTCGGGCGATAAGCAAACCCCTTCCACCGGCATACGCCGATCCCCCTTCCCCGCCCGCGGGGAAGGCTTTTTTGTAACAACCAACCCCGCCGCAGAATCATCCACGGCGGGGTTTCTCTGTCCGCTAACAGCTGGCAGCTAACAGCTAACAGCTACCGACTAACGACTATAAAATCAAACTCCATCCGCCCGCGACAGCCCCAGCGGACACAGCGGCGCCCAGGCGGAAAACAGTGTATGCGGCACCAGCGCGCCGAAGGCCGTTGTCAGGTTGACGGCGGCATCCATTGCGGAAAAGAGCAGCTCCGGTGCGTCGGTTGACGGCACGGCGGTGCAGGTCTTGTCTTTGACCGTCACACGCAGCGTCTCGTTTTCAATTTTCAGCACCAGCGATCCTTCCGGCAGCGCGAAATGCCGCGCTTTGAAGGTGCCGAGCAGTTCGAGAAACGGCCGCCAGTGATAGACCTTGAACGCGGCGGGCATCTCGACGGTGATGTGCTCGCCGAAGGAGGCCAGCGCCTGCAGCAGCGGAAGCTGCCACGGCTCCGCCGCAACGGTCAGGCGGTCGATGCTTTGCGCTTTTGCAAACGCGGCCAGAACGGCGGCGGCCTCGTCTGTTTCATAAAGCAGCAGCTCGCTGACGTGCGCACGCGCTTGTTCAAAGATCAGATAGCCGCAAAAGGCACCGGTTTCCTCGCGCACGGCAAAGCTTTCTGCGCCCCAGGTGTGCGTGTCGGTCAAAAAGCTGTCGCGGCTGCGTGCCCAGTGCAGCGGCTGAGATGAAAACAGTTGGAACGCGGCTTCAAGAGCGTCTGCATCCTCGGTCAGCGGCACAAAACGCAGGGGCTTTTGCGCGCGAAAATGATGCAGAAAATATGTTGAGACCTCAAAGACCGTCCGGCTGCCGCAGGGACGGTAGCCGTCGTGCTCATAGCGTCCGCGCGATCCGCTGAGAAAGGCGAGGTCGGCGTTGGTTTCTGCCGCAACGCGGTTGCAGTAAGCCATCATGTCTTTCATATAGCCCTTGCCGCGCGCATTGCCGTCCACAGCCACAGAGCCGATGCCCAGCGTGCGCAGCGCGCCGCAGTCGGTTTCAATTGCGCCGGGCCAGGCGGCGATAGCGGCGGTGATGCGCCGCCCGCCGTTTTTGATGATGCCGTGGCAGTCGACGCTTTTTTTCGCGTCGATATACAGCTTCGGCACCTTTTCAAGAAAATCCACATCAAAAATACGGTTTTCAAAGTCCAGCAGCTCCCGATAATCCGTCAGTTCTGCACGCTGCGTCAGCATCTCTCCACTCTCCACTCTTCACTCTTTACTCTTTCTCCCAAGCGTACCCCAAACAAAGGTGTACGGTTCGGGTTTGCCGATGGCTTCCGTCGGCGTTTCATCCAGCAGCAGGACCACCTTCAAAAACGTCTGCACCTGCTCATACATCAGGTCAATGTCGAACCTGCTCATCTGATGGTCGTCGGCAACGGCGGTTAAGTAATCCGGCGCGGTGACCAGCGCAATTTGCGGAATGCCGACGTTGAACAGCGGCTGGCCTTCGCCGAAATGCAGGATGTTATGGCCGCGCAGCGTCACGGTGCGCACCTTTGTGCGGCCTTCCAGCGCACGGTAGTAGATGTCGTCTACCGCTTTGTTGCCGGTGTAGACGATCTCGATGTCGATGGGGTTCGTCTGCGTATATTCGCCGTCAACATCCTTCCATTCCGTGCAGCCGAAATGCTCGAGCGATACGCCTGCCACGGCTTTGATGTGGCCGCTCTTGCCGTCCCAGAGGTCGCGGTGATTTTTCAGCCATTTGCTTGTGGCCTGGATGTCGTTTTGCTTGAACGCCGGCAGTCGGAAGTGGCCGGTGACGAAAACGAAGATCAGCGTGCGCTCCAGCTCCAGTCCCTTGAGGTATTCCAGCAGCGCCAGCATGGCAACCGGACCGTTTTCCTCCACGCAGTTGACGCCGTCGGTGTGCGTGTTGATGATGATCGCTTCGTCGCGGCGCTTGCCCTCCAGCACGGTGTAGAACGATTCGCTGTGCGCGTTCTTTTCGCGGGACGCTTCCAGCGTGAGCGTGACCTCCTCTTTTGTCTTTGCGGCCTGTTTCAGCTTTTCGCCGTCCTCCTCGCAGACCCACAGCGCCGGAATGCCCTGATAATCCAGGATAAACGGCAGATACTGTCCGCGCACCATCTCGCGGCTCATGCCCTTCCAAACGCAGATGACGGCCTTGACGCCGGCGGCTTTGGCAACGCCGAGGAAGGGGATGTTCACGAACGACGTCGCCACGGGACCTTTATAGAACGCCGGGATGGACACGTCTTCAGGAAAGGCGCGGCGCTGGTTGAACGCGATGTTGCTCGGAATGGCGCCGAGGTCGCTGACGGTGACCAGCGCGATTTTGCCGCGCGCGGGGAGATAGCCCAGTCGTTTGTCGGAAACCTCGATGATCTCCGATGTGATCCCGAGCGGACCGGTTTCGCCGGAATACGGCCAGGGCGAGGTGACTTCGATCGGCTCGTCGCCGTCGGCGTGGTGAATGTTCAGCGCCCAGCGCTTTGCCTCCCAGCGGTCGAACGCGTAAAGATCGGAGTAAGTCATCAGTCCGAGATCCTCGATGCGCTTGCGCAGATAGCGCACAAAATCGGTCTGTCCCTTTGCGCCGGTCAGGCGGGTGCCGAAGCCGTTCATCGTTTCCATCTCTGCCAGCAGCGCTTCCTTGCTGCAAAGGCGGTTCAGATCAAGTTCCATGGTAAAAGCTCCCTTTCAAAAATCAGTAGAGATTTGCCTTGTCAAAACAGACACAGCCTTCGGCGGAAAACGCCGGATAATAGGTGCGGCTGTGTTTTTTTGCGTTTTCAGGGTACTGCGATAAAATTTCGCGCACCCAGGTGAGCTGCTGCAGCAGCAGCTCCGGGCTGATGCGCCCGTCGCCATGGCCGCAAAAAACGGCGTTGCCCTGCTTTGCAAGCGCAAGGATGCGCTCGCCGGCGGGCAGCCAGGATTGCAGCGGCAGGCAGCGGTAGGTGTTCATCGGCAGCACGGGACAGACGCTGTCGCCGGTGAAGAGCATGTGAAGCGTTTCATCCAAAAACACGGTGCCGCCCGCGGTGTGTCCGGGGGTGCGGATGGCGCGCACGGTCCGCCCGCCGAGATCAAAGACCTTTCCGTCTTCAAGCGGCAGCCAGCGGGCGCGAAAATTGCATCCGGTGATGTTCTTTTTGGTGACGCCTGCCTTTTTCATCGTGTTCGACAGCAGCTTGCGGCGGTAATAGCGCGTGTTTTGTATGCGGAAATTCAGCGTGATCTCCTCGGTCGGCACAAAAAGGCTTTCAAACTGATAGCCCGCGCCCACATGGTCGCCGTGCGCGTGGGTGGCGGCAACGGTCACGGGCAGCTTTGTCAGTGACAGCAAAAGCGTCGGCAGATGCCCCGTGCCGATGGAGCAGTCGATCAGCAGCGCACGCTCGGTCCCGAGCAGCAAATAGCAGTTGTCGCGTCCGCATTCGTCGATGCGGAAGGTGGTTTCATTCAATTTTTCAACGGTATAAAAACTCTGGTTCATTTCAAAAAGTAGGTCCTTGCGTTTTGGAAGGCGATGCCCTCCACAATGGTTTTCAGTGCTTCTTCATCGTTCGGATACAGCCCCTCTTCGACCCAGCGGCCGAGCAGGGCACACAAAATGCGGCGGAAGTATTCGTGGCGCGGATAGGACAGGAAGGAGCGCGAGTCGGTGACCATGCCCACAAAGCAGCCGAGCACGCCGAGATTGCCGAGCGTTTTGAGCTGCGCTGTCATGCCGTCGATGTGGTCGTTGAACCACCAGGCGGAGCCGAACTGAATTTTGCTTTTCGCCTCGTCCGACTGGAAGTTGCCCAGCATACTGCCCAAAACGAAGTTGTCCTTCGGGTTCAGGTTGAAGAGGATCGTGCGCGGCAGTGCGTTTTCACGGTCCAGACTGTCGAGCAGCCGCGACAGACCGAGCGCCTGCTGCGGATCGTCGATGGAATCAAAGCCGGTGTCCGGCCCGAGGGCAAGGAACTGCCGCGTGTTGTTGTTGCGCAATGCGCCGAGGTGCAGCTCCATGGCAAGGCCGTGTTTGCTGTAAAGCCGGCCGAGCATCTGCAGCGTTGCAAAATGATAGGCGTCGATCTCCATCTTTGTGAGCGCTTCGCCGCGCTTTGCCTTTTGGAACGTGGCGTTCCATTGCGCTTCGTTTGTCGGCACCGGCATAAGGCAGGCGACAGACTGGTCGCTGGCGACACAGCCGAGGCTTTGGAAGAACACCAGCCGCTCCTCCAGCGCCTTTTGCAGCGCGGAAACGTCGTTGATGGCGTAGCCCACGCGTGCGGACAGCGCAGCGACCCATTCGCCGAAGCCGACGTTTTCCACAGCGATCGCTTTGTCGGGGCGGAAGGCGGGCAAAACGGGAATTTCAAAATCGCTCTCGCGCAGCTTTTCGTGCCATTCAAGTGAATCTGCGGGGTCGTCGGTCGTGCACAGGGCAAAGACGTTGGATTTTTTAATGAGCGTCTGCGGACGGAAATCGCCGGCGGCAATGATGGCCTTGCTTTGCGCCCAAATCTCATCGGCGGTGCGTTCGTTTAAAAATGAGGTGATGCCGAAATAGCGCTGCAGCTCCAGGTGGCTCCAGTGTACAAGGGGATTGCCGGCGGCGAGGGAGAGCGTTTTTGCAAACGCGCGGAATTTTTCCTGCGGTGCGCCGTCGCCGGTGACAAGGTTTTCCGGCACACCGGCTGAGCGCATGGCGCGCCATTTGTAGTGGTCGCCGGTCAGCCAGAGCTCATACAGGTTGGCGGGCTGCTTGTTTTCAAAAATCTCCTTCGCTGTCAGGTGGCAGTGCCAGTCGAAGATCGGCGCCCCCTCGGCATAGGTGTGGAACAAATGGCGGGCCGTGGCGGTATCGAGTAAAAAGTCTTCATGTAAAAACGGTTTCATGGGCGACTCCTTCTATTGTTTGGATTTTGTTATATTTTACAGCATTTCCTATGGAAAGTCAATGCAAAAAAGCGTATCTGTGCGGGAAAAGGGGATTGAGGGAAGAGTGAAGTGTGGAGAGTGAGGAGTGAAGAGAGGAATGAGGGAATGAGGGAATGAGGGAATGAGGGAATGAGGGATTAAGGGATTAAGGGATTAAGTGGAAAGTGGTCAGGGAACAGGGAGCAGGGAAGAATAAACTGTACCCATTCTGTCCACTGTCCGATTCTCGGGGGTTCTGTTATTGATCCCTGTCCGTTTTTCAGGGACGTTCCAGTTTTCCCCTCAAATCACTGTGTCCATTTTTATGGGTACAGTTTACAATCCCTTAATCACTCTCCACTCTCCACTCTCCACTCTTCACACTTCACTCTCCCCTTAATCCCTTCCCGCGCCTTGACAAAACGGGCAAACCGGCGTAAACTGAAGACAGAAACCGGAAAGGAGTTCTGTTTATGCAATCAATCAAAACTTTTTTTCTTTCAAAAAAAGCCCATGTTGCCGCGCTGGTGCTCGCTGTGCTGATGACGCTCGGGCAGTTCACCCCGGCGCAGATCGAGATCACCGACGCCCCGGCACGCGATGATACCGCCACGCGCGTGATCTCGTTCAATCTGCGCTGCAAGGACGATATCTACGGCAGCGTCAAAAACCGCGCGCAGTTTGTGCTGGCCGCGCTGAAAGCCTATGCGCCGGATTCCTTCGGTGTGCAGGAGGCAACAGCGCAGTGGCTCGCTCTGCTTGACGAAGGGCTCGGCAAAACCTATGCGCGTGTCGGGCAGGCACGCGACAGCAGCAAAAACACGGAGTACAGCGCGGTGTATTACCGCACAGACAAGTTCCGTCTGCTCGATTCCGGCACACGCTGGCTTTCCGAAACGCCGGAAACGGCCGGCAGCAAGAGCTTTTTGTCCTCCTTCCCGCGCATCTGCACCTGGGCAACGCTGAAAAACAAACAGACCGGCCGCGTTTTTACCCATCTGAACACCCATCTCGACCATCTGCTGGAATACACGCGTGAAAAACAGGCGCAGGTGCTCGTTGCGTTCGTCAAAACCCTGGAGGCGCAGGGTCCCGTGGTCTGCACGGGCGATTTCAACACCGAGGAGGGCGCAAAGGCATACAAGGTTGTGGCCGGTGCGTTGGACGACACCAAAATGACCGCCGCCGTTTCCGACGACGGGCCGACCTTCCACGATTACGGCAGGCCGCTGCTCGGAAAGAAAAAGCCAATCGATTTTATCTTTGTTTCCCGCGGCACCGTTGTGCAGCGCTACCGGATCATCGACAACACGGTGGAGAATATGTATCTGTCCGACCATTACGGGCTGTGCAGCGATTTGGCGCTTTGAGCCCGGGAAGAAAAACGATGGAGATTCATTACGCCGAAGAACACGGGTTCACACGCGAGGAGCTGGAGCGGCTGTTTCTTTCCGTCGGCTGGTCGTCCGGCCATTTTCCGGAAAAGCTGGTGCTCTCCATGCAGAATTTCAGCACGGTCGTTTCCGCCAGAGCTGACGGCAGGCTTGTCGGCCTGATCTGCGCCATGGATGACGGGATCATGAACGCATATGTGCACTATCTTTTGGTCGATCCGGCATTTCAGGGTGAAGCTATCGGGCGGACTTTGGTTGCGCATGTGAAGGAAAAATATCGGGACTACCTGCGCATTGCGGTGATCGCCTATGACGACGAGCTGCATTTTTATGAAAACTGTGGTTTTGTCAAAAGCAAGAATGCCTCGCCGATGTTTATCACCTCTCTGTGGACATAAACCGATCAATAAAAAAGCGCGCTGCCTTTTGATTCGGCAGTGCGCTTTTGATTGTGCATGAAAACGACTCAGTTTTGTGTGAGTTCAAACGTATCCTGTGCGATCATCAGCTCTTCGTCTGTGGGGATCACGAGCAGCTTGAGCGCGGAATCCTCTGTGGAAATCTCCACTTCCTTGCCGCGCAGCGCGTTCGGCGCCTCGTCGATCTTCGTGCCGAGGAAGGCGAGTTTTTCCGCAACGCGGGTGCGGTATTGCGGGTTGTTTTCGCCGATGCCGCCGGTAAAGACCACGGCGTCCGCGCCGCCCATGGCTGCGATGAAGCCGCCGATGAGCTTGGTGAGCTGATGGCAGAACATGGATTCGACCAGCTGTGCGCGATGATCGCCCGCCTTTGCGCGGTTTTCAATCGTGCGGTTGTCGCTCGTCGGTTCGTTGTTCGGGTCTTCCGTTGTCAAACCGAGCATACCGCTCTTTTTGTTGAGCAGGGTGTCGATCTCGTCGGGGGAAAGGCCTTCGCGCTTCATGATGAACGGAATGATCGCCGGGTCAATGGAGCCGGAGCGCGTGCCCATCATGATGCCCTCCAGCGGGGTCAGACCCATCGTGGTGTCAAAGCATTTGCCGCCCTTGATCGCGGCGAGGGAGGAACCGTTGCCGAGATGGCAGGTCACGATGCGCAGCGTTTCTGCGTTGTATTTGCCCGGATATTTTTTGCAAAGGAAGGCGGCGGTGCGGCCGGCGATGTAGCGGTGAGACGTGCCGTGGAAGCCGTAGCGGCGAATGCCGTATTTTTTGTAGTATTTATACGGCAGCGCATACATATATGCCTCTTCCGGAATCGTCTGATGGAACGCGGTGTCGAACACGGCGACCTGCGGGATGCCGGTCATGATTTTTTCGCACACCTCAATGCCCATGAGGTTGGCGGGGTTGTGGAGCGGGCCGAGGGGGATGCATTCGCGGATGGCATCCTTGACCGCTTCGGTCACAAGCACGGAACCGCTGAATTTTTCACCGCCGTGCAGCACACGGTGGCCGACGGCCGCAATCTCATCCATGGAGGCGATCACGCCGAACTCGCTGCCGGTCAGCGTTTCAATCAGCGTGGTAATGGCGGCGCTGTGATCCGCGCCGGCTTCCAGCGCCTTTTTGTCAATCACCTTTTCCAGCTTGCCGTTTTCGTTCGGCAGCTTATGGGTAAAGGTGGGCAGCGGTGTGCCGAGCTGTTCAAAAATGCCGTTGCAGAGCACTTCTGCTTCCGGCATCTGAAAAACAGTGTATTTCAGCGAGGAGCTGCCGGCGTTGACGATCAATTCTTTTACACTCATGTTATTTCTCCTTTGTTGCAAATAAATTCATTTCATTATAACATACTTTTTTCTGTTTTTCTACCTGTATTTGAAAAAAATATTCTTGACAAAGAGAGAGGGAACGATTACAATAATTCTGGCTGTAGATTCCATGAAAAAGAGTGCAGCGGAAAGGAAGTTTTTCATGCACGAACGAATGCAAAAACTCAAAGAGGTGCTGCAAAGTACCTATTTCTATACCATCTATCTGTTCTTTGTGCGCAATTTCAGAAAGGCAAAAAAGGGCTTTAAAAAAATGCGCAAGAATCTCAAGCGCAGCTTCCGGCGTACGTTTGATCCGCTGTATAAAAACTGGGTGTTCAAGCATCTGTATCCGGGCGTTTACGAAAAACACGCAAAAGCGCCCGTGGACGAAAAAAAGGTGGTGTTCGTCGAGCTGCGTCTGCCGAAGCTGACCAACAGCTTCAAGGTGCTGTATGACACGCTGTACCGTGACTATGATTTTGACATCCACTGCCACTTCTTGCGCAACACCTATGTTTCGCGCAAGGAATACCGCAACAACGTCAAGGCCATGCTCGCCGATATCGCCACGGCGAAATATGTCTTCTTTGACGAGGCGACGAACGTCAATGGCTGTTTCAAAATGCGTGAAGAGACCGTGGTCACCCAGCTTTGGCACGGCTGCGGTGCGTTCAAAAAGTTCGGCTTTTCCACCGCGGACGCCATCTTCGGCGCCACGCGTGAGCAGATGGAAAAATATCCGTTCAACCGCAACTATACGCGTGTAACGGTCAGCAGCCCCGAGGTGATCTGGGCATACGAAGAGGCGATGCAATACAGCCACGAAAGCGGCGTTGTGCAGGCGCTCGGCTCCAGCCGGACCGATATCTTCTATGACCAGCGCGTCATCAACAAGGCCTATGAGAACCTGTATGCCCTTATGCCGCAGGCCAAGGGCAAAAAGGTGATTCTTTATGCGCCGACGTTCCGCGGCCGGGTGGCAAAGGCGACCACGCCGCGTGTGCTGATCCCCGAGTTCATGAAATATGAGCTGGGCGACGAGTATGTGCTGCTGTTCAAGCATCACCCGCTGGTGCGCAAGCGCCCGAAGATCAGCGAGTTCTGCGCCGACTTTGCGATGGACGTCACCGACACGATGACGATCGAAGATCTGCTGTGTGTGGCGGATATCTGCATCTCCGACTACTCTTCACTCGTGTTCGAGTATTCGCTGTTTGAAAAGCCGATGCTGTTTTTGGCGCACGACCTTGAAAACTTCTTCGACTGGCGCGGCTTCTACTACGATTACCATGAGCTGGCGCCCGGTCCGATTGTGCAGAACACAACCGGCGTGATCGATTTTATCAAGCACATCGACGAGCGCTTTGACCGCCGTCGCGTGCACGAATTCCGCAAAAAGTTCATGCTTTCCTGCGACGGCCACGCCACCGAGCGCATTATGCTGGACGCGTTCGGTGAAGACGCGCTGAACGCCCACAAGCGCGCCGAGCCGCTGGAGGATCTGCCGTATCACGAAATTCCGCATTCCAACGACTACACCGAGCCGGAAGACGAAGAAGAGGACGAGGACGAGACGGAAAACGAAGACGGGACAAAGAAGGACGCGCAGGAGTAAGAGCAGGGAACAGGGAACAGAGGACAGGGAGCAGGGAACAGGAGACAGGGAACAGGAGAATTCATTGAAAATGGGGGCGAAAGCCCTTCACAATATTTATTTTTCAGGAGGCAAAACTATGAAACACATCCGTAAGCTTTTAGCGCTTGTTTTGGCCGCGCTGCTTTTGTGCAGCGTTCTGCCGTCAGCGTTTGCGGCAGACAGCAAGGTGATCGCGTCCGGCGGCTTGAACGGGATCACATGGACGCTGACCGAAGACGGCGATTTGACCGTCAGCGGCAACGGCCCCATTGCGGACAAAAATAACTATGAGTACGACGAAAACGGCGAAGTCACTTCCATTGAAAAGATTGACTGCATCGGCTGGCAGATCGACGCCTGCATACAGGCCATGATGGAAGGGCGCAGCGCAAAAGACGAGGCGATGCTGCGTTACGGCTTTGTCAAAACGCTGGTGATTGAAGAGGGCATTACGCGTGTTCCCGACGGAGAATTCGATATCGTTTATCCGCGCACGATCATTCTGCCGTCAACGCTGGAACAGCTCGGCAATTCCGCGATCAACGGACATTTTGCGCAGTCTTTGGTTGTGAACGGAAAAAATACAGCGGTTTCCGGCGGCGTACTGATTTCTGCGTATCACAATGGCGAAACGCCGTATGCTTCCCTTGAGGAAGCTGTTGAAGCGCGTGCAAATGCCGACGCACAATCTGCCGAGATCGGAAAAAAGACAGAGATTGTTTATGACACCCGGCTGGCTTATGAGATCAAAGAGGGGCTCAATCAGGATATGACGAAGAAAGAGTTCCTCGCCGCCTTTAACGAGACCTACGGCAAGAGCTACACCAAGCTGGTTCAGTGCATTTCCTACGGCGTGAAACAGATCAACAAAAACTTCGGCACAAGCTACACCAGTGTGGAAGAAATCTTCACCGTGACAAAGGAAAGCGATTATTATAACATTGATATGGACGAGACGCTGGATAACACCATCATGGCCATGTATGACGCAGTCGATCCTTCCGCGCGCCTGGATTACAATTATCTCGGCGAAATTGAATCGGGCAGCGATAAAACGCCGTATACCTGGCTGACGGTCAGCGGTCCTTCCGGCAGCGACGCCGAAAAAGCGGCAAAGGCCAGCGGTCTGCCGTTCAACGCAACGACCCCGCCCGAGAAGGTGACGTTTTTGCAAAAGGTGCAGCAGTTCTTTGCAAAGCTCAAAGATAAAATTGAAACGATGCTTTTCCTGCTCAAGCTCTCTTTGTCGCGTTTTGACTTGCCGAAGCTTTTTTAAAAGGCTGAGATAAGGTGGCTTTATGCTGCAGCGAATCAAAAGGTTGTTACAGGCACTGCCGGTCTATGCGCTTTATTTGCGGCTTGTGAAGCGCTACCGCTTTTGGGTACAGGACCGGCAGTACCCTGCCATTTACCGGCGATATGCAAAGCACCCTGTGCAAAAGGACAAGGTGCTTTTTTTTGAAAGCAGCCGCACCGAACTTTCCGGCAGCTTTTCCGTGATGTTTGACCGGCTGCAAAAGGACGGCTACGAGCTGCACTGCCATTTTTTGCGGCATACCACAACGCCGCATAAGCAGCAGCGCAGGGTTTGCCGCGCGTTTTTCCGCGATCTTGCAACGGCAAAGGTGCTTTTTCTGGACGAGGGCACCGATCTGCTGTCGCACATTCCCGTGCGCAGTCAGACGACCGTCGTCCAGCTTTGGCACGGCTGCGGCGCGTTCAAAAAATTCGGCCGCAGCACCGCCGAAAAAAGCTTCGGCGCGTCCGGCGACTATATGGACACCCATCCGTTCCACAGCCACTACGATCTTGTCACGGTCAGCAGCCCCGACGTTGTCTGGGCCTATGAGGAAGCGATGGATATCCGGCACGAAAGCGGAATCGTGCAGCCGATCGGTGTGAGCCGCACCGACGTGTTTTTTGACGCGGCGTTTTTGAAAAAGGCCAGGGACGCCGTGCACGCGGCTGTGCCGCAGAGTGCAAACAAACAGATCCTTCTTTACGCGCCGACCTTTCGCGGCGAGATCATGGACGCATTTGCGCCGGACAAGCTTGACCTTTCCGCGCTGCAAAAAGCGCTGTCCGACCGCTATGTGCTGCTGCTCAAATACCATCCGCACGTCAAGCACAGACCGCCCGTTCCGGACGACTGCAAGGCGTTCGCGTTCGATGTGACGGACAGCCTTTCCATCGAAGCGCTGCTGTGCAGCGCGGACATCTGCGTTTCCGATTATTCCTCCCTCATTTTTGAGTTTTCGCTCTTTGAAAAGCCGATGCTGTTTTTCGCCTATGATCTGGAGGATTATTTCGACGCGCGCGGATTTTATTACGACTATGACGCGCTCACGCCCGGCCCGGTTCTGCGCACGAGCGACGCGGTGCTTGACGCGCTGACACATGTGGACGCCTGGTTCGACAAAGCGCAGGTGCGCGCGTTCAAAGAAAAATTCATGTCCGCCTGCGACGGGCACGCCACAGAGCGGATCGCGCGTTTCTGCGGGCTGGAAAAATAAAAAACCGGCGTCTCCGGGCGCCGCGAGGGGATTTGATCTTATGAATACACCAAAAAAATATTTGCGCCGCATGATGTGTGCGCTGCTGTCGCTGCTGCTGCTTTGCAGCCTGACGGTGGCGGCCTCTGCGGCAAAGCCCAAAGCCAAAAACGAAGTGCCGGTGATCTTTGTTGCCGGCTTCATGTCCACCAAAACCATCGACATGGCGACCGGGGAAACGCTGTTTCCGCCGAGCAGAGAGCGCATCACTGCGGCGGCGCAGGCGCTGGCACAAACGGCGGCGAACCGTTTGCGCAGCAATCGTGAGCTGAGCTGGAAATATCCGCTGAATCAGGCGGCGCTGCGGCTGTTTGACGGCATTCGCTGCGATGAAAACGGCGAGCCGATCAACGCCCTTACCGGCACGGCGTACATTCGCCCGACAAAAGCGCAGATTCTGAAAAAATATCACAAGGACGTCGGCTATACTGCTGCGGACCCGATCTATTACAGCTATGACTGGCGGCTCGATCTGCGCACGCTTGCGCAAAAGCTGCACGATTTTATCGAATACGTCTGCGACTGCACGGGCGCCGAAAAGGTCAAGCTGATTGCGCACAGCATGGGCACCTGCGTGACCTCGACGTATATGTACGTCTACGGCGCGGAATATCTCGACGATGTGATCCTTTACATGGGTGCGCTGAACGGTTCCAGCTCCTGCGGCGACCCGTTTGAAAACAACCTCGGCGTGGACAACGCGTCGATCATGGCCGCAGCAAACGCGATGCTCGGCACCGATCTCAAAGGCGAGCTGCTGCGCACGATGCTGGACATTTTGTATCAGCAGGGCGTTGTGGGCGCCGGCGTTGATCTTGCAGACAAGCTGCTGATCGGGCTGTTTGACCGCTTGTATTCGGAGTCGATGCCGTACATTTTCGGCCGCATTCCGGGCTTTTGGGCGCTGATCCCGGCCGAATACTACGATATGGTGCGCAACGAGTTTGCCGCCGGCGTGGTGTCGGACGTCTTTTATCAAAAGGTCGATTTTTACCACACGGTGCAGGCGCATGAGGTTGAGACCTTCCGCAAGATGATGCAGAAGGGCGTCGGCCTTTCCGTGCTGACGAAATACGGCTATCCGCTGGCGCCGATTGTGCAGTCGCGCGAAAACGATTCCGACTTTGTTGTGGATGTGAAATACAGCTCGCTCGGCGCAACATGCGCACGCTATGACGAAACGCTGCCGGATTCCTATGTGCAGCAGCTGCACCCGGAGAAGAACTATATCTCCCCGGACCGCAAGATCGACGCGTCCACCTGCGCATTTCCCGACCAGACCTGGTTTGTGAAGAATTCCAGCCACACCGACACAATCACCGGCGTGCCGTTCAAAACGCGCCAGGAGCAGCAGATGCTGCAATGGATCCTTTGCGCCGACGGGCAGCCGACCGTTTGGGACAATCCGGATTATCCGCAGTATATGGTCTATCTGCCGGACGGTTCCCTTGCGCCGCTGACAGCGGAAAACAACTGCGACATTCTGGGCAACCGCGTGCGCGAAGAGGGCTTTGCGGCGCAGGCGCAGAAGATCGCCGCGGATCTTCTGCACATGGTCAAGGTGCTGTTTCAGGCAGTGAAACCGTTCTGAAAAGGACAATACAAATAATACGCGCGCACGGTCGGCAAAAGCTGACGGTGCGCGTTTTTCGGTTTACGTTGCCTGCCGCACAGCTTTGCTGCGCGGCAAAGGCGGCGGCGGAACCGCGCGGCGAATGCCGCGCGGCCCGGAGCGCGAAGCGCTCCGGTAGCCTCGCGCAACGCGCGAGGCGTTCCGCCGTCGCCTTTTCACGCGCGGGATCCCGCGCGTGAAAACGGGCCGCAAGAAGCGGCCCGCGAAACGGATTGGTGATTTAATCACTGATCTTGCTGAGGAACGCCTGCAGACGCTCCGTTTTCGGGTGCTCAATCAGCTCTTTAGCCGCACCCTCCTCGGCGATCACGCCGCCGTCCATGAACACGATGTAATCCGAAACCTCTTTGGCAAAGGTCATCTCGTGCGTGACGATCACCATCGTCATGTGCTCATCCGCAAGCTCGCGGATGACCTTCAAGATTTCGCCGGTGAGTTCAGGGTCCAGCGCACTGGTCGGCTCGTCAAAAAAGAGGATTTTCGGCTCCAGCGCCATAGCGCGCGCAATGGACACGCGCTGCTGCTGACCGCCGGAAAGCTGACAGGGATAAAAGTCGAGCTTGTCGGAAAGCCCCATTTTTTCAAGCAGTGTTTTTGCCTTGGCGTCGATCTCGGCAAGAATCTGCTTTTTGTTTTTCTTGTAGTCCTCGCGTTCCTTTGCGCGCAAACGCGGCGCGAGCGTCACATTGTCCAGTACATTGTATTGCGGGAACAAATTGAACTGCTGAAATACAAGACCGAAATTGAGCTGCTTTTCGCGGCGCGCTTTTGCGTTCGGCTTGACCGTGCTCTCGCCGTCAAAAATAGCGTCGCCGTCCACAAGGATCCTGCCGCCGGTTGCAGTCTCCAAAAAGGTGATGCAGCGCAAAAGTGTGGTTTTGCCGCTGCCGGAGGAACCGATGATCGACAGGACGTTGCCCTTTTCCAGCGAAAAGGAGATGCCTTTGAGCACCTCATGCCTGCCGAAGCTTTTGTGCAGATCGCGCACTTCCAAAATTGCCATATCGCCGCCTCCTTACACTTTGAAATAGTCCAGTTTCTTCTCAAGTCTGCCGAGCAGGACCGTCAGGATGCCGCTGGCAAACAGATAGTAAACCATGGTGAAGAACATCGGCCAGATGGCGCCGGAGATGCCGTGGGAGCCTTTCATGAACGCTTGGCCGGCCCAGATGATCTCCTGCAGCGCGATGATGCGTGCGAGGGACGTATCTTTGACAAGGGTGATGATCTCGTTGCTCATCGGCGGCACAATGCGTTTGATGACCTGCAAAAGCACAACGCGGAAAAATGTCTGCGTTTTGGTCAAGCCGAGCACCTGTCCGGCCTCATACTGCCCGACGGGGATGCTTTGGATGCCGCCGCGGAAGATCTCGGAAAAATAGCAGGCGTAGTTGATGATGAACGCCACCGTTGCCGCAAGAAAGCGGCCGTCCTCGCCGCCGCCCCAGATGGGCTTGTGCCAAACCAGGCCGGGGAAGTAGTAGATGATGAGCAGCTGCAGCATCAGCGGGGACCCACGCACAATCCAGACGAACAGGCGGGTGAGCTTGTTGACGACCTTCACTTTCGACATGGAGCCGAACGAGATGACCAAACCCAGCGGCAGTGCGCCGAGCAGGGTTGTGCAGAACAGCTTGAGCGTTTGCAGAAAGCCCACGTTCAGCGATTGAAAGACCACCGGAAACTGGGTGAAGAAGGTTTCAAACTGCTGGGATAGATTTTGAAAAAATTCCTGCATAAAAACGTCTCCTGAATCAGCGGGTATGAAGAGGTTCCGAAGCCGAACGACCCCGGAACCAAGGAAATGCTGACCGGTTTATTTGATGATGGTGTCGGTGGAAATGCCGTACTGTTCAGCGATTTTGTCCACGTTGCCGAGGGCGGCTTCGGAGGCAAAGAACGTGTTGAAATAGGTCACAAGGTCGGAGCCCTTGCGGAAGCCGACGCCGTATTCTTCGCTGTTGAGCGACACGGTGTAGGTCAGGTTCGAAAAGCCCGTGCCTTCGCCGATCATGGCGCCCGCCATCAGCAGGTCGATGATCGCAGCGTCGGAGGTGCCGGCGGCAACTTCCTGCAGCGCAGTGGCCTGATCCTTCACTTCCGTGATGGAAAAGCCGTTTTCTTCAGCAACTTTCTGACCGGCGGAACCGGCTTCCACTGCGAACTGCAAGTCCTTGCAGGCTTCGGCGGTCTGATAATCCGCGGCCTTGTCGGCGGGAACTACGATGACCTGCGCGTTCTTGCAGTAAGCATCGGAGACGGTCATGGCGGACTTCACTTCGTCGGTGATGGTCATGCCGTTCCACACGCAGTCGATGGTTTTACCGTCAAGCTCGAGAATCTTGTTGTCCCATTCGATCTCAGAGAATTCCACATCCACGCCGAGAGTCTTTGCAAACGCTCTTGCAAGGTCCGCGTCAAAGCCGACCCATTCTTTGCTGCCTTCCTCTTGGAAGTCCATGGGCGCGAAGTTGGTGATGCCGACAACAAGCTTGCCCTTGCTCTGAATGTAAGCGAGGTCGGATTCTGCAGCCGGAGCTTCGGAGGTGCTTGCCGCGTCCGTTGCGGCGGGGGCGTCGGTCTTGTTGCCGCAGGCAGCCAGCGCAAAGCAGGCGACGACCATGACGGCGGCGAGCAGAAATGCGATGAGTTTTTTGTTCATGAGATAATCTCCCTTTCTTTTGCGCTGTCTAGCGCTTTACTGTGCTAACAGTTTACCACGATAAAGAAGGGCTGTCAAGAGATTTCGAAAAAAAAGCGTTGCCGCAGATGCAGCAACGCAAAAGGTTCGTTTCTTTTCAATGCAAAGGCTGTTTTACGCTTTGATCTCATCAAAATATTCCGCCAAAAACTGATCCACACGGTGCCAGTATTCCTCGTGGAACCAGTGCGAGGACACCGCGTGCTCCGCGCCGTGCACCACATATTTTTCCTTCGGCGCCGCGCAGGCGTTGTAGACCTTATCGAGGTTTTCAAACAGCACAAAATCGTCCTTGTCGCCGTGCATGAACAGCGTGGGGGTCTTGCTCTTTTTGAGCTGTTCCACAGCGGAGGCTTTTTTAAAGGAAAAGCCGTTGAGAATGCGGTTGGCGATGTTCGCGGCGGGCATAATGATTTTCGGCGGCACATGATAGGTGCGGATGCACTGGTCGGTGAAGATGTCATACACGCTGGTAAAGCCGCAGTCCTCGATGGCGCAGATCACATTCTTCGGCAGATCCTCGCCGGTGGTCATCATCGTGGTTGCCGCGCCCATGGAGACGCCGTGCAGCACGATTTTCACCTTCGGGTTTTCCTTGACAAGGCTGCGCGTCCAGTCGGCGATGTCCAGCCGGTCCAGCCAGCCCATGGAAACATATTTGCTTTCGCTGTCGCCGTGTCCGTGCAAATCGGGGATGAGCACGTTGAAGCCGCGGCGGTAGTATTCCATCGCGTAGCTCGACATTTCGCGCTTGCAGTTCGTCCAGCCGTGGATGACGATTGCCCAGTTGTTGCTGTTGGAGGGGTTGCGGAACTCCATCGCGTGCAGGGTCTTGCCCTGGGAGCCGGGGATGGTGACCTTCTGCTTGTAGGTGTTGTCATACCATTTATAGCCGTTGATGAGGTTGATGTTGTCCTTGTTGCGCTCAAACAGGCTGCCCTTGCCGGGGACGGTTTCATCTTCGCGGCGTTTGGAGCCGAGACCGATGAAAAAGAACACAAAGCCGACGGTGAGCCAGATCACAAACAGCGCCGCGAGGACGATGAGGATGGTGGTGAGCGTCACCTTTCCGGCGTGAGAGAGTGCAAGATAGATCATGGGTGGTTCTGTCCTTTCCGTTCAGTGATATGCTTTATTATACAACAGTCCCGCCGGCTTTGCAAATTATTTGCGAAAATTTGGCATTGTGCTGAAAAAAAGGGGCGTTCCTTTGACAAAATGACTGTTTACTTTTCAGCTTTAAAATGTTAAAATATCCATGATTCATTATGGATAGGAGCGGGACTTATGCCCAACAACAACGAGAACAACATTCATTTTTTATACGAGCTGGTGCTGCTGCTGAAAAACGAGCAGGAGTGCGCCGCGCTGTTCGACGATCTTTGCACGCCGAACGAGCTTTCGGCCCTCGCGCAGCGTGCCGTTGTGGCGCGGATGCTTTCGCAAAAACGGGTCTACAGCGAGATCGTTGCCGAAACCGGCGCGAGCACGGCGACCGTCAGCCGTGTCAACCGTTCGCTGACCTACGGCAAAAACGGCTATGACACGCTGTTTGCCCGGCTGGACGGAAAGGAGCAGTAATGGCGGGCTATGAAAGCTTTGCCGCGCTCTATGACGCGCTGACTGACAATGTGGATTACGACGCCATGGGCGCGTATCTCTGCGATCTCCTTGCCGCGCACGGCGCCGGTGAGGGGATTTTGCTTGATCTTGCCTGCGGCACCGGCACGCTCAGCGCCGTTTTTGCGGCAAAGGGTTATGACGTGATCGGCGTGGACGCGAGCGAGGAGATGCTTGCCGAAGCGCAGGAAAAGCGGATCGAAGCGGGGTTCGACGCGCTGTTTCTGTGTCAGAAGATGGAGGAGCTCGATCTGTTCGGCACGATCGACGCCGCGGTTTGCACGTTGGATTCTTTGAATCATTTGACGAACCCCGATGCATTTTGCGAAGCGCTGCGCAGGGTGGCGCTGTTTATGAACGACGGCGGCGTGTTCGTTTTTGACGTCAACACGCCCTACAAGCACGCGGCAGTGCTCGGGAACAACACGTTTGTCTATGACCTTGACGAGGTGTACTGCGTCTGGCAAAACAGCTTTGACGAGGACACGCAGACCACGCGCATCAGTTTGGATCTGTTCACGGCGGACGCGGCGGAGCCGGACGTTTATGTTCGAGAAACAGAGGAATTTTCCGAGCGCGCCTATGACCTTGATTTCGTTTGTGACGCGTTGGAAAAGGTGCGCTTCGAAGTGCTCTCGGTGCAGGACGCCGACACGCACGGCGCGTTGACCCAAACGAGCGAACGCGCGCTGTTCCTTTGCAAAAAGCACGGCACACAATTATTATAGATTTTTTACAGGAGCGATTTATGGCACATTTGATTCGTTGTATCACCACCGACGGCACGGTGTCCGCGACCGCGATTGACGCGACCGACATTGTGAACCGCGCCGCCGAAATTCATCAAACCTCCGCTGTGACCTCCGCCGCGCTCGGCCGGCTGCTGTGTGCGGCTTCGCTGATGGGCAGTGCGCTCAAGGGCAGGGACGACAGCCTGACGCTGCGCATCAATGGCGGCGGCCCTGCCGGAACGGTGCTTGCCGTTTCCGACGCAATGGGCAATGTCCGCGGTTATGTGCAGCAGCCCGTGGTGGAGCTGCCGCTGAACGCAAAGGGCAAGCTTGACGTTGCCGGCGCGGTCGGCAAGGACGGCTTTGTGACCGTGATCAAAGATCTCGGCCTGAAGGAGCCCTACATCGGCCGCACGCCTATCGTTTCCGGCGAGATCGCCGAGGACATCACGGCCTATTTTGCCGCGAGCGAACAGACCCCGACGGTTTGCGGACTCGGTGTACTTGTGAATCCCGATCTTTCGATCAAGGCTGCGGGCGGATTCCTTGTTCAGCTTTTGCCGTTTGCGGGGGAGGACGTCATTGAAAAGGTGGAGCAGTCCATGGAAGGGCTGGAATCCGTCACGGCGATGCTCACGCGCGGCATGACGCCCGAAGACATCTGCCGCCGGGTGCTGCAGGCGTTCGAGCTGGATGTGCTCGACACCGCCGCGCCGGTCTACCGCTGCAACTGCAGCCGCGCACGCGTGGAAGCCGCGCTGCTCAGCACGGGAAAGGCGGAACTGCAGGAGATGGCGCAGGACGCGCATACCGAGGTGCACTGCCAGTTCTGCGATAAGGTTTATCGCTTTTCTCCGCAGGAGATTTTGGAGCTGTGCGCAAAGGCAACAAAAGAATAAGATGAAAGCGCCCGCCGGAACCCCATCCACGGCGGGCGCTTTTTTGTTTGCTATCAGCCAACAGCAAGCAGCCGACAGCTAACAGCTGGCAGCTAACAGCTGATTATATTGTTCCGCGCACCAGCTCATGCGCAATGGCCACCAGCTCGCGCAAATTGTTCATCGGCACGGCATACCATTTGCTCGGCGCACCGAGGTGGTCGTAATGCAGGCCGAGCTTTTCGGCAATGCGTTCGGCACGGAACACATGAAAGCTGCTTGTGACCAGTGCGGCGCTGTAGCCGTTCGGAAAGCGTTCGCGCAAAATCTCATCGGAGAACCGCAGGTTTTCCAGTGTCGAGGTTGCCTTTTCCTCTTTGATGATCTGCGCGTCCGGCACGCCGAAATCCACCAGATAGCGCCGCATGGCTTCGGCTTCGGTGATTGTCTCCTGCGCCCCCTGCCCGCCGGAGACGACGATCAGGACATTTGCGTTTCCCTTATAATATGCGAGCGCCTTGTCCAGCCGCCGTGCAAGCCCGACAGAGACCCGGTCGCCGCGCACACCGCAGCCGAGCACGACCAGCGCGTCCTCGGCACCGCTTTTTTCATTGAAATAGACGTTGTCCATGCTGCCGTATACCGAGAGAGCGGCGCATAGCGCGAGCAGCACCGCGCAGCCGCAGGGGAACGCGACGCGCAGCCACTTCCAAAGGCGGCTGTAAAACGCGGCAAAAAGCAGACACAGCGCGCCGAGCGCAAAGACGAGCAGCGTGCCGAAGTTGAGGTTGGAAACAAGGGTGACATGGACGCCGTTGAGCAGCAAAGCGCCGCCGGCGGCAAAAAACAGGCCGCGTAAAACTTTTTTCATGGGAAGCCCTCCGTTTGGTTTTCTGCGTTCAGTGTAGCAGACGGGGCGGAGCGTGTCAAGGCGGTTCAGCGTTTTGTAAGCGGATTGTAAGGAAAAAGTAAGAATCCCGGCCGTCACAAGGATGGTCGGGATATCAGACGAGCTCCTGCTCCAAATCTTCAAAAACGGCGTCTTGAAAAAACTCCTGAATCGAGATGTTTAAACCGTCGCAAATCTTTTTGACTGTGGAAACCGTCACGCTTTTGTTTCTGCCGCTGACAATGTTATTCAGGGTGGACTGCGTAATGCCGCATATGGTGGAAAGCTTGTTGACGGTGATCTGCCGCTCCAAGCACAAATTCAGGATGCGGAATTTTACCGCGGTTCCAATGGTCATAACCTGCCTCCGAAATAACTGTTATATACAAGCATAACCATTTTGAGTTGAAAAGTTACCTTTTTTGAGTTGACAATGTGAATTTTTTATGTTAATATAACTCAAAAGAGTTAAAAGGAGGGTTTTTTATGAAAAAAACAAGACAAATCCTATCCGTTTTGCTTGCCGTGCTGATGCTTGTGCTGTCGGCGCCGTTTGCGTTTGCGGAAGGTGAAACTGAGGTTACAACGGTGGATGGCGGCATGTGCGGAACAAACGTCAAATGGACGTTGGACAGCGAAGGCACGCTGGTGATTGAAGGCTATGTCACCATTGTTGATGGCGTGACTGTCTATCCGCGCATGACGGATTATTCGTATCGTATCGAAAATCGTGATATTGGAACACTTGCGCCGTGGTTTCATAACTATGTTCACTACGATGCTTATGGCAAGCAGACCGGGGAACCTCCGGTGAAAAAAGCCATCATCAAGGGTGTTCCGAACATCGGCGCAAGTGCATTTAGAAGGAATTATAACCTGACAACGGTTGAGTTCAATCCGACTGCGAATACATACGAAGGCGATCTGATCATCGGCACATCGTTGGTGACGCTCAAAACAATCGGAAGAGAAGCTTTTGGGAGCGAAAGTATTGATCGCGGATGCTCATCATTACAATCGGTGATCCTTCCGGACACGGTTACGACGATTGGATCTTATGCGTTTGCTTTGTGCTATACCATGGAGGAGCTATCTCTTCCAAGAGATCTGACGAATATCGGGGAAAGCGCTTTTTCTGGTTGCCGGAATATCAGCAACAGCATTGTGATTCCGGAAGGCGTTACGGTAATCAGCGAATCAGCATTTGCTTCTTGTGAAAAGATTCCAAGCGTGACGTTGCCGAACACCTTAAAGACCATTGGTCCAGGTGCGTTTTCTAATTGCGCGGCTTTGTCAAATTTTGTGATTCCGGACAGCGTAACCAGCATCGGAAAGGGTGCATTTTATCACTGCTCATCGTTGCAGAACATTACCATTCCAAGCGGAGTAACAGAAATTGCAAAAGAAACATTTGCACAATGCAAGCTGGAAAGCGTCAATCTGCCGAACACCCTGATCTATATCGGTGAAATGGCATTTCAAGGAAACAGTTTGTATGACTTGGTACTCCCACCGGCTTTGAAAACGATTGGTGAGAAGGCGCTCTCGCTTTGCAGCTTTAGCTCGATATATATTCCAGCAAGCGTTACGTCCATCGGAGAATCTGCATTTTCAAACAGCAGGTTGACTGATATCACCTTTGGCAACGGTGCAGCAGCCATAGGAAAATATGCTTTTAGAAGCTGCACGAGGCTGCAGCATGTTACCATTCCGGGAAGTGTAACAAGTCTCGGTGATTATGCGTTTTATGAGTGTACCGGGCTTTTGGACGCAAACATCAATGCAGGCAGCATCGGAGAATCGATTTTCTATGGCTGCGAGCAGTTGACGAAAGTAAACCTTGGCAGCAGTGTCAGCAGCGTGTCCGGTGTTGCGTTTTCCGGCGCCAAAAATCTTGCTTCGATCACAGTGGATGACAGCAACCCGAACTTTGCCGACGACGGCAACGGTCTGTTGTTCTCTAAGGATATGAAAACACTGGTGAATTATCCAGTTGCAAAAACAGCAACGATTTATAGAATTCCTGAGTCTGTTACTGCGTTTTCAGCAGGCGCGTTTGCCGGTGCAAAAAACCTGAAATATATGCAGATTCCGCAAACAGTTACCGAATTGTCGGAAAGTTTGTTCTTGGATTGCACCGCATTGAGAACAGTTTCAATTCCGTTGAGTGTTACAAGCATGGGTGTAAATGCATTTTCCACTGGTGTTTTGACAGACGTCTATTATGAAGGGACCGAAACGGACTGGAGCGCCATTTCCAAGCCGGGCTTGTTTAGCTTGCTCAATCCGTTCAGAAATGCAACCTTCCATTATGAGCAATATCTGCCCGCACATGAACACGACTATATGTTGACCGACTGGGTCTGGGATGCGGATTATAGTGCCGCTTTTGCTACCTTTGTTTGCCAGGGCAACAACGACCATGTTGAAACGCAGGGCGCGGTTATTACAAGTGAGACAACGGAACCGACCTACACAACGAACGGAAAAACCGTTTATACCGCAACGGTCACCTTTGAAGGAAACACATATAGTGATACAAAAGAAATCGAGATCCCGATGCTCTCGCACACACACGATTATTCTGCTGAGATTACAGTCGCGCCGACTTGTGTAACTCCCGGCACAAAAAAATATTCCTGCATCTGCGGCGACAGCTATACGGAAGAACTTGGCATTGACCCCACCAACCACGTCAACACCGAAAACAAAGCTGCTGTCCCGTCCACCTGCACCGTCAAAGGCTACACCGCCGGCGTCTATTGCAACGACTGCAAAACGTGGGTGAGCGGCCATGAAGAACAGCCGTTAGCTGCACATACGCCTGCGGCGGCCGTGAAAGAAAACAAAATTGCCGCAACCGAAGAACACGGCGGCAGCTTTGATGAGGTGGTTTACTGCTCTGTTTGCGGCAGTGAGCTTTCCCGCGTCACAAAGACGACCGAACCGCTGATGCCGGAAACGCCGACCGATATCGATATCGAGCCGGACGACAATCAGCCGGGATTGATCACGCGCATCATCGACTGGTTCCGCAGCCTCATTGCAAGAATTCTGGGCTTCTTTGGAATCAAATAACAAGACAACACAAAAACAAGGTGCACAACCGCACCTTGTTTTTTTGACTTCAATTTTTGTTTTACGGCAAATCCTCGGTGTTCTCCAGATTGTGCCAAACGCCCTGCACGTCGTCGTTGTCCTCCATCATCTCCAGCAGGCGGCTCATCATTTTGAGGTCGTCCTCGCTTTCGAGACGGGTGGTCGTGGTGGGAATGTACTCCACCTCGGCGGAAACGAACTTGTAGCCCTTGGCGTCCAAATCGTCGCGCACGCCGCCGAGATCGTTCGGCTCGGTGCGGATAATATAGACGTCCTCGTCGGTGATGAAATCGGAAGCGCCGGCCTCCAGCGCGTCTTCCATCAGCTTTTCTTCGTCGATGTCCTCGGCTTCGATCACGATTTCGCCCTGACGGTTGAACAGGAAGGACACGCAGCCGTTCTGACCCATGTTGCCCTTGTTTTTGTCAAAATAATGACGCATTTCGCCGGCGGTACGGTTGCGGTTGTCGGTCAGCGTTTCCACGATCACGGCGATGCCGGAGGGACCGTAGCCCTCATAGACGATCTCTTCGTAGTTGGCGCTGTTGCCGTCGCCGGAAGCTTTTTTGATGATGCGTTCAATGTTGTCGTTCGGCACATTGTTGGCCTTTGCCTTGGCGATGCAGTCCTTGAGCTTGGAGTTGGACGCCGGGTCGGGTCCGCCCTCGCGCACGGCAACTGCGATTTCTCTGCCGATTTTTGTGAACACCTTGGCGCGCGCGTTGTCGGTTTTTTCCTTTTTGCGCTTGATGGTGCTCCATTTGGAATGTCCTGACATATTGCCACCTGTCTTTCTGAAATTTACCTTTTTACTTTATCATTTTTTGATTGCTTTGTCAAGGCTTCGATTTGATCGCGTCCCAGTACGCCTTGGCCGCCTGCTCGGTCTTGTTTTCCTGCGGAACGTAGTAAACCGTGTCTTTCAGCACGTCGGGCAGGTACTGCTGCGGCGTGTAGTGATGCGGGAAATCGTGGGGGTAAAGATAGAACTGCCCCTTGTGCGCGTTGTCCTCGCCGTCGTAGTGCTTGTTTTGCAGCTGCCGCGGAATCGGACCGCTTTTGCCCTTGCGCAGATCGGCCGCCGCCGCGTCATAGGCGAGATAGGCGCTGTTGGATTTCGGGCTGTTGCAAACCAGCACGACCGCGTCCGCCAGCGGAATGCGCGCTTCCGGCAGGCCGACCATCAGCGCCGCGTCGCACGCCGCTTTAACGATCGGGATGATCATCGGGTAGGCAAGCCCCACATCCTCGCACGCGCAGACCATCAGTCGGCGCATGGCGGAGGGCAGATCGCCGGCTTCGAGCAGCCGGGCAAGATAGTGCAGCGCCGCGTTGGGATCGGAGCCGCGCATGCTTTTTTGGAACGCCGAAAGGATATCGTAGTGCTCGTCGCCGTCCTTGTCATATTTCATGCTGCTTTTCTGCGTGAGCTCCTTCGCTTTTTCCGCCGTGACGGTAAGCACGCCGTCTTCGGCGACGGTGGAAAGCACGCACAGCTCGCACGCGTTCATCGCTTTGCGCACGTCGCCGCCGCAGGAAATCGCAATGTGGCGCACGGCGAGCTCGTCGGCGCGGATGGTGACGCCGCGCTCGGTTTCCAAAAAGCGGAACGCGCGCTCGACGGCGGGAATGATCTCTTCGGCCGTGACGCTTTTGAATTCAAACACGGTGGAACGGCTGAGGATTGCGTTGTGGATATAAAAATAGGGATTCTCCGTGGTGGAGGCGATCAGCGTGATCTCGCCGCGCTCAATGAAGTCCAGCAGCGTTTGCTGCTGCTTTTTGTTGAAATACTGGATCTCGTCCAGATACAGCAGCACGCCGTTCGGCGCGGCAAAGGTGTCCAGCTCGGCGACAATGGCCTTGATATCGGCGGTGGACGCCGTGGTGCCGTTGAGCTTGTGGAATTTTCGGTTCGTTTTTGCCGCAATGATGGCGGCAAGGGTGGTTTTTCCGACGCCGGAGGGACCGTAGAACACAAGGTTCGGCAGCTCGCCGGATTCAATGATGGCGCGCAGTGCCATGCCGGGTGCAAGCAGATGCCGCTGCCCCACCATATCGTCGATCGTTTTCGGGCGGATCCTTTCCGCCAGCGGCGCTTTCATGCAGTCACCCTTCCTTATTTAAACAGCGGGAGCATGGCGTAATACAGCGGGATGAGCAAAAAGATCAGCCAGCCGGGATGCCAGAGATTCAAAAAGAAGCCCATGCCGAGATACAGCAGAATCACGATCGACGGGAAGGGGAAATAGCGCAAAATCGCCCTTGTGCTTCCGCCATTTCTGTGATCCAGAAAAGCAACAAAGCTGTAATAGGCCGGGATGAGCAAAAACAGCATCCACGTCGGGTGCCAGACATGGGTCAGCACACCGATGAAGATGTAGATCACCACCAGCAGCAGGGGAAACGGGAATTTTTTGAGAAAATCGGTCATCGGTTTAGCCTCCGTGGAGATGAGTGAGAGTGAACAGGGGACAGGGGACAGGGGACAGGGAACAGGGTGGAGGGTTGAGAGAGAGAGGAAACTTGTCAAGAATTGTGGACACATAAAAGAGTGAAAAAATCATTGGGAATCAAATAATTGATGCCGGAATGGATTCTTTCTGCACTCCACACTCCACTCAATCCCTTTTTCCCTCAGTCCCTGCAGCTTGCCGCTGCAGCTACCTTAGAATTCCAGTTTGCTGTCGATATACGCGGCAAGGTCGCTGATCGGCATACGCACCTGTTCCATGCTGTCGCGGTCGCGCACGGTCACGCAGCCGTCTTCAACGGAATCGAAGTCATAGGTGATGCAGAACGGCGTGCCGATCTCATCCTGACGGCGGTAGCGCTTGCCGATGGAGCCGGCATCGTCGTAATCGACGTTGAATTTCTTTTGCAGCGCGTGATAGACCTCGGTCGCCTGCTCGCCGAGCTTTTTGGAAAGCGGCAGAACTGCGGCCTTGAACGGCGCAAGGGCGGGATGGAAATGCAGCACCACGCGGGTGTCGTTCTTTTCCGCGTCCACAACCTCTTCGTCATATGCTTCCACCAAAAAGGCGAGCGCAACACGGTCGGCGCCGAGCGACGGCTCGATGACATAGGGCAGATATTTTTCGTTGGTGACGGGGTCAAAATATTCGAGGCTCTTGCCGCTTGTGTTCTGATGCGCGGTCAGGTCAAAGTCGGTACGGCTTGCAACGCCCCACAGCTCGCCCCAGCCGAACGGGAAGCGATATTCGAAGTCCGTGGTCGCGTTGGAATAGTGCGAAAGCTCCTTCTGCTCGTGGTCGCGCAGCTTGAGGTTTTCCTCGTTCATGCCCAGCGACAGCAAAAACTGCTTGCAGTAATCCTTCCAATAGGCGAACCAGTCAAGCTCGGTGCCGGGTTTGCAGAAGAATTCCAGCTCCATCTGCTCGAATTCGCGGATGCGGAAGATGAAGTTGCCCGGAGTGATCTCATTGCGGAAGGATTTACCGATCTGGCAAACGCCGAACGGCACCTTGCGGCGGGTCGTGCGCTGAATGTTGAGGAAGTTCACAAAGATGCCCTGTGCGGTTTCGGGGCGCAGATACAGCTCGCTCTTTGCGTCCTCGGTCACGCCCTGGAAGGTTTTGAACATCAGGTTGAACTTGCGGATATCGGTGAAGTTGCAGCTTCCGCAGTCGGGGCAGCAGATGTTGTTGTCTTTGATGTACTGACTCATCTGCTCAAACGACCAGCCGGCCGGATTGACGCCGGTGTCCTCAATGAGCTTGTCGGCGCGGTGACGGGTCTTGCAGTCCTTGCAGTCCATCAGCGGGTCGGAAAAACCGCCGACATGGCCCGACGCGACCCAGACCTGCGGGTTCATCAGAATTGCGGAATCCAGACCGACGTTGTAGGGGTTTTCCTGCACGAATTTTTTCCACCAGGCGCGCTTGACGTTGTTTTTGAACTCCACGCCGAGCGGGCCGTAGTCCCACGCGTTGGAAAGGCCGCCGTAGATTTCACTGCCGGGATAGACAAAGCCTCTGCCCTTGCAGAGCGCAACGATTTTTTCCATGGTTTTTTCGGTGTTGTTCATAATAGCCTCCTGTTTTTCCGTTAGCGGTATATACGCTTTATACTATATAATAAATCGAGTCAATAGTCAAGGAAAAAACAGGAAAAACGCAGGGAAAAACAACTTTCGCGCAGCCAAAAGTATTGGAAAAAATGAAAAAGCAAAGCAATACCTTGCAATTTTCTTTTAAGTATGTTAAAGTAAAGAGTGATAATATACCCTTGATAATCTATCGGAAAGGATGTTTCACATGAAGAAACCTCAACAATGGATTGCACTTTTGCTGACGGTCCTGATCCTTGTGACCGGTTTGCCGTTTGCGTTTGCCGAAGAACCGGCCGCCGAGGTGACAACAACGTCGCAGGCGCAGTCCGCCGCACCGACCGTGACCGAAGCGACAACCGTGAGCGCGACCGAAGCGACAACCGCCACGGAAGCGACATCCGCGACCGAAGCGACAAAGGCAACGGAAGCGACAAAGGAAGCCGAGACAACGAAGGCGACCGAAGCGACAAAGGAAGCCGAGACAACAAAGGCGACCGAAGCGGCAAAAGAGCCCGAAACGACAGTGGCGACCGAAGACGCCGCACAGCCGACGACCGTGTCGCCGGCGCCCGTTGCAACGGGTTCGAAAAGCGGCTCTTGCGGTGAAACGCTGACGTGGGTTCTGAGCGACGAGGGCCTGCTGACCGTTTCCGGCAGCGGCGACATGACCGCGTTCCAGCTTGACCGGGCGGTGCCCTGGGCGGGTCAGAAAACGGCGATCAAGCGCGCCGTGATCGAAAACGGCGTCACAAGCATCGGCGACCGCGCATTCAACGGCTGCACAAATCTGCAGACCGTTTCGCTCCCCGCAACGCTGAAATCGATTGGCGGCTGGGCGTTCAACGGCTGCACGTCGCTGCAGGCCGTGACGCTGCCCGAAGGGCTGAGCGACATCGCGTGGTATGCGTTTTGCGGCTGCAAGCTGCTCACAGAGATGCGGATCCCGGATTCGGTGAAGACCATCGGCGCGAGCGCGTTTTCCGGCTGCAACCATCTCTCCGACGTCAAGCTTCCGGCCGATCTGAAGGTCATTGACTATTATCTGTTCCAGATGTGCCACGGTCTGACGGAGATCACCATTCCGAACACCGTTACCGAAATCAACAGCGGCGCGTTCCACAACTGCGTCAAGCTGCGCGAGGTCTCCATTCCGCGCAGTGTGACCAAGATCGGCTCGTTCACGTTTTACGGCTGCACGCAGCTCCAGCGCGTGTCCGTGTTCAACGGGAACTGCGACATCCCGATGGACGACGACAAGAAGGAATCGGTGGAAGATCAGGGCCGCGAGTTCCCGCGTTCCACCGTTTTGCGCGGCTATGAGGGCTCCACGCTGCAGGCGTTTGCCAAAAAATTCGACCGTACGTTTGAAGTCATGCCCGACATTCCGGAGCACGACCATGTTTGGGCAACCTCGACCGTTGTCCGCGAGGCGACCTGTCTTGCGACCGGTCTTCGCGTTTACACCTGCTCTGTCTGCGGTGAAACAAAGGAGGAGACCATCCCGCTCACCGATCACAATCCCGTTACGGTGCCCGCAACGCCGGCCACCTGCCAAGCGACCGGTCTGACCGAGGGCGAAAGCTGCTCGATCTGCGGCTTTGTCTTTACCCCGCAGGCCATTTTGCCGAAGACCGGCCACAACTGGAAGGAAAAAGTAACCGCCGCAAAAATCGGCAAAAACGGCAAGGTCGTTTCCACCTGTACCTACTGCAACGCCAAAAAGACCGAATCGGTTGCCAAGATCAATTCCGTTAAGCTTTCCGCCACGGAGTTCGTCTATGACGGCAGCGCGAAAAAGCCGACGGTGACGGTGAAGGACGCCAACAACAAAAAGCTCAAGAAGAATACCGATTACACGCTGAAATACAGCTCCGGCCGCAAGACGGTTGGCATTTATACCGTGACAGTGACCTTCAAGGGCCATTACGCCGGCACGAAGACGCTGAAATTCAAGGTCGTTCCCGCCCGTGTGACGAACCTCAAGGCCAAGGCGCAGGCCGGCCGCAGATTTGCGCTGAGCTGGAACAAGGCCGACGGCGCGAAAAAATATGTGGTTTATTATTCCACAGCCAAGAACGGCGAGTTCAAGAAGATCGGCACATTTTCCAAAACGACGCTGATCACGACCAACTACACCGCCGGACGCACCTATTATTTCAAAGTGCGCGCTGTGTCAACGGTAAACGGCACGAATATCTTCGGCGCCTACTCGCTGACAAAGCACGCAAAAGCAAAAAGATAAACATTCATAGCACGATGATTTGAAAGGAAGATGTTCGTATGTTTGTCAATCGATCCGAAAACCTGCAGCCTGTCCATTCCGACATCCGCGGCCCGCTGTATCTTGAGAGCCAGCGCATGAACAAAGAGGGCATCAAGGTGCTGCGTCTGAACACCGGCAACCCGGCCACCTTCGGCTTCGGTCTGCCCGATTCCGTGCGCGAAGCGCTGCTTGCCAATGTGGACAAGGCGGTTCCGTACTGCGATCTCAAGGGTATGCCCGCCGCACGCGAGGCGATCTGCGCCTATCACAAGTCCAAGGGAATTCAGGACATCACCCCCGACGATATCTATATCGGCAACGGCGTGAGCGAGCTGGTGCTCATGTGCCTGCTGGCGCTGTGCAACAAGGGCGATGAGATCCTTATGCCCTCGCCGAGCTACTCGCTCTGGTCAAATTCGACCTACATCGCCGGCGCGAAGCCTGTGTTCTATACCTGCGACGAGAGCAATGACTGGTATCCCGACATTGCGGACATCCGCAAAAAGGTCAGCGCCCGCACCCGCGCGATCGTCATCATCAACCCGAACAACCCCACCGGCGCGGTCTATCCGAAGCAGGTGCTCGAGGACATCATTCAGGTGGCGCGTGAAAACGACCTCATCATCTTCTCCGACGAGATCTATGACCGTCTGGTTATGGACGGCGTGGAGCATTATTCCACCGCCGCACTCGCGCCCGACCTGATGGTCATCACGACGAACGGTCTTTCCAAGTCCCACATCATCTGCGGCTTCCGCTGCGGCTGGATGTGCATCAGCGGCTATAAGGGCAAGGCGGACGATTATATCGAGGGTATCTTCCAGATGGCGGCAATGCGCCTTTGCTCCAACACGCTGACCCAGCTTGTGATCCCCGCCGCGCTGGCCGACAACGCCAGCACCCAGGCGATGCTCGTTCCGGGCGGCAGACTGTATGAGCAGCGCGAGGCGACCATGCGCGAGATCGAGAAGATCGACGGACTGACCTGTGTGAAGAACCACGGTGCGTTCTATGTCTTCCCGAAGCTGGATGTGAAAAAGTTCAATATCACGAGCGACAAGCAATTCGCCTTTGATTTCCTGCACGAAAAACACATTTTCATCGTGCCCGGCTCCGGTTTCGACTGGCCGCATAACGACCATTTCCGCATTGTCATGCTGCCCGAACCGACCGAGATGGCAAAGGCGATGCAGGACTTGGGCGACTTTTTGAGCCACTATCATCAAAACGCATAAGACAAAGGGCTCGGATGCCGCACATGGCGTCTAAGCCCTTTTTCATTTGGAATTGCGCATAGCATATCCCTCGGAGGTGTCCCTTATGAACGCTCTGTCCCTCACTCTGCATCCGCAAGACCGGCGCCAGCGCATCAGCGGCTTTGGCACTTCTGCCTGCTGGTGGAGTCCGCAGCTATCCGACCCGGAAAAACGGCGCGATCTTTTGCGCCGGCTCTACAGCAAGCAAGGACTCGGGCTGAACATCTACCGCTACAACGTCGGCGGCGGCGTCAATCCAAAGCATGAGCGTGTGCAAAACCCGTGGCGACTGACGGAAAGCTTTTTTGTTCTCGACAGTGAAACCGGGGAAGGGCACTTTGATTTTTCGCGCGATCAAAACGCACAGGCGGCGCTGTTTGAAGCGCTCAGCCACGGCTGTGTGGACACGGTCGTGCTCTTTGCCAACAGCCCGCACTACAGCATGACCGTTTCCGGCGAAAGCAGCGGCGGCCTTGTGCCGCACTGCTGCAATTTGCGCGAGGACTGCTTCGGGCGGTTTGTGGATTCCTTTTTGACGGTCACGGAGTATTTTTTGTCCAAGGGCGTGCCGGTAAAGCTGATTTCGCCGATCAATGAGCCGCAGTGGAAATGGGGCGGCGACGATGTGCGGCAGGAGGGCTGTCACTATGAAACGCAGCAGGTCGTGCGGCTGCTGCATCTGTTTGCCGAAGAGATCGAAAAACGCGCGCTTCCCGTGCTTCTTGCCGCGCCGGAAAGCGGAGAGATCGGCGAAAAAACGCGGGAATACTTTACGGCGCTGGCCGCCGACCCGGTCATTTTGCGCAATCTCGGCTCGTTTGCCTATCACAGCTACTGGGCGGACGGCGACGCGTCGGCAAAGACGCAGCTCGGCGACTGGTTTTATGCGCAACGGTTCTCTTCTGTGCCGCTGGATATGACGGAGTGGTGCGAGCTGCCGAACAAGCACCCGACGGACGATCCGATGGCGGCGGCGCTGATGGCGGCGGTCATCGCGCAGGACCTTGCGGCGTCGCGCGCGCAAAGCTGGACGTCGTGGGTTGCCGTGAACCAGACCTGGCTGCAGGAGGACGGCCGCGATTACAGCGACGGGCTGTTCACCGCAAGCAATGATTTTTCCCGCTATGCGGCGACCTATCGCTTTGACGCGCTGGGACATTTTTCCCGCTTTGTGCCGGCCGGCTCGAGCTGCATCGGCTGTGAAATGACAGCGAACGAAACGGCAGCCGTCACACCCTGCGCGTTCCGGCGGCCCGACGGCGCGACGGTGCTGGTGCTCTCAAACACAGGTGCGGCGTGCGAGGTGCAGATGCTTTTGCACGGGCGGGAAATGGAGATTTTTACAACCGACGCCGAACACCACCTGGCACATACCTACAGCGGTGCGGCGCTGCCGACGTTGACGCTGCCTGCGGTGAGCGTGACGACCGTGGTGCTGCGGCCCGTGTGATGCCGCATTTCCTGCCTTCGCTGTTTCTTTTTCGGAAAAGATAAAAAAATTTGCGCAGACCCCTTGACATTCCTTTCGGTTTGTGGTAGTATACTTTGGCAAAAACAAATGCGCTGCTAGCTCAGCTGGATAGAGTGTTTGGCTACGAACCAAAAGGTCGGGGGTTCGAGTCCCTCGCAGCGCGCCACAGAGAAACGATCCAATCGGGTCGTTTTTCTTTTTCTTGTTGACATTTTTGCCCGTTGCGCTATAATGTTTTTGAGAAAAAAGAAAGGATGATCTCCATGTCAAAGCTGAAAACGATCCTCTCTGTGCTTCTGGTCCTTACCATGATCGTGCCGACGTGCACGGTTGCTTTTGCAATGCCCGGGACCGTTTGTGTCACGGACTATGTTGCCGCAGATACCGGCAAAGACGTTGCGGACGCGCTGCAGGCCGTCATCGACGCAAACCCTAACCGCACCATTTATTTCCCCGACGGCGTCTATCTGCTCTCCCATCCGCTGCGCACGCCTGCCGATCCCGCCAAAAGCGTTGATCTGCAGTTGACAAACTATGCGGTCATTCGCGCAACCAGCGGATTCACAGGCGGCGCGCTGATCGCGCTGGGCGGAAAAGATCCTTACAATACGATAAAAAAGGTCGGCAGCAACTACTCCCTGACCGGCGGCGTTATTGACGGAAATAAGGTCGCAAACGGCGTGAGCATTGATTCCGGCCGGGAAACCAAGGTGCAGAACACGTCCATCAAAAACACCATTGTGGGTCTGCATATCAAGTACGGCGCAAACTCCGGTTCTTCCGACGCGGATATCAGAGACATCAACATCTTTGGAGCCGGCACGGCAAACTCCGTCGGAATCAAGATCGAGGGACATGACAACACTGTTACCAACGCCCGCATTGCCGGCGTGCGCACGGGTGTGATCGTCCATTCCAACGGCAACAGTCTGACCAACATTCATCCGCTGTTCAACATCAGCTGGAATCAGTATAAGGGTTCCTGCGGTTTTGTTGAGGAGAGCACCAACAACCTTTTCACCCACTGTTACAGCGATCAGTTCCAGACTGCATTCAAGATCACCGGAAGCGGCCGCAGCATCTATGACAACTGTACCGCGTTCTGGTGGAGCGGTGAGGGCGGCAACTGCACCGGCTTCAAAGTCGGCAACAGCAACTTCAACGCCACTGTAACGAATATGCGCATGGACTTCAGAGATGATACGGACAATACGCTCTATGACGGCCCCACGACCGGAAGCGGCGCATTCATCCGACTGCTGGTCAATGAAGATCGGTTGAATGCAAACCGTACTTATCGCACGTTTGTGGATGAGGGGATCATCGTGCACAGTCTGACCTATGTTCCGGAGCAAAAAGCAACGGTCGAAGCGGAAGGCACCGTGGCGCATTATCACTGCATTTCCTGCGGGAAGAATTACGCAGACGAGAACGGAACCGAAGAGCTGGCGAATATCACAACGGAAAAGCTGCCCCAGCCGGAGGAACCTCAGCCGGAGGAACCCCACCCTGAGGAACCCCAGCCGGAGGAACCCCAGCCGTTTGAGCCGCAGGAAGTGGAGCCGCAGCGCGGCAGCTGCAAGTATTGCGGCCAGACCCATGACGGACTGTTCGGCTTTTTCATTCAGCTTTTCCATGACATTTTAGCGCTGTTCGGACTGCATAAATAACAGCGAAATACTGTTTTAAGGGAAACGATCCATCCGGGTCGTTTTTCTTTTTCAGTAGACTTTTGTTTTCCGTCTCTTTTGCTTGACAATTTGGTGAATTTCCTCTATAGTATTCATAGAATCTTCTCTGATTCTGTTGAAAACAAACAACCGAAAGAAGGAAACGCTGCAATGGAAGAAAACAAGAGCGGCTTCGGCGGCAAGGTCAAGGGGCTGCTGCACGAGATCAAAACCCACTGGAACACTCCGGCGCCGGGAAAGTATGTGCCTTATAAGGAGTATAAGGACGTTGTGGTTTCGGTCGGCAGCAACTACGCGGGCACAAAAACGCTGGAATACATCGCGTTTGCCGCCTCATGCTATTTGATGATGTATCATTATAAGCTGCCGTACCTCACGTTTTCGATCATCAATATCATCAATATGCCGCTGGGCTACATCTGGACGCTGATCTGGTGGTTCGTATGTGACAACCTCGGCTTTTTGCCGAAAAAAACGGAGCGAAAGCTCAACGGCATCTATCTGCTGCTGGTGATCGTCGGCCTTTCCATGATTATTCTCGACTGGTCGCTGCTGTTTGACCAGAGCGGGCGCTTCGTCACCTTTATGAACGGACTGGAGGGCGTGAGCTGCGCTTCGGCGTTCAAGATTCTCGGCACGCACATCTTCTTCAACGGCTATGTCGGTCTGCGCAACATCTTTTGGCGCAAGCGGCTGATTCCGAAGTTCGGCCGCTATAAATACAGTCTGTACTGCGACGCGGTGCCGAAGTGCATCATGGTCTTTTTGATCGGCTGGCTGCCGTTTTACAACATCCCCGACGTTGTGACCCGCGTCTGGGTGGCGAACCTTCTGTTTGCCATCTACGGAATGTTCGGCTTTGCAACGAATGTGCCCGTGCAGATGGAGACGGTGGCGATGAATATCAGCCCGAATGTGCGCGAGCGTATTCTGGTGCGCTCCTATCCGATCAAGATTTCCCATCTGTTCAACTCCATCCTCGCGCTGGTGCTGCCGATCTTTATCGGTATGCTGCGCTATAAATGGGCGGATATCAACCTGTTTCGCTATATCATCCCGATCACCTTCACCGTGGCTGTCGCGCTGACGCTGATCTTTGCCGGCCGCGTCAAGGAACGCATTCCCCAGCCGCCGCTGGAAAAGAAGGTCGAAATCAAATTCTGGGACGGCATGTTCGGCGTGATGAGCAACAAATACAAATGGATCAACACGGTCGTCGGCCTGTTCGATTCCCTGGGCAACGGGATGCTTGCGTTCACCACGATTTTGTATCTTTACACCTTCCGTCTGAGCGGTCTGCTTTACAGCTTGATCGTCATGCTCGTGCAGTTCGCCGGCACACCGCCCGATCTGCTCTCGCCCTATTTCCTCAAACGCTTTTCCTATAAGCAGCTCCAAATCTTTTATCAGCTCTCCTGCGCGCTCGGCAACACCGTGATTGTGCTGTCCATTCTGCTTTGCAAAGAACACGTCACGCTTTGCGGCGCGATCTGTGTGGTGACGCTGTTTTTGATGGAGATGTGCAAAACCGTGCCCATCACCGCGCAGCGCGACATGGATGTGCGCATCAACGACTATCAGATGTATCTTTCCGGCGAACGGCTGGAGAATTTTTCCGGCGTGTTCGGCTGGTTCACCGGCCCGATCACCTCGTTCATCGGCCTGATTATTCCGCTGCTGCTGCTGCGCTTTGGCTTCAACAGCAACTGGGATGTGCTGTTTTATGACCCCGCGCGCGCAAAGATCATTGTCATCCCCATCCTCATCGACATCGTCGGCTATCTGCTCATGACGCTGCCGTATCTGCTTTGGGATTACACCGACGACAAGCAGTTCAAGGTCATGGAGGTGCTGCGCCGGCGCGAGGAGGTCACACGGCGGCAGATGGAAGCGGAAGCGGACGGGGAAGCGGTGGAACCGGCTGCGGAAGCTGTGGAATCGGAGGTGCTGTCATGAGCGAAAAAAAGACGAACGAAAAGGACGATTTTTTGGCGCAGGAAGCCAAAGAGGAGGCCGCGCAGGCCGCGCCCTATACGCTCGACATCCCCGAGGACGAGATCTGGACCTATCAGATCGATGGCTTGCAGACTCCGCGCATCGGAAAGCCCATCAAGAACTTCCGCCGCAAAAAGATTATTGTTGTGCTTGTGCTGCTGGTGGCGATCGGTCTTGCCATCTTTTTCAGCCTGCGCGCCGTGCACAGCGAGCTGTTTGCTTTTGAGCGCCTTGACGACGGCACCGCCGCGCTCACAAAGTTTTCCAACAACGGCACGCTGAAAGAGCTGACGGTCGCTTTTGCAGACGACGGGCAGACCCCTGTTTCGGCCATTCGCGATTTTGCGTTCAACTGCGATGAGAAGCTCACCGAAATTCAAATCGGTAAAACCGTGACCGACATTTCGCCAACGGCATTTTATAGCTGCTGGGCGCTGCAGAAGATCACTGTGGACGAAGAAAACCCGGCATATTGCGACATCGACGGCGTTTTGTATACGAAAGACTGCACGCGCGTGGTGTGTTATCCGATCGACCGCGACCAATATCTGCGCGAAGAATACGGCTACACTGACCTCAAAGACGAAAACGGCAAGCCCATGGACGAGCTTTGGGGTCCGACCGCAACCTATGACGCGGCGTTTTTTGAACAGTACAACCGCGACGTGCGCACCTATGTGCTGCCCGCAACGGTCAAGGTCATCGGCGCGACGGCGCTCAACTACGCGAACCTGACGGCGCTGTATCTGCCGGAGGGGCTGGAGGAGATCGAGACCATGGCGCTGTTCAAATGCACGTCGCTGGAAACCATCTGTTCCTACACCGGCGAACCGACCGAAGCTGCGGCCGCGGTGACGGACGGGATGCAGACACTCAAGTCCTCGCTGCCGGATTCCCTTGTCAGCATCGGCTCCGACGCGTTCACCGGCGATCAGGCGCTGTCTTATCTGTATCTCCCCGCGGCACTGACCTTCATCGGCCACCACGCGTTTTGGGACACCTGCTATCAGCAGGACGGTGAGATGAAGGGGATTACTGGGATCTACACCGCGCTGGGGGAGGACGCCTTCCGTGCGCAGACGACGCTCGGCGATCAGTGGCGCCCGCAGATGTCCGGCGGACTGCTGCCGAAGAATGTCCCCGTGCGCTACGGCGCCGAACGTGAGAACCTTTATGGCACATTGCCGGAAAGCTGAGGAGACCTATGCCTTATTTATTCGTTCATTTTCGGGAAAAACTGACCATCGACGGCGAGCAGGTGCATTTTGCAATCAGCAAAAACGGCACCGACTGGGAGCGTGTCAACGGCGGAAAGCCGATCCTGACCTGCACAACGGGCGAGCTTGGCTGCCGTGACATTGAGCTTGTGCGCCTGCACACGGGCGGCTTTGTGCTGGTTGCCACCGACGCGTGCATCGTGCGCTATATGGATGACCAATACCGCGTGGACTGGCGAAAGCTCAACCATGAGGGCAGCAAGTTCCTGTCCCTTTGGCGCAGCGACGATCTGCTGCATTTTTCGCCGCAGGAGCTGCTCTTTCTCGGCCGCGATGACTTCGGCTGCCTGTGGGCGCCGGAGGTGTTCTTTGACGAAAGCACGCAGACCTATCTGCTGCACTGGAGCGCCACGGTGAAGGAGACCGACTTTGAGCACATGTCCATCTATGCCTGCGAGACAAAGGATTTCAAAACCTTCACGCGGCCGAAGCTGTTTTTTGACCGCCCGACGGAAATTCTCGATTCCCACCTTGTCAAGCACGGCGACACCTATCACCTGTTTTATAAAAACAGCAATCACCCCTCCGGCGTGATGCATGCCACATCCAAATCGCTTTACGGCCCCTATGCGGACGACGGTGATTTCACCGCCATCATGCAGGCGATGGCGCAGCCCGGCTCCTATGAGGCGCCCACAACGCTGGTGCTGCCGGACGGACGCTGGTGTTTGATGCTCGACTTTTTCGGCTGCGAAAAAGAAAAAATGGGCTATGTGCCCTTTGTTTCGCCGGCCGCCGGCAACGCCGCGTTTGAGCGTGCAGACGCACAGTTTACCTTCCCTTACGGGTTCAAGCACGGCCACGCCGTTGAAATCACACCATCGGAATATGAAGCGCTGCGGCGGTTTTCTTCAGAAAATTGAAAGAATCTTTTTACAGACGCGTCACACCTGCGCCATGATATTTCGCTATAATGGGTACAAAGGACGGCTCAAAAAAACCGTTCGAAATCTAAAGGAGGAGTTTTCATGAAAAACCAAACCGCAAAACGCACCCTTGCGGCGCTGCTTTGCGCAATGCTGCTGCTTTCCAGCCTGAGCGTTGCCGCATTTGCCGCAGGGAAAAAGAGCCTTGCCAAAGCTACGGTCGCGGTCGTGTCCGCCGTTTCCTACACCGGCAAAGCCCAAAAGCCCGCCGTGACCGTCAAGGTCGGCAAAACCACGCTCAAAAAGGGCACAGACTACACGCTCACTTACGCGAACAACAAAAAGATCGGCGTCGCAAGCGTGACGGTGACCGCCAAAAAGAACAGCGCCTATACCGGCGCGAAAACCGTAAAATTCAAGATCGTGCCCGCCAAGGTGAAGGGGCTGACCGCCGCCAAGCTGACCAAGACGGCCGCCAAGCTGACCTGGAAGGCTGTGAAGGGCGCGGACGGCTACGCGGTTTACACCTATAACAAGAGCGCGAAGACCTATACGCGCGTCAAGGTCGTCAAAGGCACGAGCGCAACGGTCAAAAACCTGAAAGCGTCCACCACCTATCGCTTTGCTGTGCGCGCTTATACCAAGGTCGGCACCAAAAACTTCTGGGGCGCCTATTCCGCGCTGCTCAAGGCAAAGACCGCGGCAAACAAAGCCAGCGGCAACCGGATCGACAAATATAAAAAGGCGTTTTTGAACGGCACCTATCTGATGACCTTCACGACCAACGACAAGGAGCTGGGAAATCAGCCGATCACGGTGGCGGTGAAGAATGGCAATGTTTCTATCGACACGACGCTCGGAACCATCCGCGCCCGCATGATTCAGCAGAGCAAGAGCGGCAAGACCTATCTTCTGATTCCTTCGCTGAAAAAGTACACCGAACTGACCGAGGAAATGCTCGGCGGCGAAGACCTGGATGTCAGCGAGATGACCAAGGGCTTTGCGCAGGAGCTGAGCCAGCCGATGAAGCAGAGCACGGTCAAAATGAACGGAAAAACCTATCACTGTGAGAGCACAAAGAACGGCGACGGCACCGAAGTGCGCTTTTACTTTGACGGCGACAAGCTGGTGCAGAGCGACACGGTCAACCCCGACGGCAGCGTGGAGTCGATCTATATTTCCAAATTTACGACCGATGTGCCGGACAGCCTGTTTACGATCCCGAAGGGCTACGGCTATCTGAATCTGGACTGGCTGATGTCGATGTCCTGATTGTGAGAACTAAGACAACAAAAAAGAGATGGCGCGGCTGCCATCTCTTTTCATTTTAGTACCCACTGATTCACTCGAATTCGCAAACATTGACGGTAAATTTTCCGTCATTTTGCACAGAAATCGCTTGCAAACCGTCAGGTTGGCTGCGCGATTTCTGTTACATCTGACGAAAAATTTTCTCGCCAATCTTCACGCACCGAGTGAATCACCGGGTACTTAACAAGAACCTTATCGTGCCAGCGCGTCGATGCGCTGCAGCATTGTCGTCCAGAACTGCAGCGTTGCGTTTGCGTCGGCGTTCAGACCGATCACCGTTCCATGGTCGCCCTCGCGCGTTTCGGCAACATACCAAACGCCGTGGGCATAGGCTCTGCCGTCTGCCGGGTCGGCGGGAAAGGCGCTGCTCGGTTCCGTGAAAGGATATTGCGCGGACACCACGCTGACAAGGCCGTCGTTTTCCTGCCAGTTCGTGCCGATCTCCATGCCGCCTTTTGTCTTTCCCTGGAACATGCCCATGGCGGTGGCGGTCGGAATCAGCACCGGCAGTGTGCCGCTGTTCGGCACCTGCACCGGCAAAAGCGTACCCGCGTGGGTGGTGCAATAGGGGAAGGAGAAGTAATAGACGTCCTTCACCGTGCCGATACGCTCGTTGAGCGCCTTTGCCCCGTCGGGCGAAAGGTCATAGCCCGCGTGGTCGTTGCCCTTGGCCGTCAGCGCGGCAATCGCGCTGCGCACGCTTTTCATGCTGCCCTGCGCGGCAGAGATGCCGAACTGATCGAGCATGAAATCATAGGTGTCCGCAACCGGCGTCGCAAGCCCTGCGGCGGAAAAGACCAGGTAAGCCAGAAGCTGCGAGGAATCGCCGATGCCGACGATGCTGCCGAGCGTATCCATCGCGGTGAGCAGCGACGAACCGTTGTGCGGCGCGCACAGGGCGGTCACGCTGTTCACCCAGTCGCCCTTGCCGCCGGTGAACAGCGGCGAGGTCTCGTCGCCGGTTGCGGCCTGTTCTTCTGCGCTGCCGTTTGCAAGCAGCCAGGTCAGCAGCCGCACGGTTGCCCCGCCGAAGGAATGGCCGACAAGGTTGATTTTGATGCGCTGCCCGCCGTGCGTTTTGCCGCCCCAGTTTTCCACCAGCGGCGTATCATAGCTTCGTCCGAAGCGCGCGTGATTGTGGGTTTCGGCGTGCGCTTGTCCGTAGTCCACGGTGGTGCCGGTCAACTGTGCATACAGCTCACACGCGCGGTCCCATGCGCTTGAAACCGGACCGACGGACGGTGCGACCACAGTGTAGCCGGCCTCCCGCAGTTTTTCGGGGAGCGCGCCGGTCGAAGCGCCCCAGTAAGGCGCGTGTTCGTTCATTGCGCTGTCTTCGCCCCAGCCGCCGAGGCCGTGGACCAGCACATAAGGATATTGCACCTTGCCGCCGCACAGCGCCCACCAGGCCTCTTTGATTCCGCCGTAATGCAGCGGCAGCAGCACGGTGCTCACAAGCAAAGCGAGCACCAGCACCGCCGCGATGACCTTTGCGGCAAGGCGGCCTTTTTTCTTTTGGGGCTGCGCTTGTTTTGAAGCGGACGTTTGCGGAAGCGGCGAAGGCGCCGGAGTGTCGTCAAGCGAAAACAGCGGTGCGTCCGGCTGCATCGGTGCGGCTGCTTCTGCGGCGGGTGCGTCGCCCTTGAGGAGCGCGTCGGTGGAAACGCCGAACAGCTCGCTCATCAAAAGAATTTTATCGGTTTCCGGAACGCTCGCGCCGGTTTCCCATTTTGAAACTGCCTGACGCGAAACGCCGAGCTTTTCGGCAAAGCTTTCCTGCGATAGGCCGTGCGCGATACGCAGCGATGAGATGCGGTCTCCAATGTTCATGGAAAGTCCCCCTTTCAGACGAGAACAGTATAGCACAAACGCCCGGTTGCGGCAAGCAAGCGGGCGTTGCAATTTCATTTTTTTCGGCCGCAACGGCCGGTTGCGTCAGAATTTGAGGGAGGGAAGCAAACCTTGCAGCGCCTCGCGCAGTGACAGGATGACGTCTGCGAACGACGTTTTCATCAGGAATTTGCCGATTTCCGCGCCGGGACCGGTGATGGTCATGGTGCTGTTATTTTCGCTTTCAGCGCCGCCGGAGCCGGAACCGCTGCCGGTGCCGTTTTCCGTTTCGGGCGCCTGCTCTTTCTTTTCGATGCCGAGCAGTTCAAGCAGACGGCGGATGAAGGCGCCGAATTTGGTTTCCTTGAGGGTCTGTTCGGAAACGGTGACCACTTCCTGCACAGTATCCGGGGTGCCGTAGTTCGGCTTGTCCTCGTCGGGGATCACTTCATAGGCATACTGGTTGGCAACGGCGAAGTTGTAGCCGTTGGATCTGTAAGTTGCATAAATGGTGATCGGTGCTTCACCGGAGGTGGAGGCGGTCGGCGGCGGGAACGCACCGTTCACGATCGAGCACTTGTTGTTTTTGATCGTGATCTTCTTGAGCGCCTCGCAGTTCGTGAACGCATATTTTGCAACGCTTGTCACAGACGCCGGCAGCAGGATCTCTGTCAGACCGGTGTGGTTGAACGCGTAGCTCTGAATTTCCGCCACGTTTTCGGGGATGGTGACGCCCTTGAGGGATGTGCAGCCGCTGAATGTGCCGGTTTTGATGGCGGTCATTGTGGCGGGCAGGGCAATGCTCTGCAGCGCCGCGCAGTTCAAAAACGCATAGGCGTCAATGTCTTTCACGCTGGCGGGCAGGGACACGCTCGTAACTCTTTTGAAGTTTTTGAACGCATAGGCGCCGACCGAGGTGATGCCGTCGGAGATCACGATCGAGGTCGTATCATTGGCAAACTGCGCCCAGGGCGTGCCTTCGGAAAAGCTGCCCATGGCGCCGGAGCCGGAAACGGTCAGAACGCCGTTGTCCAGCGTGCCGGTGAAAGTGGCCGCAAACGCAAACGGGATCACGGTGACGATCATCAGCGCCGCGAGCAAAACAGCCAGCAGTTTTTTTGTCAGTTTCATAGGAATTTCTCCTTTCTGGGAAATGGATGGTTCAGATGGCTTCAATACCATTTTTATTGTAGCATAAAATCCGAAAAAATCAAGGGATTTTGAAACATTTCTGCACTTACCAAACGGCGCAAACGGTGTTGCCGTCCACGGTGTAGGAGATGTCATGCAAAATGTGGCGGTCGATCGCGTTTGTGAACGCGGTTCTCATTTCGGCGTTCGGGAAGGCGATGGAGAAGCGCAGCGTGAGCGTGTCGGGCAAATACAGCGTTTTGCCGACCTTGAAGCCCGTGAGCCACCAGTGCTTTTCCGGGCCGACGGAGAACAGCACATCGTCGCCGTGGGAAAGCTGCATCGTCATATCCATCAGCTCTTCGTCCTTCGCGCAGTCGTAATAGGTGCCGGCGCGCCATTTTTCGCGGTTGTAAACGCCGAGCTCGCCGCCGTTGGTGAGCATCAGATAATTGCCCTTCCAAATTTGGATCATCCACTCCTTGTCGCCGTAATTGAATTTCAGGCGGCGGGTGGTGAAGTTGAAGAGCGGCGAGGTGTCCGCCATCAGATCATACAGCAGCATAAAGCCGTACTTTCGCTGCCAGGCGTTGATCGCGCCGCAGGCGACCATCTGGTTCATATCCATATCCACGCCCGTGGCGAACATGCCGACGCCGGTTTTGCTGTAGCATTTGCCGGTGGCGGTGTTGATATAGGTCGCGGGATACAGCACATCCTCGGTGCCGTCCTTATAGATCAGACGCAGACAGACCTGAATTTCATCCGGCTCGCCGGTCGGGGTGCCGAAAACCTCGGCTTCCTTGATGACGCTCAAAAACACGCCGAACATCCGAAAGGCGATGGCGACGCCGCCCTGACCCTTTTCGTTATATTTGTCGCGCTGTTCAATCGTCCACGCGCGCAGCGCGGCGGTGTCGATGCGGAACGTCTTGGTCAAAAGCTGTGCGCCGTCGGCCACATTCGGCACATGGTTGAGAATGGCGTAAACGTCAAAGCCGGATTGTTCCAGAATGCTGTCATACATCGCCCGGAAGGTTTCGTCCGCCTTGACGGTCATGAACGCTTCGCGCTCGTCGGAAAAGATTTTGCCGGTCAGAATGCGGCGCAGCGTCGTCATCGGCTGCAGCAGACGCAGACCGGTTTCGGTGGAGAACACGGGCGCGCCGTTTTCCTGAATGTAGTTGACATAGTCCGCCGGGGAGCGCAGGTTTTGCAAATCCGCATCGGAAAAGGACTGATTGTTTTTTGCGCCGAGGAACGCCGGGGTCAGCGTTTGAAAAAAGAACAGCGGCGCAAGAAGAAACGCGATGATTTTATTGAGCATGGGGGCGGGGCTCCTTTCAAGCGGCGCGGGCTTACATCAGCGTGCTGATATCGATTGCGCCGGTGGGTTCGGTAAACAGGCTGTCATTGGCGTTCGGAGAAAAGGACAGAATTTCCATCGTGGTGTCCATGCCGCCGCCGGTGATGACGATCCGCTTGAGGGCGTCGCCGCTGTAATAGAATTTTGTGGTTGTGTTTTTGCCGGAAACGGTTTCCACGGTATACATCGTGGTGCCGATGCGCTCGGCGGAAAGCTGCACATTTTCAAGATCGTCAAGCTCCAGCGAGCCGAAGATGTTCATCTGCTCGAGCATCGCCGCGTCGTCTTCGCCGAGGATGCCCTTGCCGTCGATCCACATGCCCATGGCGTGCACATAAAGCTTATCCTTCGCCTTGATATAGCGCATTTCCGCGTCCATGTTGCCGAGAGAATCGTCATGGATGGTGGTCTGCATATTGATGTTGCCGTTCTTGGACGCAAGGGTCATCTTGTCCATGCCGAGATCGTCACTGGTGATGATTTTCAGCTCCACGGTGTAGGGACCCTTCTTGAAGATATCGGCGTAGTAATCCACGAAGTAAACGGTCTCGTCCACCTTTTCGCTGTAGGCGCTGTAGGTGGTCTTGTCGGCCGTTTTTTGAACGGCGAGCACGGCGAAGGTCGCCGGCTGCTGCTTTTTCAGCCCGCTGACGGTGGCGGTGTTGCTCGTTACCGACTGCAGCAGGTTATATTTGCCGTTGATGCTGTCGTAGGAATAGACCTCGTAGCCGGTGGCGCCTGCCATCGCATCCCAGGTCAGCACGACTTTGTCGGCGCTCTTCTTCGCTTTCAGACCGGTGACAGGGCCGGTGGACAGCGGCACAAGCGGCTGCGTGGAGGGCTCTGTGGACGGCTGTGTGGAAGGCTGGGTCGAGGGTTGGGTCGAAGGCTCGGTAGAGGGCTGTGTCGACGGCTGCGTGGACGGCTGCGTGGAAGGCTCGGTTGTCGGCTGCGTTGTGGGTTCCACCGTCGTGGGCTGGGTTGTGGGCTGCGTTGTCGGCGCGGGAATCGCGGCGGTCGCGGCTTTGCGCACCTTGGAGTAGGTGCCGAAGAAGTTGCGGTCATCCACACGGGTGTAGGCACGCACGGCAAAGCGGTAGGTTGTGCCGGCGGTCAGCTTTGTTGCAATGGCGGAAAGCTTTTTCACCGCCTTGAGGCGCGTGTAGGTGTCGGTGGACGGGTTATAGCGATAAACCACATAGCCCGTGGCGCCCTTGACCTCGTTCCACGCAAGCTTGATATAGGTCTGCGCGGTTTTGGTGACCTTCAGGCCGCCGACCTTTGCGGGCTGAATGCGGAACTTTACCGTCTTGCTGCCGGTGTAGCCGCTGTTTTTGATGGCGGAAACCTTCACCTTGGCATAGCCGACCTCTTTGTTGTTATAATACTTAACGGTGTAGTGCACGCCTTCCTTGAGCGTCTTTTTGCCGTAGGTGACCTTCACGGTTGGCTTTTTGGCCTTGCCGGTATATTTGACCGGGGTCGTGACGGTGACAGACGCTTTGGAAAGCTTTTTTGCGCTGGCGGCGGCTGTGGTGCTCGTTGCCGCGTTTGCCGAAAGCAGCATCGCTGCCGGCACGGCGGAGAACACCATCATCACAGCCATCAGCATGGCGAGCAGGCGTTGGGTGAGAGATTGGGTTTTCATTGGGAACACTCCTTTATCTGGACGTTATAATGTTTGCAAAAAGCGGTCGAAGCCGGCCTGTCCGGCGGCGTCGCGTTTAAAGACGCCCGCGTGCGCAAGCACCTTGGCGAACACGGCGCCGATCTCCTTTTGCAGAATGGACTGGGTGTTTTCGGCGGTGAAGGTATAGCCCTCGCGGAACGAGGCGACCCACGCGGCGTGCTTTTGCAGCGTTTCGTCGCTTTCAAGGTCGGCGCCGTTCAAAATCGCGGTTTCCAGCAGCGCCATTTCCTTTTTCAGCCTTGCGGGCAGCACGGCGAGACCCATGACCTCGATCAGGCCGATGTTCTCTTTTTTGATGTTGTGCAGCTCCTTGTGCGGATGGAACACACCGAGGGGGTGCTCGTCGGTCGTGATGTTGTTGCGCAGCACAAGATCCAGCTCAAAGCGATCACCGCGTTTGCGGGCGATGGGCGTGATCGTGTTGTGCGCCTCGCCGTCGGTTTCGGCAAAGATAAAGCAAGTCTCGTCGCTGTAGGCGCGCCATGCGGTGAGGATGTGATCGGCAAGCGCGGTCAGCTTTGCGCGATCCGCACTTTGCAGACGGATGACAGACATCGGCCATTTCACCACGCCGCAGGTCACATCTTCAAAGCCTTTTACGCGAAAGGTGCGCTCCATCGGCGCTTTGGCCATCGCGAATTCATAGCGGCCGCCCTGAAAATGCTCGTGGGAAAGGATGGAGCCGCCGACGATGGGCAGATCGGCGTTGGAGCCGATGAAATAATGCGGGAACAGCGCGATGAAGTCCAGCAGCTTTTCAAACGCGCTGCGGTCGATCTTCATCGGGATGTGCTGTTTGTTGAACACGATGCAGTGCTCGTTATAGTACACATAGGGGGAATACTGCAATCCCCAGTCGCTGCCGGCAATCGTGATGGGGATGATGCGGTGGTTCTGCCGCGCGGGATGGTTCACCCGGCCGGCGTAGCCCTCGTTTTCCGGGCAAAGCAGACATTTCGGATAGCCGCCCTGCTTCGCTTTCTTCGCGGCGGCGATCTCCTCCGGCGATTTTTCCGGCTTGGAAAGGTTGACCGTCACATCGAGCAGGCCGTATTCCGTTTCGGTCTGCCATTTCAGATCCTTCGCTACGCGGTAGGTGCGGATGTAATCGGTGGCGCGGCTGAAATGATAAAAGAAATCGGTCGCGTCTTCGGGCGACTGCGCATATTCTGCGTAAAACTGCTTTGTCACGGCGGACGGCGGCGGCGTCAGCGCGCCCATCAGCTTGGTGTCGAACAGATCGCGGGATGTGACGTCGTTGCCGATCAGACCGCGTGCGGCGGCGTCGTCGAGCAGCACAGCGAGAATGTTCTCCAGCGGCGGCAGCGTTTCATCGATTTGCCCATCGTCGAAGGTTTCCTTTTGCAGCACCTCCAGCAGGCGGTTGATCGCCCAGACGCGGTCCTGCGCATCGAGCAGCCCCTGTGCTTCAGCGTAGCGGACGAGTTGTTTGATGGCTTCATCGGTCATGCTTGTTTCCTCCCAAAGATAGATATACTTACCAATAATACTTATAATATACACGATGTACTACCACAAAATCAAGATTGTGTTAAAATTTTGTGACATTTTTTCCGTATAAGAATAGGATAAAACAGATTGGAGGAATGTATATGGCAAAACAACTGGACACCTTTCTCGGCGCAAACACCCCTTTGGGCTTTGTTTCGCTGTTTGATGAATTGTATGACCCCTATGGACCGGGGCGTACCGTCATTCTCAAGGGCGGCCCCGGCACAGGGAAATCGACCCTCATGCGCCGCGTTGCACGGGCGGCAGCATCACGCGGGCTGGATGTGGAATGCGCCCATTGCGGCAGCGATCCGCACAGCCTTGACGCGGTGATCGTGCCCGCGCAAAAGTTTGCGATCTGCGACGGAACGCCGCCGCATGTGGTGGAACCGAAATTTCCCGGCGCGAGCGAAACAATCATCAACCTCGGCGCGTTCTGGAACGCGCGGGCGCTGCGCGAAAACGCCGACGAAATTCGCCGCCTGACGGTGGAAAACAGCCTTTTCCACCGCCGCGCCACCCGCTTTCTTGCTGCGGCGGGGAATCTTTCCGACGAGCTGCAGGCATTTTGCGCACCCTTTGTGCTGGAAGAAAAGCTCAACGGCTATGCGCTGCGCTTTTGTGCGCGGGAGCTGCCGAAAAAGAAAGGCGCCGCACCGGGCACGCGCAAACGGCGCTTCTTTTCGGGCTTTACGCCGGACGGCAAGGTGTTTTTTGAACAGACGCTGCACACGCTCGGCACGCGCCTGATCGCTTTGCGCGACACCGGCACCGGCACAGGGAGCCGGCTGCTGGGCTATATCGAAACACGTGCGCGTGCCGCCGGCTTTGACGTGATCGCCGGGCTGGATCCGCTGCACCCGAAAACGGGTCTTTGTGCGCTCGCAATCCCCGAAGCGTCGCTGGCGCTGGTTGCGCTGGACGAAACCGCACCGCCGGAGCGTGCGCCGGACCGCACCGTGCACATGCGCCGCTTTTTTGTGCCGGAGTTTTTGCGCGAACACAAAAACTTCCTTGCGTTCCAAAACAGCATGATCGCGTCGCTGTGCGAGCAGAACCATCTGCTGCTGCGGCAGGCAAAGGAAACGCACGACCGGCTGGAAGCGCTGTATATCCCGGCGATGGACTTTGACGCGCTGGGACGCGCGGCGGAAGAGGTTTGTGAAATGCTGGATGGGTGATAGCTGATAGCTGATAGCAGTTAGCAGTCAGGGGACAGGGGACAGGAAACAGGGAACAGGGAACAGAAGTTGTAAGGGCGGCAGTCTGCACCATATCTTTGCATGGTTTTCTTTTGCTTCTTTTCTTTCCAAAAAGAAAAGAAGACCCCGCTGTGGATCACTCCACGACGGGGTTTCACTTGCTAACAGCTAACAGCTAACAGCTATCGACTACCGACGCTCAGCTCACCAGCGCTTCTCCGCGCTTTTCGCGCATAAACGCGTACACCGGTTCGAGCCGCTCCTTCGTCAGCGGATAGCCGAACTGCATGAGCACCCAGACAAGGGTATAGACGATGGCGGGAATCAGTGTGCACACGAACAGGATGCCGTCGGAGACATTGTCTGCAACGCCGCTGGCCGCCGCGCTCGTGATATAGCCGAGGTTGGCCATGGTTTTGCCGTCGTAGCCTGCCACGGCGCGCAGCAGATACAAACCGCCGACGTCCGCCGCAGTCTGGCCGAGCTTGCGGCAAAAGGTGTAGACTGCGTAGATTGCGCTTTCGTTGCGCAAGCCGGTCTTGTATTCCTGATAGTCGATCACATCGGCAACAACCGCCCAGTTTGTGATGGAAACAAAGGAGTAACCGAAGCCGATGAAAAACAGCAGCGCCATAAAGACCACGGGGCCCGCGCCCAAACGGTTCAGATGCGGCGTGACAAAGAACATCAGAACCGCAGCGGCGGCGGCAAAGAAGGAACCGACGCCTGCAAGCTCTTTTTTGCCGAAGCGTTTGACCAGCTTCGGGGTGAGCAAAATCATGATCGCCATCGGGAAATAGTTCGCAATTGTGCCGATGACGGAAAGCGACGTGTTCTCAAAGTAGTTCTTGTAAAGATACTGGTTCAGCGAAGCGAACTGGAGCTGGCCGCTGATGAGGATGCCGGCAAGGGCAACAGAGACGAACGGGCGGCTCTTGAGCAGGCCGAGGTAGGTCTTTTTGAGATCGACGTTCGGGTCCTCCTCGGAGGGCACACGCTCTTTGGTGGTTTTGTAGCACGCGAGGTAGAAGACAACCGACAGCACCGCCATCACCGCGCCGAACAGGAACATGGATTTGCCGTCGGTGACTTTGATCTCGGTGCCCGCGGCGTTGAAGTTGCCGGTGCCCTTATAGATGATGAGGGGCGCAACCAGCAGCGGCGCGGCGCCGCCGATGCCGCCGCCGATGGAGCGGAAGGTGGAAAGCAGGGTGCGGCCGTCCGGGTCGTCGGTGATGACCGACGCGAGCGAGCCGAAGGGGATGTTCATGCCGGTATAAAGCATACCGAATGCAATGTAGGTGATATACGACAGCAGCAAAATGATACCCTGGCTCTGCGTGAATTTGGAAAAGTCCACAAAGCAAAGCATCGCCGAGATCCCCAGCGGGGCCGAGACCCATTTCAGATACGGACGGAATTTTCCGTCCTTGCCCGGTTTGCGTTTAGACACAAGCATTCCCCAAAGCGGGTCGTTGATCGCGTCCCACAAACGGGTGAACAAAAACAGATTCGCGGCGCGCTTTTCGCCGAGCTTGAGCACGTCGGTGTAAAAAATTTTCAAAAAGGATGAGACATAGGTCAGCACGAACAGGTTGCCCGCGTCGCCGAGCATATAGCCCATGCCCTCTTTGATGCCGATTTTATTCGGATGCTGCGCGGCGGCAGTCTCCTTTTTTTCTTTTGTCATAAGGCGCTTCTCCTTTTCAAAAAATCCGAGGACAGGCGCCGATAACGCCTATCCTCGGAAAGCATAGCATAAATTCACAAAAAAAACAAGGGGAACACTCATCTTTTGAACAAATTTTTCGGAATAACCGCCGGCGGCGCCTGCAGCAAAACCGTTGCGCAAAAAAGACGGAGTTCCGCAGCGTTCAAAGATCCCGCGGCGTGCGGGAACCGTTTTGACTCAGCCGAACAGTCCCTTTTTTTCGGCAATCTTTCCGCAGGTGAAGCCTGCGCCCTCCACAGCGGCGCGAATCGCTTCGTCGGCAACGTCGCCGGAAAGGGTAACGACCGCCTCGTTCGTTTCATGGTTCGCCTTGGCCTTTTTCACACCGGCAAGGTTCATCAGTGCGGCTTCGACAGACGCGGCGCAGTGTCCGCAGTGCATGCCGGTCACTTCAATGCTTTTTTTCATAACAGTTCACTCCTTTCATTTGTACTGTTTCATCCTACAGGAAAAGCCGCCGTTTGTCAAGCAAAAAGCAAGCGGCAAAGATTTTTTTCTTCTGACATTGACTTTTTTTCGCTTTTCATGTATGCTATAGGATAGATTCTAATATACATCCGAAGGGAGCGGTTTTGATGAATAAAACAGTTTTGGCACTGGCGCTGGTGCTTGTGATCCTTCTCTCCTTTGTGCTCGGCTTTACGCTCGGCGCAAAACGCGGCATCCATATCGGCCCCACCGAGGCGACGACAGCGACCACCGAGGCGGCGGAGCCGGTGCATATCACGATGAAAAACAAGGACAACAAGGACGAAAGCGAAACCACCACGAAAAAGAGCAAAAAGGATTCGAAGGACAAGAAGGACAGCAAAGACACCAAGGACACCAAAGAATCCAAAAGCAAAAAAGACGCGAAGAACGAAGAGACAACCACAACAAAAAAGAGCAAATAAAAACAAAAAACAAACAGACACAGCGGTTTTGCAAAAAACCGCTGTACAATTTTACCAAAACAGTCAAAAAGGACTTGAAATTTTTGTCCTTCTATTATAAAATACCTTTATATCCGCGTGAGCGGTATTTTTTTCATGAAAAGAGGCCGGTATGATGTATTCTGTTTTTATGCATGAACAATTTACTTGGTTGCAGCTTTTGGATTTTGCGCTGCGCATCGTTCTTGCAATGGGCTGCGGTGCGGCAATCGGCTATGAGCGTACCCGCCGGTTCAAGGGCGCGGGGCTGCGCACCCATATCATCGTTTGCTGCGCGGCGGCGCTGATGATGATCGTTTCCAAATATGCGTTTGCCGATATGTCAACGGTAGTCGGCGGTTTTTCCGGCGGGACGCGCGGCGCCGACCCTGCGCGCATTGCGGCGCAGGTTGTCAGCGGCATCAGCTTTCTCGGTGCAGGTGTGATTTTCAAAAACAACGGCTCCGTCAGCGGCCTGACCACAGCGGCGGGACTTTGGGCAACGGCCGGCATCGGTCTTGCCGTCGGCGGCGGTATGTATATCATGGGCGTTTTTACCACGGTTTTGATCATCCTGTTCCAGTATTTGCTGCACAGGTTCAAAATCGGCGCAGAGTCCATGCCGCTGTTTCAAATCTCCTTTACAGTGGTTTACACCAAGGAGTTTCAGGATGTGCTGGATCAGCAGCTCAAAACGTGGGACATCCATCTGGTGGACACAAAAATGTCAAAGATGCAGGATGGGCAGGCAAAATATGACATTTCCCTGCGCGCGTCGTATCAATTGAGCACACATGAGATTCTGACGTTTTTCAGCAGCCGCGAGGACGTGCTGAGCGTTTCGGTCATAACACCATAAATGACAAAAGAATAGAGGCGAAGAAGATGAAATGTTTCAAACCCTTGGCTTCCGTTCTGCTTTCGGTACTGATGGTTTTTCTGTCGGTGCCGTTTGTTTTTGGAACGGAAACAGACAGCGGCGCTTGCGGTCCGGCGCTGCAATGGTCGCTGACGCAGGACGGGACGCTGCGCGTGTTCGGCAGCGGCGAGATGACGGAAAACCCGTGGGCGGATGCGGCCGATCAGATCCTGCGCGTGGTGCTGGAGCCGGGTGTGGAAAGCATATGCACGGGCGCGTTTTCTGATTGCACGGCGCTCGAAACGCTGCAGATTCCCGCAAGTGTAACCAAAATCGACGCCTTTGCATTGACAGGCTGCCGTGCGCTGACCGACATTCAAGTGGCGGCGGAAAACGCCTGCTTTTCCGTCGATGCGGCCGGCGCTCTGTTTGACAAGGCGCAGACAAGGCTGCTGCAGTATCCCGGCGGCAGAAGGGCGGAAAGCTATACGCTGCCGGAAACGGTAACCTCCATCGCGCCGCGTGCGTTTGATTGTGCTGCTTTTCTGCGCACGCTTTCCTTGCCCGCAAAGCTGCAATCGCTGGGCGAAGACGCCCTGCAGGGCTGCTTTCATCTCACGGAACTGGTGATTCCCGACGCGGTGACGGAAATCGGTCCGCACGCGCTGGATAGCTGTTTTGATCTGCAGACCCTTTCGCTGGGCAGCGGTCTGACAACGATTTCTGAAACGGCGCTGCCGCGTTACGGTGCGCTGCAGACGATCACGGTCAACGAAGAAAACGCGCAGTTTTCCACGCTTGACGGTGTGCTGTTCAACAAGGCGCAGACGTGCCTGCGCTTTTATCCGCCCGCACGAACAGAAACGCTTTACGCTGTGCCGGAAGGGGTACAAACGATCGCGCGCAGCGCTTTTCCCGATAACGGCAAGCTCCGGCAGCTTCTTTTGCCGGCGTCGCTGATGGAAATCGAACCCGACGCGCTGGCGCACCTGTATGCGCTCACGGACCTTTGCACCGCAAGCAAAACAGCGGTGAGCGCGGCGTCCGGCTTTTTGCGTTTTGAACCGGCCGAAGGCTATGACGCGCCGACGCTGCAGGCGCTTTATTACGCGCTGCGGCAGTGGCAGGAATGCGATGCGCTGCTGCTGGAGGAGGACGCGCTGTTTGCGCGGCTGTCCGAAATCACCGGGGAAGAGATCACGGATTTTGACGGTTTTGACCGGCTGAGTTGCCTTGCGGAAGATCAGGCGCAGCCGTCCGCGTCGCCGGAGGGCGTGACCGTTCACGCGTTTGCGGATTCCGCCGAGGCGGAATACTGCGAAGAACACGCTCTGCCGCTGCAGGTGCATGCGCTCAGTGTGACCGTGCGGCAGACCCCGGCGAGCTGTGAAGCGCCCGGCGAAACCGTGCTTGGCTGTGCGACCTGTCCGCTGACCCAAACGCAGGTGTTTTCTGCGCTGGGGCACGCCTATGGCGCATGGACAAGCATGGACGCCGACACCCACGCGCGCATCTGCGCCAATGACCCGACGCACCGGATCACGCAGGCGCACACATGGGATCTATATAAGAATCTGACCCGCGCAACCTGTACAGAATCAGGCAGCAGGCAGGTGACCTGTTCCGTTTGCGGCGCGGCAAAAACAGAGGACACAGCACCCGACCCGACCAACCACGCCGACTACGGTACGCATCTGGTGAATAAAGCCGACGCTGGATGCACCACCGTTGGGTACACCGGTGACAAGGTCTGTGACGGTTGCGATGCCGTGATCGAAGCAGGCAGTGACATTGCGCCGCTGGGACACAATTTCGACGACTGGGCGGACAACGGCGACGACCATATCCGCACCTGCGACCGCTGCGGCAAGGAAGAATATGCAGAGCATACGTGGGACAGCGGCACGGCGATTTCTGTAGCGACCTGCACAACGCCGGGACAGATAAAGTATAAGTGCACGCTGTGTATCGCAACGAAAACAGAGGACACTGACCTCGACCCGACGAACCATGGCGATTACGGTACGCATCTTGTGAACGTAGCGGACGCTGGTTGCTTGACGACAGGCTATAGCGGCGACAAGGTTTGTGACGGCTGCGGTGCCGTGATCGAAGCGGGCAAGGACATTGCGCCGCTGGGGCACAATTTCGACGACTGGGCGGACAACGGCGACGACCATATCCGCACCTGCGACCGGTGTGGCGAGGAAGAATATGCAGCGCATACGTGGGACAACGGCACGGCGATCACCGCGGCGACCTGCACAACGTCAGGGCAGATAAAGTATAAGTGCACGCAGTGTATCGCAACGAAAACTGTGGACACTGACCTTGACCCGACGAACCATGGCGACTATGGCACGCATCTTGTGAACGCAGCGGACGCTGGCTGCACCACTGTCGGCTATACCGGCGACAAGGTCTGTGACGGCTGCGGCGCAGTGATTGAAGCAGGCGAGGACATTGCGCCGCTGGGGCACAATTTCGACGACTGGGCGGACAACGGCGACGACCATATCCGCACTTGCGACCGCTGCGGCGAAGAGGAATATGCAGCGCATACATGGAACGACGGCACGGCGATTTCTGTAGCGACTTGTACCGCGCCGGGACAAATAAAGTATAAGTGTACGCAGTGTATTGCGACGAAAACAGAGGACACAGCACCCGACCCGACGAACCATGGCGACTACGGTACGCATCTGGTGAATCAAGCGGACGCTGGTTGCTTGACGGCAGGCTATACCGGCGACAAGGTTTGTGACGGCTGCGGTGCGGTAATCGAAGCGGGCAAGGACATCGCGCCGCTTGGACACAATTTCGACGACTGGGCGGACAATGGCGACAACCATATCCGCACTTGCGACCGCTGCGGCGAAGAGGAATATGCAGCGCATACGTGGGACAACGGCACGACGATTTCTGTAGCGACCTGCACCGCGCCGGGAAAAGTGAAATATAAGTGCACGCTGTGTGTCGCAACGAAAACTGTGGACACTGACCTTGACCCGACGAATCATGGCGACTATGGCACGCACATAGCAAACGCAGCCGATGCTGGCTGTACCACCGTCGGCTATACCGGCGACAAGGTTTGTGACGGTTGCGGTGCGGTAATCGAAGCGGGCAAGGACATCGCGCCGCTTGGACACAATTTCGACGACTGGGCGGACAATGGCGACGACCATATCCGCACTTGCACCCGCTGCAAGGAAACGCAGACCGCCGGGCACAACTGGAAGGCGGGCGAAACCGTCCGCGCGGCAACATGCGCGACGGAGGGCAGCGTGAAATACACCTGTTCCGTTTGCGGTGCGGCAAAAACCGAACCGACGGCGAAAGATCCGACCAACCATGCCGACTACGGTACGCATCTGGTGAACGCAGCGGACGCTGGCTGCACCACCGCAGGCTATAGCGGCGACAAGGTCTGTGACGGCTGCGGTGCAGTGTTGGAAACGGGTAACGAGATCAAAGCGCTCGGGCACAGCTTCGGCGGCTGGACAAACAACGGCGAAACCCATATCCGCACCTGTACGCGCTGCAAGGAAACGCAGACCGCCGGGCACAACTGGAAGGCGGGCGAAACCGTCCGCGCGGCAACATGCGCGACGGAGGGCAGCGTGAAATACACCTGTTCCGTTTGCGATGCGGCAAAAACCGAACCGACAGCGAAAAATCCGACGAACCATGCCGACTACGGTACGCACTTAGTGAATCAAGCGGACGCTGGCTGTACCACCGTCGGCTATACCGGCGACAAGGTTTGTGACGGTTGCGGTGCCGTGATCGAAGCAGGCAGTGAGATTTCGTCGTTGGGACACAATTTCGACGATTGGGCGGACAATGGCGAAACCCACATTCGTACTTGTACGCGCTGCAAGGAAACGCAGACCGCCGGGCACAACTGGAAGGCGGATGAAACCGTCCGCGCGGCAACATGCGCGACGGAGGGCAGCGTGAAATACACCTGTTCCGTTTGCGTTGCGGCAAAAACCGAACCGACGGCGAAAGATCCGACCAACCATGCCGACTGCGGTACGCATCTGGTGAACGCAGCGGACGCGGGCTGCACCACCGTCGGCTATACGGGCGACACGGTTTGCAACGGCTGCGAAGCCGTGATCGAAGCAGGCAAAGAAATTGCGCCGCTCGGTCACAGCTACGGTGATTGGACAAACAACGGGGAAAACCATATCCGCACCTGTACGCGCTGCAAGGAAACGCAGACCGCCGCGCACAACTGGGGTGCGGCAACGCTTGTGAAGTCCGCGAGCTGCAGCGACAACGGCATCTCCCGCGCCGTGTGCAGTGTCTGCGGCGCGGCAGAGGAGCGCATTCTTTCCAAAGCGCCGCACACCGACAGCAACGACGACGGCGTGTGCGATCTTTGCGGCGAACGGCTGCGGGAAGAGAAAAGCGGCGGCTGCCCCTATTGCGGACAGACCCACGCCGGCGCGTTCGGCTGGCTCGTTCAAATTTTCCACCGCATCCTCTTTGCTCTGTTTGGCGCAAAATAATTGCATTTTTACAAAAACGGACTTGATTTTTTCAGGGAAATAGCTTAATATAAAAAAGATCTTATAAAAAGGAGCTGTTGTTATGGCAGAAATCAAACAATTGAAATATTTTTGCGACGGAGAATGGCGCACTTCCTCTACGGATAAGTATATGGATGTATACAATCCCAGCACCGGCGAAGTGATTGCGCAGACGCCCTGCTGCACCGAGCAGGAGGTTGAGGACGCCATCGCTGCCGCAAAGGCTGCGTTCCCCGCATGGTCGAACACCCCGGTCATGAAGCGTGTGCAGGTGCTCTATAAATTCCGTGAGCTTTTGATCGAGCACATGGATGAGCTCGCCACCCTTTGCGCGACCGAGCACGGCAAGGTGCTTGCCGAGGCCAAGGGCGACATTCTCAAGGTCAAGGAGCCTGTGGAGCTTGCGCTTTCCGCGCCGTCACTGACGATGGGCGATTCCATGCGCGACACCTCCTCCGGCTATGACACCACGCTTTACTACGAACCGGTCGGCGTATTTGCCGGCATCGTTCCGTTCAACTTCCCCGGCATGATCCCGATGGGCTGGATGACGCCCTGCTGCATCGCCGCCGGCAACACGATCGTGCTCAAGCTCGCTTCGATGACCCCGATGACCGCAATGCGTCTTTGCGAACTGCTGGTGGAAGCGGGTCTGCCGAAGGGCGTTGTGAACCTTGTCACCTGCTCGCGCGTGGAAGCGGACATCTTCCTCAAGCACCCCGACGTGCGCGGCATCACCTTTGTCGGCTCGACGAAGGTCGGTCTGCATGTATATTCCACCGCTGCCGCCAACGGCAAGCGCGTGCAGTGCCTGTGCGAAGCGAAGAACCACGCCCTTGTGCTCGAGGACGCTGCGCTTGAGCGTTCCGCCCGCGGCATCATCAACTCCGCCTTCGGCTGCGCCGGCGAGCGCTGCATGGCGCTGCCCGTGGTCGTTGCGCAGGAATCCATCGCCGACAAGCTTGTTGCGCTCATCAAAAAATACGCGAGCGAACTGAAGATCGGCCCGGCTTATCTGCCCGACAGCAAGCTTGGCCCGGTCATCTCCAAAAAGCATCAGGAATCCGTTCTGAACTGGATCAACAAGGGTCTGGAAGAGGGCGCAACGATGGTTCTTGACGGCCGCGACGTGAAAGTGGAAGGCTATGAGAACGGCTTCTACATCGGACCGACGATCCTTGACAACGTGACCGAGGAAATGACCGTCGGCACACAGGAGATCTTCGGACCCGTGCTTTGCATCAAGCGCGTTAAGGATTTTGAAGAGGGTCTTGCGCTGATGAACCGCAACCCGTTTGCCAACGGCTCCGTGATCTTCACCCAGAGCGGCTACTATGCCCGTGAGTTCACCAAGCGCACCGACGGCGGCATGACCGGCGTCAACGTCGGCATCCCCGTGCCCGTGGGCGTGTTCCCGTTCACCGGCCACAAGAAGTCCTTCTTCGGCGATCTGCACTGCCTGGGCAAGGATGCGTTCCGTTTCTTCACCGAGACGAAGGCGGTCACCGTGCGCTGGTTTGACGAAGAAGAAAAGAAAGCGACCGATGTGGATACCTGGGACGGTTCCGTCGGCGGCGGCGTGTAAGAGAGCAGTTAGCAGTTAGCTGTTAGCTGTTAGCTGTTAGCAGTTAGCTGTTAGCAATCAGGAGTTTAAACAGCCGCAGCGGGCTTTGCTGCGGCTGTGTTTTAGGCAAGAGGGACACAAAATGAACCTGACCATGCTCGGCACGGGCAATGCCCTGGTGACGGAATGCTATAACACCTGCTTCCTTCTGGAGGAGCACGGACAGCTCTTTCTGGTGGACGGCGGCGGCGGAAACACGGTGCTGCATCAAATTCGGCAGGCGGGATACAACTGGATGGACATCCGCCATATCTTTGTGACGCACAAACACATCGACCATCTGCTCGGCATCGTCTGGCTGGTGCGGATGATCTGTCAGTTTATGGCGCACGGAGATTACATCGGCGACGCATATCTGTATTCCCACAAAGAGGTGCTCGATCTGATCCGCGAGCTTTCGCAAAAGCTGCTGCAAAAAAAGCAGGTCGCCTTTCTGGATCGGCGGCTGCATCTGGTGGAGGTTGCCGACGGCGAAACGCGAGAAATCATCGGCCGCCCCGTGACGTTTTTTGATATCCGCTCCACAAAGGCGAAGCAGTTCGGCTTCTGTATGACGCTGGAAAACGGAAAAAAGCTCACCTGCTGCGGGGATGAGCCGCTGACGCAGGACACCGAGCATCTTGCGCAAAACAGCGCGTGGATGCTGCACGAAGCGTTTTGCCTGTTTTCGCAGGCAGACATTTTCGACCCCTATGAAAAGCACCATTCCACTGTGAAGGACGCCTGCGAACTGGCGCAGCGGCTCGGGGTGGAAAACCTTTTGCTTTATCACACAGAGGACCTCAATTTAAAAAACAGAAAAGCACTGTACGGCGAAGAGGGCAAACGGTATTTTGGCGGAAAGCTCTGGATCCCCGACGATCTGGAGACGATTGAGCTGTAACAAAGATTCTTTTTTTCGCTCTTGATTCTTTTTTACCGATGCGGTATAATATCTATAGAACAGAACAAAAAGAAAAGAGGCGTTTTTCATGATTCAAAAGATCGGCATCCTTTTTGCGGACAGCATGGAGTATCTTCCGTTTCTCAACATTGCAAAAGAACACGGCGGCAGCCAGCTTTTGCGCCGCGGCAATCGCTCGATCAGCTTTTCTTTGCCCACAAAAACGGGCAGAGTGGTGGTCGTCGGCGTGGAGTGCGGCACCGGCAAGGTCTGCGCGGCGTCTGCGGCGGCGTTTCTGATTGCGGACGACCGGGTGGACTATCTCTTCAACGCCGGTCTTTCCGGCGCAATCTCCGGCGTGCGGCGCGGTGATTTTGTGCTCGGCAGCAGCTTTGTGGAGTGCGATTTTGACATGACCGCACTCAACTACGCGCTCGGCGAAAAGCCCGGCGGTGTGCCGTATATCTTTGACGCCGACCCGGCGCTGCTTTCGCTGGCAAAGGCGGACGACGTCACAGTCGGGCGCCTTGGCACCGGCGATCTGTTTTTGAGCGACCCCGTGCGCAAGGAGCTGTTCAGCCGGACGTTCGGGCTGACCGCGTTTGATATGGAGAGCGCCGCCATTGCGGGCGTGTGTAATCGCTGCGGCGTTCCGTTTTTGTCGCTGCGGCAAATCAGCGACGACGCCGACGACGCTTCGGGCAGGTTCTACCGCGAGATGAACGAACGCGCGGACGATGAGCTGGTGCGCCGGCTGCTGGAGATTGCACAAAAGCTTTGAGCGTGCGCAAAAAATTGCCGGCGCTTTGTTCTGCGTTTGGCGGTTGTGTAAACGATTTGTAACAAAACAGAAACATGCTTGATTTTTCCGGATGCCTTCGATACAATGAAGACATCCGATTTTTTCAGAGGGGGATTTTGTATGAAGCGAATGGTTTCGGCGTTTCTTGCTTTGCTGATGCTGCTTTCCTGCTGCGGCGCACTGACGGCGGCTGCGGCGCCGGCGGACGAAAATGTTTGCGATTGCGAGCATACGCCGCTGATCTACATCTACGGGCGGCAGGATATTTTTGACGATCCGCGCGCAGAAAACCGCAAGGTCATCAGCGGCTATGACGTTGATTGGCTCAAAAAGCTCTTGAGCGAAAGCGTCAGGCGCAACGCCGCAAAGCTGCTGCGCGGAAGCTTCGACACGTTTTGCAACGAGATTGCAGCGGCGTTCGAAGAAAAATATCGGGACTTTGCCTGCAAGGACGACGGCAGTCTGCCGGACAACGCGTCCGGCGTGGAATGGACCTGGTCGCCGGAAACGATGCGCGACGATCACAGGTATGACAACGTGTATTCCTACGTCTATATCTACGACGCGCGCAAGGACCCGTTTGAGATTGCGGACGACCTGCACGCTTACATTGAATGTGTGCGGCGCGTAACCGGGCACCGCAGAGTCACCGTTCTCAGCCGTTGTATGGGCAGCGAGATGGCGCTGACATATTTTGAAAAATACGGCTGGCAGGACATTGACACCTTTTTCACCTACAGCTCCGCCGCGCTGGGTACAACGATTTTCAGCGAGCTGTTTTCCGGAAAAGTGAAAATCGACCTTGCGGGCATCAATAACTTTTTGGACGAAAAGCACCGCTATGACGATCCGGATGCGCCGCCGGAAGACGACGGAACCGTTGACCCGGAAACCAAGGCGCTGCTGTTTACCGCGCTGGAGCTCGGGCAGCAGCTCGGCGCGCTCGGGCTGCCGTCAAAGCTTTGTGATCTGCTGCTGAAACGCCTGTGGGACGATGTTCTGCCGCGCGTGCTGAAGGCGAGCTTTGCCACCTCCGCCGGTTACTGGAGCATGGTTGCGCCGCAGGATTTTGCAGACGCAAAAGCCTTTTTGTTCAAAAACGACGCCGCCAAATACGCGAAGCTGATTGAAAAAATCGACGCATATGATCTGCGCGTGCGCCGGCCGATGCGGGAACTGCTGACCCGGATGAAAAACGACGGCGTGAAGCTGTGCTTCCTTGCAAAATACGGCTTCCAGATCATCCCCTTCACCTCTTCCGTGCAGGAGCAGTCGGACGATAAGATCACCCTGACAGCGCAGTCCTTCGGCGCAACCGGCGCTGCTTACGGCGAAACGCTCAGTTCCCGTTATATTGCCGCGCGCAAACGTGCGGGCTTCGGCAGCAGCATTTCGCCCGACCGCCTGATTGACGCTTCAACGGCGTGGTTCCCGGAGACGACATGGTTTGTCAAGAACATTCGCCACAATGATTTTCCCGGCCGTATCTACGAGCTTGTTTTGCGCATGACCCGCGCCGACCGGCAGCTTACGGTGAACGATGATCCCGATTTTCCGCAGTTCATGACCTATTTCTGGGAGAACGATGTGGAGCACTGGGACCCGATGACCGCCGAAAATATGCATACGGAATACACCCACCCCGACCGGCGCACGGCCCTGCAGGCGTTTTGGGAAGCGCTGAAACTATGGCTCAAGCGTTTCTTCGATCACCGGTAGCGGGATCATAATCAATGGGTACATAAAAAGAGATTGCAGCCGCCATGACTGCAATCTCTTTTTTTGTTTTCAAGCTTATCTTTATTCTTCTGCCTGCGCAGCCGCTGCTTCTTCCGCCTGTTTTGCTTTTTCGGCTTCCTCGGCCGCACGCAGGCGCGCCGGAGATTTCCAAAGGTGGATAATACCCTCGTCGTTGAGCAGCTTTAACATGATGATGAGCACCGGCGTGACAAGCATGCCGAGCACGCCGAACAGCTTCAGACCGAGATACAGCGCCGTGATGGTCACGATCGGCGATAGGCCGAGCTGGCCGGCAACCAGCTTCGGTTCAATGAACTGGCGAATGACCGTGATGGCTGCGTAAATGATCAGCAGACCGATGCCCATGCCGAAATTGCCGGTGATCAGCGAATACAGCGCCCATGGGATCAGCACGGTGCCGGTGCCGAGTACGGGCACAATGTCGATCACGGCAGTGACGGCGGCGACCATGAGGATGAAATTGGAATGATAGACGCCGATCATTTTAAGGATCATCAGACCGACAGACATTTCGGCAAAGGTGACCAGCATAATGAGGGCATAGGCGCGCGCCATTTTGCCCAGCGAGGTCTTCAGCAGCACCTTGGCACGCTCCACATCCTTGCGGCGGCGTTCGGGGAACTGCATTTTGAAAAAGTGCATCATCTTGTCGAAATCGGTTGCCATAAAGCAGCTTGCGACAAGGGAGATCACAACGGCGATCAGCACGGACGGGATCTGCTTCGCTGTGGAAAGCAGACTGCTCAGCGGGGTCGTGATCCAGCTCAGCTTGAAGTTGCCGCTGAGCAGACCGGCCAGCGCGCCGGAAGAGCTGCCCGCTGCTTCGCCGGCTGCTTCGCCTGCAGCAAGAGCCGCGGCGTTGGTTGCGTCGGCGGCAAGCGCGGCGGAATCTGCCGCAGCCGTGGTGTTCAAATATTCATGCAGCTTGGAAAACAGGTCGGTCGCGCTTTCGTTCAGCGATTTGCGCAAAAACTCCGGCAGCTTTGCAATCGCGCCGAGCAGCCACGCCTGAATGTTATCGACCACAGATTCCATATTCTGGAACTGCATGGCGATATAGTTGACGAATTCCTGAATGCGCGCAAACAGCCGCACACCGATCAGCGACACGAGCGCCGCTAAAAGGATCAGCAGCAAAAAGACACAGATGACCGAGGCGGCGCCGTTTTTCAGCGGCGTTTTACGTACCAAAAAGTTTTTCGGCTTTTGCACCAGTGCCGCCAGCAAAAAGGCGAACAAAAACGGGAAGCAGACGCCGAGGGCGTAGCGGATCAGCAAAAAGGCGATGGCAACGATCATGGCGAAGTAGATCACATTGATGATTATTCCGCGCCGTTTTTCAACTTCATTCATAGCGAGGCTCCTCATATTGTAATATTATACTTATTATACACAAAGCAGCAGACGAAAATCAATGGATTTCACAAATTTTCAGAAATTCGTCAGAAACGCTATGCAAATTTGACAAAATGTGATATGATATTCGGGTACTTGTAAAATAGGAGGCGAGCAACATGAAGGTTGCAATTATGGGATACGGCGTCGTCGGCTCCGGCGTGGCCGAGGTGATCGGCAAGAACGCTGAGGTCATCGCGAAAAAGACCGGCATTCTGCCGGAGCTTTCTCATATTCTGGATATCCGCGATTTTCCCGGGGATCCCTTTGCTTCTTTTCTGACAAAGGAGTTCGCCGATATTTTGGAGGACGACGAGACCGGCATCGTGGTGGAAACCATGGGCGGGCTGGAGCCGGCGTTCACGTTTGTTTCGGCGTGTCTGGAACGCGGCAAGCATGTTGTGACCTCCAACAAGGAGCTGGTCGCCAAAAAGGGCGATGTGCTGCTTGCGCTGGCGGAAAAACACAACGTCAACTTTTTGTTTGAAGCTTCCGTCGGCGGCGGCATTCCGATCATCCGTCCGCTGATCCGCTGCCTTGCCGGCAACCGCATTCAGGAAATTGCGGGCATTTTGAATGGAACCACAAACTTCATTTTGACTAAAATGATCATGGAGGACATGGACTTTGCCGACGCGCTTGCGCTCGCGCAGAAAAAGGGCTATGCCGAAAAGGATCCCACCGCCGATGTTGCGGGCATCGACGCCTGCCGCAAGATCTGCATCCTTGCGTCGCTGGCGTTCGGCACGCACATCTATCCCGACGGTGTGCCGACAAAGGGCATCACGGACGTTACGCTCGACGACGTCAAGGCCGCCGCAGCCGCCGGTTATGTGATCAAGCTCATCGCCAGCGCAAAGCAGCTTGAAAACGGCCGTCTGGCGCTGCGCGTTTCGCCGACGCTTGTGAAAAAGGAAAGCATGCTCGCCGGTGTGAACGGCGTGTTCAACGCGTGTCTGGTGCGCGGCGACGCTGTGGGCGATGTGCTGCTTTACGGCCAGGGCGCTGGCAAGCTTGCCACGGCCAGCGCTGTGGTCGGCGACGTGATCGACTGCGCGGCACATGACAGCGCGCGCATCCGCTTCGGTTGGAGCAAGGCAGAAGACGGCGTGCTGGAAGCGCCCGGGGCTGTGCCGACCGTGCTGTTTGCGCGGCTCAAAAACGCAGACAAAGCCGCGGTTGCCGCTGCGTTGCCCGGCGCATCCTGTCTCGACGGCGAAAACGGCGAAACGCTGGTCATCACCGCACAAGCGCCTGCGGGAGCGCTGGAAGAAGCGCTGGCGGAATTTCATCCGGTGACGGTGCTGCCCGTCGCAGCGTATTGAGCAAAGCCCAAAATTCAGAATGAAGGTCGCGGGGAAAGCGAAAGAGATTTGTGTGTGCTTTCCGCGAAGGAAGGATCGGGTTCACTCTTCGACCCGTCGATTCTATAAGAATAACAAAGATCTATCATATACTTTGACGCATCGCGCTCTGCGCGGCGTCCCACAATTCCGAATTCTGAATTCATAATTCCGAATTCGAAGACTCAAGGGAGGTTCTTTTATGGCTCTGATTGTACAAAAATTCGGCGGCTCGTCGGTTGCAAACGCAGAACGCGTGATGCATGTTGCCGAAATGATCACCGACACCTACAAGGCCGGCAATGACGTGGTCGTGGTTGTTTCCGCGCAGGGCGACACCACCGACGATCTTATTGACAAGGCAAACGAGATCAATCCGAAGGCGTCCAAGCGGGAAATGGATATGCTGCTGACCGCCGGCGAGCAAATTTCGATCGCGCTGCTTGCCATGGCGATTGAAAAAATCGGCTGCCCCGTCATTTCGCTGCTCGGCTGGCAGGCGGGCTTTGAAACCAACAACGCCTACGGTGCGGCGCGCATCAAAACGGTGCGCACGGAGCGTCTGCGCGCGGAGCTTGACAAGCGCAAGATCGTCATTGTTGCAGGCTTCCAGGGACTCAATGCCGCGCAGGATATGACGACGCTCGGCCGCGGCGGTTCCGACACGAGCGCAGTGGCTCTTGCGGCGGCGCTGCACGCCGATCTTTGCCAAATCTATACCGACGTGACCGGCGTTTATACCGCCGACCCGCGCAAGGTTCAAAACGCGAAAAAACTCACCGACATCACCTACGACGAAATGCTGGAGCTTGCAACGCTCGGCGCGCAGGTGCTCAATAACCGTTCGGTGGAAATGGCAAAAAAATACAATGTGGAAGTTGAGGTTCTTTCCAGTATGGTGAAGGAACCCGGAACGATCGTCAGGGAGGTTGCTAAAATGGAAAAAATGCTGATCCGCGGCGTCACAAAGGATACGGACGTTGCAAGAATTTCGGTTGTCGGAATGAAGGATGTGCCCGGCAACGCGTTCAAACTGTTTTCGTCGCTTGCCGCAAAGGGCATTAACATTGACGTGATCCTGCAGTCCGTCGGCCGCGACGGAACGAAGGACATTTCCTTCACCTGCGCCAAGAGCAACGCCGAGCAGGTGTGTGCGCTGCTGGAAAACCTGTTTTCCAACGAGGGCGCAACGGTCGCCTGCGACACCTCGATCGCCAAGGTCTCCATCGTCGGCGCGGGCATGCAGTCGCACGCCGGCACCGCTTCCAAGATGTTCGGCGCCCTGTATGAGGCCGGCATCAACATCAGCATGATCTCCACCAGCGAGATCACGGTCTCTGTGCTGATTCCGAAAGAGTATGCGGATAAGGCGGTTGCGGCCGTTCATCAGGCGTTCTTCGGTTAAAAACCAAACGGAGGAAAAATGAAAACGCACCCGCGCTCCTGCATTGTCTGGTCATTTGCGCAGCCTGCGTGGCTTTGATCGGTTGCGGGAAGCAGAATCTCTCCAACAGCAAGGATCTCTTATCCTAATGGCAAACCCCACAGTGGATTTGAATTCCACGGTGGGGTTTGCTTTTTCTGATAGCTAACAGCAAACAGCTAACAGCTAGCTAACAGCTAACGACGAATAGCTACTGTCTCCAAAAATCGCAGTCCGTCAGTCAGCGCCGCGTTTTCGGAAAAATTATGCCGGTAAAGCTCGATCAGGCAGGCGCCGTGATAGCCGCGTTTTTTTAGTTCTGCAAACAGCCGGGGAAAATCGAACGTCCCCGTGCCCGGCGGCAGACAGTCGTGTATTTCGTCGCCGTCGCTGACGTGCAGATGAACGATGCTCTCGCCGACACAGTCGAGGAACGCAAACGGATCCACCCCGGCGCGGCGGGCCTGCTTAAGATCGAGCACCATCTGAAAATCCGCTTGGAGCTGCTGCTGCAAAAACGCCATGAATGCGGGGGATTCGCCGACATAATGCACCACATTTTCGTGCGCGACCCGCACGCCGAAGGCTTTCGCCGTCTCGTTCAACTGAAACAGCCGCGCGGCGTAGAGCTCCTTTTCAATGTGCAGATGCCGCGCCCCGTGCAGCACAAACAGCGACGCGCCGAGCGTCTGCGCCGCCGAAAAAAAGTATTTGTAAAAGTCCAGACTGTCCTGAAACCGCCGTTCATATTCGCTGAAAATGTAAAAATCCTCCGCGAACGACATGAACGGGTGAATGGAGACGATGTCCATGCCGAAGTGATCGCGGATGCTGCAAAGCTCGCGCAGCAGCGGCGGCTGCAGCTCCGACGGCGCGTTGAAAAAAATCTCCGCCGTTTTTGCGCCGGCCTGCCCGATCAGCGCCAGCGAACGCTCCGTTTCCAGCGGATAATAACAGGAGGATGAAATGCCAAGCTTCATCTGTCCGGCCTCCCTTCGTTATCAAAAGTATAACAAAAGGCACGAAAAAAAGCAAGCCGGATGACTTGCTTTTTCTGGAATAGAGCTTCTTTGTTATCTGCTGCCCTTCCACGGGGTGATGAACACCAGACGCAGGAAGAAACGGATCACATCGCCGAAGATTGCGGTGGACATGATGTCGGAGGGATAGAACTTGAAGTTGTGACCGGTGAGCTCATCGTAGTACACCGAGTTGATCGTGAAGTTCTGCACATCATTTTCATCGAACTCATAAATGCGGATGGAGCGGTGGCTGCCGCGGCCGTATGCTGCAAAGCCGGTGCCGCCGTTGTAACCCATGATGATGCCGTCGTCGGTCTGCATCATGAAGTGGTTGACATGGTCGTGTGCAAAGAACGCGCCCATCACATCGCCCTGCTGTACCCAAGCTTCATATTCGCCGGATTTGGTGTCGAACACTTCGGAGCAGGGGGCTTCACCGATGTAGTTGTCCTTCTTGATCATGCGCGTCTCATCGACGTACATTTTTTCTTCAACTTCCTTATACCACTTATAGTCGTTCAGACTCCAGATGGCGTTGTTGGCTTCCTTTTTGTCAACCTGCTGCAGGCATTGATAGATCTCCTTGACGGGGACGTGCTGATAGACCACAGAGGGAACCACTTCGCCGCCGTTGAGCTCTTTGAGCTCATTGCTCTTTTCAACATACCAGGCAGTCGTTTCGGGCTTGCAGCCGGTGTAGCCGTTGGCAAGGCCGTCTTTGTTCTGCGAGTCGATCATGTAAACGTTCAGCGCCATGCGGCTGCCGTCGCTGCTCATGATGGGGATGTTATAGGAGCCCGGATCGTCCGGGGTGCTGATGTTGTGGATGTTATAGGCGAACTCTTCAAAGACAGCCATCTGCTCTGCGGGAGAGACCATCTCGTCCTTGTCGTGGTCATGGTTGCCCGGGGTGTAAGCGAACGGGACCTTCAGCTCGCTCAGAAGGGAACCGAGGTTGCGCAAAGACTGCTTGACGCGCTTTGTGTTTGCGCCGATGAAAATATCGTTGCAGACGTCACCGGGGATCACGACGAGGTCGGGCTTTTCAGCGGCGACCGCGGCGCGGATGAATTCTTCCGTGCGCTTGTGCATGGTATCGGTGTCCTGCGTGTCGTTGATCTGCATGATCTTGAACTTGCCGTCAGCGCGGAATTTCAGCGTCTGCTGACCGGTCGCCTCGTCCACCTTAATCATCGGCGCGAGTTCTCTGGCTGCAAATGCGGCGGTTGCAGCGGAGAACAGCATCAGAACGCTGAGGAGAACGGATAACACTTTTTTCATACGAATAACTCCTTTTCAAAGAAAATTGTACATTTATTATAGCAACTATTCACAAAAAAAGCAAGCTGCGCTTGCGCGCAACCTGCCGAAAAAGTGAGGTTCTTTTTGTGTAAGCTGCTGATAAATCAGCGGAACAAAGCGAGAATCGTGTGCAAAATCAGCAGAAAAATGCCGAACAGTCCGGTGTGCTGTTCGCCGCAAAGCGGGCAGACGCCGGGCGCAGGGGACTGCGGAAGATCCACACTTTCTATCATCACGCCGCATCTTGTGCAGCAGCCGTTTTCATCCGGTGCGGTGTGGCCGAGCGCAGGAGCATCGGGCGTTGTAACGGTTTCGCCGCAGGTCGCGCAGGTTTGCACAAGCAGCCCGTCTTCGGTGCAGGAGGGTGCGATCACCTGCGGTGCGGCAAAGGTGTGCACATGGGTCGGCGGGTCTGTGGGCTGCGCCGCGTTCAGGTAATCGGTGTAGCAGTAGTCGAGATCGATATAGGCGGACGCTGCGCCGTAGACGCTGCCGTTGCCGCCGTTGGAAAACTGCCAGAGATCGCACGCCGGGGCGTTATGATTCGGGCTCTGGTCGGCAAAGGTGAATTTTTTCGGGTTCGCGTCCGTGGTGTAGCACGACCATTTTGCAATCCACCTTGCATAGCCCGACAGCGCCGGGGTGTTGTAATGCTTCGCCTGACTTTGCGAGGTGTAAATGCCTGCTTTGTAGCCTGCGTTTTCAAAGATCTGCAGCTCCGTCAGCACCAGTGCACAGAGCGTTGCTTTGTCGAGCGCGAGCACCTTGCTGTCTTCCACATCGAGAAACAGCGGCAGTGTCAGTGCGCGTCCGGCGAGCGCCGCAACGGCGTTTTGCGCTTCCGCGGCGGCAGCTTGTGCTGTGGTTGCATACATATACACATACGCGCCAACGGGAATGCTTTGTGCAGCCGCGCCGGCATAGTTGGTATCAAAGGTCGTGTCCTTGGCTTTTGCAAAACAGCGCAAAACCGCAAAATCCACACCGGCCGCCTTCGTCTTTTGCCAGTCCATGGTTCCCTGCCAGCGGGAGACGTCGATGCCGCAATACGGCGGCGCATCCGCCGCAAAGACCGGCACGGCGGAAAGCAGCATCAGCACACCCAAAAGAAGAGACAGGACACGCAATGCTTTTTTCATAGAAATACCTCCTTGCTTTTTTTATGGTGATGTCTGCATTATAGCAAATCCGGCGATCGGATGCAAGCGGCGAAGCGCATATCCATCAACTTCCATAATTTTTCAAATTATTTTTGGTGGATACGTTCATTGAAAGCACGAAAAAGGTGTGTTATACTTTAAAAGAGTAAATATGCCACAAAAGGAAGGAGATTATCCCATGAAAAAGACACTCTGCCTGTTTCTTGCACTGCTGATGCTGCTTTCTGTCTGTCCGCTGACCGGCGCCTTTGGCGCGCATGAGCACGAGGGCGTGCTGCAGTCGCTGCGCACGGAGTCCGGGCTCTCCACAAAATTCTGCGGCGTGTTCCGCTGCACCTCCTGCGGCCAAACCTATCAGGCGCCCGTCACCTACAAGGATGTCGGCATGCCCATCATGAACATCGAAGGCTCGCTCGACGGCATCTCCAAGGACACGAAGGTGCTGGTCAAAACGAGCTACAGCTCTGCGAACCTTTCGTTTGACAGCTTTGCCACGCTGAAGATTCAGGGCTTCACCTCCATTCGCTACGCAAAGAAGAACTACTCCTTGCAGTTTGTGCAGGAGAGCGGCGCGAAAAACAAGGTTCTCATCCACCGTGACTGGGGCCGCCAGAGCAAATACTGCCTGAAGGCCAACTGGGTCGATACCACCCAGGCGCGCAACATCGTTTCCGCGCGTCTGTTCGGTGAAATTGTGCACTCCCGCGGCATCGACGACGAAGTGGACCCGCTGCTCAACGGCGGCGCGATCGACGGATTCCCGATCCTGCTGTATCACAACGGCGATTTTCTCGGTCTGTATACCTTCAATATGCCGAAGGATCACTGGATCTTTGACATGGATGACGAAACGGTGCACCAGGCTGTGCTCGGCGCCGATTGGTACACCAACCCGACCTCTCTTTGGGAGCCGATGCAGGACCCGAGCGATCTGGAATCCGAAGAGAACGGCTTTGATCTGGAATACTGCTCCACAGAGGACACCGAAGAGGGCACCGCATGGCTCGGCGAAGCGTTCAACAACTTCATCACCTACCTGCTCACGCACGACGGGCAGGCGCTGCGCGACACGATCGGGCAGTATACCGATGTGGACCGCTGCATCGACTACATGCTGTATATGTATTTCATCCGCGCGGACGACAACCACGCCAAGAACATTCTCTGGCTGACCTATGACGGCACAAAGTTCATCCCCTCCGCCTACGATATGGACGGCACCTGGGGCATGAAATGGAACGGCGAGTTTGAGCCGATTTCCGCCACAAAGGTCTATCGCCCCGAAGCGCGCAACAACCTTTATAAAAAGCTGCTGGACAACTACTTTGCCGAAATGAAGGCGCGCTATGTCGAGCTGCGGCAGGATGTGCTTTCGCTTTCCAACATTGAGCGGCAGTTCAACGCGTTCAAAGCGACGATTCCCGATCTCATCTATCAGGCGGAAGCGAATCGCTGGCCCGACGCGCCGAGCCGCAGCGAGAACACCTATGCGCGCATCATGGATTTTGCCAGAGCGCACGTGGCCGATTTGGACGCATATTTCGGCGTGAATATCCATGAAAAAGGCGCCGACGCCTACCGTGTGGCCTTTTTGTGCCGCGACGGCGCAAAGGTGTCCGCCTATCCGACGCCCGACGTTTCCGGAACTGCTGACCGTGCAGAAGCGGCCTACAGTGTGGATGAGAGCGGTGCGCTGACCAAAAACGGCGGCAGTGTGACCTTCCATGTGGACGCGAAGAAAAAGACCACGGTGGAGCTGGCGGCTGCTCCGGCAAACGGCTACACCGCGCTGGAGGAGCTCGGCGACGGCAACTACCGGCTGACCGGCGTCAAAGCCGATCTGGATGTGATGGTGCGTTTGAACAAGGTTGTGGAAGCCCCGGAGGGCTACAAGGTCAACTTTGATTGCGAAAGCGGTCTGCGCGTGCTGGTGTTCCCGGGTCAGGACCTTTATGTGGAGCCGACCGAAACGATGTCCACCGTTTCCATCGATGCGGATACGGGACTTCCCACCAAGGACGGCGGCCAGGTCAATTTCATCATCAAGTCATCCAACCCCGCCGACGTGTTCAGCGTGACGGTGACCGAAGGCAGCTATAAAAACATCAAGGGCTTTGACGATACCGGCATGGCGGGCGCGTTCCGCATCACGAAGATCAAGAGCGATCTGACCGTCCGCGTTGCAAGAGACACGTCGCACGCGCACGATTTCACGCTGCGCTATACGCTCGTCAACGGGAACGACAAGCAGCACCGCGCCTATTGTGCCTGCGGCCAGTATACGATGGCGGATCACCATTTCACAAAGAAGATGCTCACGGACAACGCGGTCTTTACCCAGCATGAATACAAGGTCTGCGACGATTGCGGCTACGGCATTAAAATTGAGCCGTGCACCCACATGTGCCACAACACGAGCAACCCGATCCTCAAACTCATCTGGCCGATCGTACGGTTCTTCTATCGTTTGTTCCACATCCACCAGTACTGCGAATGCGGCGAAGCACACTATTGATTTTGCTGAATGCAAATGTCCAATAGATGATTTTTCAAGGGAAAGGAGGCAACACAAATGTCTAAAAACATCATGGATAGCCTGTATCAGATGATCCTGAAGGGCCTGAACGTGCTGTTTGCGCTGTTCAAGAACATTGGCGTGCTCGGCGAAGATTTCGATATCGAAAAGTTCTTTGACGAGATGAACAAGCCGGACGACGCTGAAGCTGAATAAGTGAATGCAAAAGAAAACCGCTTTGACCCATCGGCCGAAGCGGTTTTCTTTTGTTCTTTCAAAATCATTTGTGATATTTTGCGCCCGCGTTGATCTGCAGTGCGCGATAAATTTGTTCCAACAGCATGACGCGAAAAAGCTGGTGCGGAAACGTCATTGCGCTCACGGAAAGGCGCAGGGTGCTTTTTTGCTTGACCGCCGGAGAAAGCCCGAACGAGCCGCCGATGATAAAGGCGAGCGATCCGGTGCCGGAAACGGCAAGGTCGGCAATTTTTTTTGCCAGCGCTTCGGAGGAAAGCTGCTTTCCCTCAATGCACATGGCAATCACTGCCGCGCCGGCGGGGATCTTTTCCAAAATGCGCTGTCCTTCCTTTTCCAGCGCCGCGGCAATCTGCGCAGGGGAGGGCGCGTCCGGCAGCCGTTCCGGCGGCAGCTCAAGCACCGTACACTTGCAAAGCCCCTGCAGCCGCTTGCGGTATTCGTCGCACGCTGCCTGCAGATAGGGCTCCTTGAGCTTGCCGACGCAGAGCACAGTGATATTCAGCATCTCAAAACCTCACAACGTCGTCGCCGTTTTCTCTCGGGTTGACTTTCAAAATGTAATCGCGGTCGGCAACGGCGCCGCATTCCGTCAGCGCGCAGTAGCTCGTTTGAAACGCAAGCTCCGGCAAATTGTTTTCCGCGCTCAAATGGCCGAGAAACAGCCGCGTGGTGCCGCGTTCCACAAGCTGCGAAACAACGTCCGCGCACGCAGCGTTGGACAGATGGCCCGTGTCGGAAAGGATGCGGCGCTTCAAAAAGTAGGGATACGGTCCGTTTTCCAGCATGCCGATGTCGTGGTTGGATTCCAGCATCACAAGGTCGCAGCCGATCAGATTGTTCATGATCTCGTTTGTCATGTGGCCGATGTCGGTGCAAACAGCCAGCTTGCGCTCATCCTCCATCGTCACCGTGTAGCCGCAGCTTTCCAGGCTGTCGTGCGGCGTGGAAAACGAATGCACCTGCATTCCGCCGATGTCGATGTCACTGCCGGTCGGCAGCTCATAGACGGGAAACTTTTCGCTCAGCACGCCGGCCTCCTCCATTCCGGCGATGGTGCCGCGCGTGGCATAGACCGGGATGCGGTGTGCCGAAGCGAACACGCGCAGCCCCTTGATGTGGTCGCTGTGCTCATGCGTCACAAAAACGGCGCGAATCTTTGCCGGGTCAATCTCCCGCTGCAGCAGCGCGGTTTTCAGCCGTTTGGAGCTCACGCCGGCGTCAATGAGAATACCGTCGGTCGCGGTGCCCACAAAGGTCGCATTGCCCGACGAGGAGGAAAACAGAGAACAAAAACGAGCCATAGATCTCTCCTTGCAATAAAAAACGAATGCGGAGTATGGAATGCGGAACGGCGCGATCATCCGCCGGTCTCATTCCACATTCCACACTCCACATTTCACATTTTTGTCAGCCTGCGGCGGGCTGCGCCGTGTCGTCGCGGAAGTCTTTGCGGTAGATATCTGCGCCGAGATCACGCAGCTTTTCCACATAGTCTTCATAGCCGCGGTCGATGTAGATGATGTCCTCAATCTCCGTGGTGCCGCGCGCCACAAGGCCGGCAATAATCATCGCCGCGCCGGCACGCAGATCGTCTGCGCGCACGGGAGCGCCGGTCAGCTCTTCAACACCCTGGAAAACGGCGATCGTGCCGTCCACCTGGACGTTCGCGCCCATGCGGATGAGCTGATCGACATAGCGGAAACGGTTGTCCCAAACGCCCTCGGACACCAGCGAGGTGCCGTTGGCGATGGAGAGAATGACGCTCATCTGCGGCTGCATATCCGTCGGGAAGCCGGGGTGCGGCATCGTCTTGAGGTTGCAGCGCTTGAGCGGTCCGTCGCAGCGCACGCGCACCGCGTCGTCATATTCGATCACCTGCGCGCCGCATTCAACAAGCTTTGCGGAGATGGATTCCAGATGCTTCGGGATCACGTTTTTGACCAGCACATCGCCCTTGGTTGCTGCGGCGGCAACCATATAGGTGCCGGCCTCGATCTGGTCGGGGATGATGGAATAGGTGCAGCCGTGCAGGTGGGTCACGCCGCGAATTTTGATCACATCCGTGCCTGCGCCGCGCACATCTGCGCCCATGGCGTTCAGGAAGTTTGCAAGATCGACAATGTGCGGCTCCTTGGCGGCGTTTTCAATGATCGTCAGTCCCCGCGCCTTCACAGCGGCGAGCATGACGTTGATCGTTGCGCCGACGGATACTTTGTCCATATAGACGGACGAGCCGGTCAGATGGTCGGCGGAAGCGACGATCATCGCGTTTTCCACATTCGCTGTGGCGCCCAGCAGCTCGAAGCCCTTGATGTGCAAATCGATCGGACGCACGCCGAAGTTGCAGCCGCCGGGCAGCGACACCTTGGCGCGGTTGAAACGGCCGAGCAGCGCGCCGATCAGATAATAGGACGCGCGCAGCTTTTTGGTCATTTCGTGGGGAACGATGTAGGAATTGACGGGCTTTGTGTCAACTTCGATGGTGTGTTTGTTGATATAGTGAACAACAGCGCCCATGCTGCTGAGAATGTGCATCATCGTCACAACGTCGCTGATGTTCGGAATATTTTCAATGCGGCAGACATCCTGCGCGAGCAGCGTTGCCGGAATGATGGCAACAGCGGCATTTTTGGCGCCGCTGATCTCCACTTCTCCGGTCAGGCGGTTGCCGCCGTGAATCACAAGTTTTTCCAAGAAAAATCTCCTCTTTCTTTTTTTCTTGTGTGCGTCTTTCGGACGCAAAAACTATAAAAAGGAAAAAGATATGACTTTTTGATACTCGATTATTATAGCACTCCCGAAAGAAAAAGAAAACCCCCTTTTTTAAAAAAGCATGAAAATTTGTAATTTTTTTGTGTTTTCTCGCTTTCTGTGTTCATTTTTTATTCAAGTTATCCTGTTTTCGGCACATTTAATGGAAACTTAATGCGATTTTTCCTAAAACTTTTCCGTTATCTACTGGACAGCACAGAGGTTCTTTGCTATAATTGTATAGCTATCCAAGGTTTTACAACAAATCGAAAGGGCGTATGAAAATGAAACAAAGCAAACGAATTTTGTCTGTACTTCTGGCCGTGCTGATGGCGCTGTCTGCGCTGTCGGTGCTTTCTGCTGCGGCAGAGCCGACCGTGCTCGCCGGCGGAAAAGTCAGCCGTATGCTTGCGGACGGCACGGAAGAAAAAGAAGCGATCGACTGGTCGCTGAACAGCGACGGCACGCTGACGATCACCGGGCAGGGCGAACTGCACGGCGAGGCGGCTGCCGCATGGGAGAAGTATTTGCCTTCCGTCAAAAAAGCCGTCATCGGCGAGGGGATCACAAACATTCCCGGCGGGTTTTTGAATGCCTGCAGCACACTGGAAGAGGTCGTGTTCCCGACAACGCTTGCAACAATCAGCCTTTACACATTCAGCGGTTGTTCCTCTTTGAAGAGCATTGCCCTTCCGGCAAACGTAAAGACCATTTTGGCCGGCGCGTTTCAGAACTGCACTTCGCTGAAGAGCGTAGAGCTGCCAAACAGCGTCACGGATCTTGCGGCCGGTGTGTTTGCCGGGTGCACTGCACTGGAGACCGCAGTGATCGGCTCCGGGCTGAAAACCGTTTATGACGGCACGTTTTCGGGATGCACCGCACTGAAGAGCGTCACGTTCGGGAAAAATGTGACTGCGATCAACGACAAGGCCTTTATGAACTGCACGGCGCTGAAGGATGTTTATTTTGCCGGAAGCGAAGCGGACTGGACGGCCATCAAAATCGGCGCGGACAACGACGCGCTGAAAACCGCCGCCGTTCACTATGACGGCGAACCGACAACGCCGACCGAACCGACACAGCCTGCAACTGATCCCGCCACCGAGCCGACCACTCCGGCGGAACCGGTCGAGATCCTTCCGACCTGGAAGTGGACGGACGAAACGCTTGCCACGGCGACCTTTGTTTCCGCCGACGGCAAGGACACGACCAATTTGACCGCGTCCAAAGACGCCGGCACCATCACCGAAACGAAGGACGCGAACGGCCAAACGGTTTACACCGCATCCGTCACCTTCGGCGGCAAAACCTACACCGACGTTTACACGCCTGCCGCTCCGGTTGCGGAAAAGACATGGAACGAGCCGACGTGGAACTGGAGCAATGAGACGCTGGCCCGTGCGACGTTTGTCAGCACCGACGGCAGCGATTCCCGGACCGTGACCGCCACGGCGAAGGACGGCATGATCACCGGCAAGCCCGGCAAGGACGGCGCGACGGTTTACACCGCAACGGTCACGTTTGAGGGCAAGTCCTATTCCAACGACTTTACGGTTGCGCCGCCGGAGGTTTCCGCACCGACCTGGGTCTGGGAGAGCGTATCCCTTGCCCGCGCGACCTTTGTTTCCGCCGATGGTGTGAAAATGTCTGCTACCGCCAGCGCGCAGGCCGGCACCATCACCGCCGAGAAAAGAGCGAACGGCGACACGGTCTACACCGCGACCGTCACCTTCAGCGGCAAAACCTACACCGACCGGCATGTGGTGAAAGCGCCGACCTATGACGGACCGGTCTGGACATGGAACGGTACCGACAGCGCCACGGCGACCTTTACCGCCGCGAACGGCAAGACGAAGCGTGTGACCGCAACGGCCGCAAACGGCGGCATCGTCACCTCGACAAAGGGCACCTGCGGCACGAACGGCAAGATCGTCAGCGTTGCAAAAATCACCTTTGGCGGCAAGACCTACAGCAACAAGGTGTCAAAGGCCATTGCACATAAATACAAAAGTGCACTGACGCCCGCAACGACCAAGGCGGCAGGCGTGAAAGTCTTTACCTGCACCGTCTGCGGCAACAAGGTCAGCAACGTCATTCCGAAGATTGCCAAGGTCAGCCTTTCGGAAACAAAGATTGTCAAGGACGGCAAGAAACACACCCCGACCGTGACTGTCAAGGATGCGAAGGGCAAAACGCTTAAAAAGAACAGAGCCTACACGGTCTCCTACGCGAAGGGCCGTAAAAATCTCGGCATTTATACCGTGACTGTGACCTTCAAGGGCCTTTACAGCGGCGCAAAGACGCTGAAGTTCAAGATCCTTCCCAAGGCGCCGCAGCAGGTGACTGCGACGCCGGGCGACGGCAACGCGACGCTTACATGGAAAGCGGTGCCCGGCGCAACGAGATATTATGTGTACTGCATGCGTGAGGGCGGCAAATCCTTTATGCAGGCGGCGAATGTGCGCGGCACCTCAGCCGTGATCGGCTCGCTCAAGGACGGCGTGACCTATCTGTTCAAGGTCAGAGCCGTGAAGGAGAACACCCCGGTCAACCTGGTGGGTCCCGCGTGCAAGGCCGTGAAGGTGACACCGGCGGCAGCGCCCGCACAGCCCACACAGGCGGCTGCGGCACAACCGGCAGCACAGGCACATTAACCGGAACAATCGAACAACGGACGCTTTCGCCGCGCAGCAAAAACTGCGCGGCGAACTTATGCGGGCGGGCCTGCACGGCGCAGCCGTGCAGGGCGCCCGAAAGGGGACGCCGCTTTTGCGGCGTCCCCTTTCGGCGTTCGTCCCGTGCAAAGCACGGGACGGCCCGCCCGCTGAACGCGGCGATGATCGAAAAAGACCGCTGGATTCAAAACGGGCGTTAGCTCTCGCTAATTTTACGCCGCCTGCGAAAATCGATTTACAAAAATCGACGGCTATGTTATAATTTGAGCGAAGAAAAGGAAACGGAGGTTTTAACTTGAGCAGATTCACCATTCCAACTCCCGCGCGTGCCCAGGGCGTGATTGATGCGCAGCTTGCCGATCTCGGCCGCCGCCTGCAATCCAACCCAACCGGCCTTTGCCCGGTTGATCTGACGCGCGCGTTTATTGATGTTTGCCACAGCCAGTCCTGCGGCAAATGTACGCCGTGCCGCATCGGACTTGCCCAACTGCAAACCCTTTTGACGCAGGTGCTCGACGGCGAAGCAACCGAGAGTACGCTTGCGCTGCTGGAAAAAACCGCGCGCGTCATTGCCGCAACCGCGGACTGCGCCATCGGCTATGAGGGCGCAAATATGCTCCTGCGCGCACTCGACGCCTGCCGTGATGATTTTGCAGCCCACCTGCAGGGCAACTGCACCGCGCAGTTTGCCGCGCCGGTGCCCTGCCTTTCGCATTGTCCCGCCCATGTGGACATTCCGGGCTATATTGCGCTGGTGCGTGCCGGTCGCTATGCCGACGCGGTGCGTCTGATCCGCAAGGACAATCCGTTTCCGTCCGCCTGTGCGCTGATCTGCGAGCATCCGTGCGAAACGCACTGCCGCCGCAGACTGCTGGACGACGCGGTCAACATCCGCGGTTTGAAGCGCATGGCGGTGGACTGTGCCGGCGACGTGCCTGTGCCCGCTTCGGCAGAGGCGACCGGCAAGACCGTTGCCGTGATCGGCGGCGGACCGTCCGGCCTTTCCGCAGCGTATTATCTGGCGCTGATGGGTCATGCCGTTACGGTGTTTGAGAAGAGAAAACAGCTCGGCGGAATGCTGCGCTACGGCATTCCGAGCTATCGTTTGCCGCGTGAGACGCTTGACGCCGAAATCGCGTCCATCCTTTCCGCAGGCATTACCGCAAAAACGGGCGTGGATGTCGGCGCCGACGTCACCTTTGCCGACCTCAAGCGCGATTATGACGCCGTGTATATCTCCATCGGCGCACATACCGACAACAAGCTCGGCATCGAAGGCGAGAGCGGCAGCGGCGTGATCTCCGCTGTGGAAATGCTGCGCGGCATCGGTGACGGTGAGCTGCCCGATTTTTCCGGCAAAAACGTCGTTATCATCGGCGGCGGCAACGTCGCAATGGACTGCACAAGAAGCTCGATGCGCCTTGGCGCAAAAACGGTGACGTGCGTGTATCGCCGCCGCAAGGAGGACATGACCGCGCTGCCCGAAGAGGTGGAGGGCGCGATTGCCGAAGGCTGCGAAGTGCTGGAGCTTGCTGCACCGGAGAAGATCGAGCTTGACGAAAACGGCAACGCCGCTGCTCTGTGGGTGCAGCCGCAGATGATCAGTGACATCAAGCGCGGTCGTCCGGCGCCGATCAAGGCCGACGCCGACCATGTGCGTCTGCCGGCCGATATCATCGTTGTTGCAATCGGACAGGCCATTGAATCCGAACACTTTGCCGAAAATGGGTTGGAGACCAAATGGGGGCGCATTCTCGCCGACATGAACACCGTGATCAAGGGTCACGACGGCGTGTTCTCCGGCGGCGACTGTGTGACCGGTCCCGCCACCGCCATCCGTGCCATTGCCGCCGGTAAGGCCGCTGCGGGCAGCATTGACGCTTATCTCGGCTATCATCATGAGATCACGGTCGATCTTGACATCCCGAACCCGCCGGTGGAACCCCAGCCGCCCTGCGGCCGGATCAACCTGCCTGAACGTCCGGCTGCCGAACGCAGATTTGACTTCAAGCTGATGGAACACCCGATGACGCTGCAGCAGGCCGCACAGGAATCTGCGCGCTGCCTGCGCTGTGACCACTTCGGCTTCGGCGCTTTCAAAGGAGGCAGAGAATTCTCATGGTAAACATCAAAATTGACAATATCGCCCTGCAGGTCGCCGAAGGAACCACGATTCTTGAGGCTGCAAAACAGGCGGGGATCGAGATCCCGACCCTGTGCTATTTCAAAGAACTCAACGAGATCGGCGCGTGCCGTGTCTGCGTGGTGGAGATCAAAGGCGTAAACCGTCTTGCTGCCGCGTGCAACACCGCCGCTGAAGAGGGGATGGAGATTTTCACCAACAGCCCGCGTGTGCGCGAGGCGCGCAAGGTGAATGTGGAGCTGATCCTCAGCCAGCACGACTGCCATTGCCCGACCTGCGTGCGCTCCGGCAACTGCAAGATGCAAGCCGTTGCGAACGATTTGAACATCATCGGCTTCGCCTATGAGAACGCACCCGAAAAGAACGTCTGCCCCGGCGATTTCCCGTTGGTGCGTGAGGCGAGCAAGTGCATCAAATGTATGCGCTGCGTGCAGGTGTGCGACAAGGTGCAGGCGCTTCACATCTGGGAAGTCAAGGGCACCGGCGGTCGTACCACGATCGGCGTCAAGGGCGGCAAAAAGCTTGCCGACACCGATTGTTCGCTGTGCGGCCAGTGCATCACCCACTGCCCGGTCGGTGCGCTGCGTGTGCGCGACGACACCGATAAAGTCTATGCCGCGCTTGCAGACGCGCACAAAATCACGGTGCTGCAAATCGCGCCCGCCGTGCGTACCGCCTGGGCGGAGAGTCTCGGCCTTTCCAAAGAGGAAGCGACCGAAAAGCGCATGGCCGCCGCAGCAAAGGCGCTCGGCTTTGACTATGTGTTCGACACCGATTTTGCGGCCGACCTGACGATCATGGAGGAGGGCAGCGAGTTTTTGCACCGCCTGCAAAACGGCGGCACGCTTCCGCTGATGACCTCCTGCTGCCCGGGCTGGGTCCGGTTCCTCAAGGGGCAGTATCCCGAATTTACCGACAACCTTTCCACGGCAAAATCACCGCAGGGAATGTTCGGCGCGGTTGCCAAAAGCTATTTTGCCGAAAAGATCGGCGCCGACCCGCATGATATCTTTTGCGTATCGATCATGCCCTGCACGGCAAAAAAGCACGAGGTTGCGATTCCGAACCTCAACGACGCCTGCGGCGATCCGGATGTGGACGTTTCGCTGACGACGCGCGAATTTGCGCGGATGCTGCGTGCCGATCACATTGACGTGAAAGCGCTGCCCGAATGCGAATTTGACAGCCCGCTCGGCACTGCGACGGGCGCCGGTGTCATCTTTGGCGCAACGGGCGGCGTGATGGAAGCCGCACTGCGCAGTGCATACTTCCTTGCCACCGGCAAGAACCCCGACGCCGATGCGTTCCGCGATGTGCGCGGTCTGGACGGCTGGAAAGAGATGACCTATGACGTGGGCGGCACACCGGTGCGCGTTGCGGTTGCCAGCGGTCTTGCCAACACCCGCCGGCTGATGGAAGCGCTCAAGAAGGGCGAAGTGGAATATGACTTCATCGAGATCATGGCCTGTCCGAGCGGCTGCGCAGGCGGCGGCGGACAGCCGATCTGCGACGGCGAAGAAAAGGGCGGCGAGCGCGGCCAGATCCTTTATGATCTTGACAAAAGCTACGCGCTGCGCTTCTCCCACGAAAACCCGGAGGTGCAGGCGCTGTATCGGGATTATATGGAAAAGCCGCTTTCACACAAAGCGCACGAGCTGCTGCACACCGATCATTACGGCTGGAATATGCCGGAATGAGCGGCCTGCGGCCGTAGCGGATAGCTGTTAGCAGTTAGCTGTTAGCAGTTAGCTGTTAGCAGGCTGTTAGCTGTCAGAGGACAGAAAACCGCCGGGTGGTCATTAAAATTTCAACCCCGTCGTGGATGGTTCCACGGCGGGATTTGCATACATCCGTTTGTTGAACGCTTGACAAGAGCGCAAAAATGAGTATAATAAAAGTACAAGAGAGCTACCCGATAGACGGTTAGCCCTAAGAATTCGGAATTAACCGCTCCTTAGTGCAGTTTTGGGGCGGTTAATTTTTTACTGCCAAAATGATTGCTAAGATGAGCGCCAATGTGACAATCGTTGCAAACTCCATTTTGCATCACCCTCTCAAAGAATCTCAAGAGGGCGTGAACCCTCTCGGAAAATCAAAGAGGGACTAACCGCCTACCGTTTATGTAGATAGCTCTCAGGGGTGCCGAAGCACCAAGGAAATCGTAGCAGATTTGTCGAAGGCTGTCAAGCTTTCCCGTAAAAATAACCCCGCTATGGATGATTCCACGGCGGGATCAATTCTTTTCTAATCGCTGACAGCTAACAGCTAACAGCTTTACTTCGCCAGATCGCCGATCAGCAGCAGGAAGTTGCCGAGCTGGGCGCCGAATTCCGGGCCGCCGTCCATGATGAGCTTGCCGCTCTTGACAGATTCCAGCATGTCGGCTGTGCCGAGCAGGATGCCCAGCGCGCTGTCGAACGAATCAAAGCGCAGCGTGAAGAACGGCATGGCGCGTTTGTATTCGCCGCGGCCGGCGCGGGATTTTCCGGCTTTGATGCGGATGTAGGCGGAAACCTCCGGGTGATCGTTCACCGCAAGGGCATACACACGGTCGGGCGATTTGCTCGTCCATTCGTGAATTTCGGGATGTCCCATCTTGTTGAGCTGGCTGATGCCGCTGGTGAGCAGATAGAACATGCACTTGACCATGAGCTGCTTGTCTTCTTCTTTTTCGGGCGCTTCGGTTGCACCGAGGACGCTCGCCATTTTGAGCAGCGTCATCACAAACGCGACGAGGGTACCGGCGTATTTGACGCCGTGAATCTTCGGGATCGCGTCAAGGGTGATGTTGCCCTTGAAAAAGGCGTTGAGCTTTTCCACGCTCTTGAACTGCAGTTCAATGTGCGGATCGGGCGACAGGCAGGGGTTCACGATCCATTCGCCGGAATTGACGATGAAATGCATACCGACCTTGCCCTCCGGCACTTCCGGGTTCAGGCAGCTCACCTGAATGACCGCGTGGGCGTGTTCAAACTTTTTGGAAAGCGAGGGAACCTCACTTGCGAGCACCTTAACAAGAGGAAGCGCGGCGTTTAAGAAAATTTTGTTGGAATATAATTCTTCTTGTGCAATCGCCATAAGTCGTTTGCTCCTTTCTTGTCAGGATTAGAACTCGTCGTCCCAGTTGTCGTCTTCTTCAAAGTCCTTGTTCATAACTTCGCGCACTGCGGCGATGATGCCGTTGGCGTCGATGCCGACTTCGCTCATGATGTCTTCCTGCAGGCCGATGGGCGCAAACTTGTCGGGGTGACCGAGCATCTTGAACGCGCAGGCTTTGCCGGAATCCACAACAACTTCCGCAACAGCGGAGCCGAGACCGCCGATGATGCTGTGATCTTCCACCGTGATGATGCGGCGGGTTTCCAGCACCGCTTTGATGATCGCGTCGCGGTCGATGGGCTTGATGGTGTGCATATTCAGCACGCGAACCTTCAGACCGTCGGCGCTTTCAAGGAATTTTGCAGCCTCTCTGGCCTGGAAGACGCAGGAGCCGCAGGCGATGACGGTGCAGTCGGTGCCTTCGTGAAGCTCCACAGCTTTGCCGACTTCGAAACCGTAATCCTGGGAATCATACAGCACACGGTCGAAACCGCGGTTGATGCGGATATAGTAGGGGCCGAAGTTCTCATAAGCGGCGTTGACCGCGTTTGCAGTCTCATAGCCGTCGGCGGGAACGATCAGCGTGATGTTCGGCATTGCGCGCACGATCGCAAGGTCCACAATGGCGTGGTGGGTGGAACCCGCCTGGCCGAAGGAGGTGCCGGCATGGGTGGCAATGATTTTTGCGTTGACGTTCTGATAGCAGATGTCGGTGTGGAGCTGATCGCACGCACGCATGCTGGTGAACGCCGAGAAGCCGGACAAAAACGGGGTGATGCCCGCGCGCGCCATACCGGCGGCAACGCCGAACATATCCTGCTCCGCGATACCCACGTTGATCACGCGCTCCGGACAAATTTTGAGCACGTCACCGAGTTTGGTTGATTTTGCAAGGTCGGCAGTGATGGCAACGACCTTCGGGTCTTTTTGCATGATGTCCGCGAGTGCTTTGCCGTAAATTTCAGCGGTTGCAACCTCGGTCTGATCAATTGCGTTATAAACGAATCCGCCTGCCATGATTATTTGCCCTCCTTCTCTGCACGAGCAACGCGCGCGTTGTAATCTTCTTCCAGCTCTTTGCTGTATTTTGCAAAGGTATCGTCGTCAATGGCCATGTAATGGCAGTGGTAATCGCCGGCAATGCTCTTGATGCCCGCGCCCTTCTGCGTATCCATCAGGATGCAGGTCGGCGCGCATTTTTCCTTGGAGCGCGCAATGGCGGCGTCGATCGCGTCACACAGCTCGTTGATGTTGTTGCCGTCCACGCAGATGGTGTTGAAGCCGAACGCCACAAGCTTATCCTTGAGCGGCTCCAGCTTCATCACGTCTTCTGTCGGGCCGTCGATCATGCAGTGGTTGCGGTCGATGAACACGATGCAGTTGGAGAGCTGATAGTGGTTCATGGTCATGAAAGCTTCCCAGTTGGAGCCTTCGCCGAGCTCGCCGTCGCCGGTGGCAACATAGGTCAGGTAGTCCTTGCCGAGAATGCGCGCCGCAAGCGCGGTGCCGGCAGCGATGGAGGCGCCGTGACCGAGGGAACCGGTGGAAGCGTCCACACCGACGACCTTGTTGGAGTCGAGGTGCATGCCCATTTTGGAACCGGAGAGGTTGAAGGTTTTGAGCATTTCAACATCGTTGAAGCCCTTGTCGCAAAGCACGGGAGCATAAGCGATGGCGGCGTGACCCTTGGAAAGGATGAAGCGGTCGCGGTCTTCCCATTTCGGGTCGTCCACTTTGATGTTGAGGTACTTGTGATACAGCACAGTCAGCAGGTCGAGGATGCTCAATCCGCCGCCGATGTGACCGCTGCCCGCCCACATAGTGGTTTGCAGCGTCAGCTTGCGCAGGTCATAAGCTTTTTTTTCGAGCGCGAGCCATTCTTGCTTGGAAAGTGGCATAATAGATTCCTCCTTTTAATTTAGAACAGTTCCGGATGGTTCTTTGCGAGAACCTTGAAGCACTCTTCGCCGACTTCAATGGTGTGTTTGATATCCTTGTCGGTGAGGGATGCGTTCATGAAATGGTTGTGGTGGCTGGCAAGGAAGATGCCGCGCTTGACCATTTCGGCGACCCATTCCTGATGCAGGACCATGCTGTCGTCGTTGGCAATGCGCAGATAGAACAGCGCCGGTGCGCCGGAGACCACAAGGTCAAAGCCGTGCTCTGCGCCGGCCTTTCTGAGACCCTCGGTCAGCTTGATGCCGTTTTCGCGGAACATCGTCGGGGTGTCGAGCTTCTTCATCTTTTCGATGCAGGCGATGCAGGCGGCGAACGGGACCGCGCTCAGCCAGTAGGAACCGGTATAGGAGAGCGAGCTCATTGCGCTCTTGAGGAATTCCTTGCCGCAGATGGCGGACATGTTGTAGCCGTTGGCAAGTGCTTTGCAGAAGCAGATCATATCCGCTTCAAAGCCGAAGTAATGGTCGGAACCGGCAAGGTCCAAACGGAAGCCGGCGCGCACGTCGTCAACGATGAGGATGATGCCGTTCTTTGTGCAAAGCTCGCGCACTTTCGGCCAGAATCCCTCTTCGGGGAAGGAGTTGTCATAGAAGTTACCGTGGTCATAGGGCTGCGCAATCAGCGCGGCGATCTGATCCTTGTTCTCTTCAATGGTCTTTTCCAGCGCGGGAATGTCGTTCCACGGCAGGATGATGTTGTTGCAAACGTCCTCTTCCAGCACGCCGGGATAGTCCTTTTTCATCTGCCACGGAGAAACGCCGTGATAATAGCCCTTGAAGAAGATGATCTTTTTGCGGTGCGTGTGTGCACGGGCAGCCATCATTGCGCCCTGGGTGGCGTCGTTGCCGTTTTTGGCAAAGAATGCCCAGTCCGCCGAAGCAACGGTGTTGACCAGCAGGTCTGCGCAATCGACCATGATGGAGCCGGGGGTGGTGGTGCAGTTGGCAAGGTCGATCTGCTTTTTCGCCGCGGCGTCAACGTCCGGATCGCCGTAACCGAGCACATTCGGGCCGTAAGCGCACATATAGTCGATATATTTGTTGCCGTCCACGTCCCACATATAGGAGCCCTTGGCTTTTGTCAAAAACAGCGGCCAGTTGGAAACGGGGATGAACTGTCCTTCGGCCGGGCCGAGATGGCCGTAGACGCCGGAGGGAATGATTTTTGTTGCTTTGGAGAAAAGCTCTCTGCTCTTTTCGTGATTTTCAATGATGGGAATGTTCGCCATATCGTACGCCTCCTTATGCTAAATACAGTGCAACTCTGTCGAGTATTCTGTTCAGGTTGTCGATCATGTTGATCAGACCGTGCATTTCGATGGTGCCCTCGCCGATGCAGGCAACGGCGTTGACCTTGCCGTCAAACAGGTCGCGGGCCAGCTTGATGGAGCCGAACTCCATCTTGGAGCGGTAGGACGCCGGCTTTTGCTTGATTGTGACAAGGTGGTGATCCTTGACGCGGATGGTTGCGGCAACGCTGTCTTTGATGCCCATCTCGATGATGCCGTCGGGAATGTTCGAGGCGGAGAAGGTGCCGATGGAATCGTTGTTGCCGATCTGAGAAATGGCGACGGCGATCAAATAAAACATCAGCTTCGTGCTGGTTTCAAAGAAGACGGGATCCTTCAGATCCTCTTCACTTGCGCGCAGATATTTTGTTAGGATGTCGGTCAGCTTCATGAAGTTCTTGAGCAAAAAGCCGATCTTGTGGAAGCCCTTGACGGGGATCGGTGTCACGGTGCCGTCGATCATGCCGTTGAATTTTTCGCACGAAGAAAACGGAAGCAGCACGGTTGCCTTCGGGTTCACACCCTGCTCCATGCGGCAGCGGCCGTCTTTGAAGGTCAGCGTTGCGTCGGGACCGCCTTTGACGGAAAACGCGATGGAAACGGGGCGCTTCACCTGTGCCAGCGCGCTCGCCTCGGCGTCCAGCTCACAAAGGTTTTCCAGTGTGCCGAGAATGCCGTAGAGGTTGATGTACGCTAAGGTTTTTGCATCTGTCATAAAAAATCCTCCTTGTTCCTTGGGCGGAATCGCCGAAAAGCAAAAACCGCCGATATAGTTGTCTTTATTTTATCAAATTGTGAAGAAAGTGTCAATGCTTGTTCACCATTTCTAACAAAAAGTTCAATTTTTTCCGATGCGTTTCAGCAGCTTGCACAAAAGGCTCCGCGTTTTTGGTGAATGTTGACGGAAGGTGTGAACGGAGTGGGAGTAGGGATTAAGGGATCAAGGGGCTGAGGGATTGAGTGGGTGAGATGAAGGGGGCAGGGAGGATAGCGGAAGTGCAGCGGATTGGACTTGTCAAGAAAAGTGCAGTCGAAAAACACACAAAGAAGCTTCGCGTTGGAAGAACGACCATGTTTTCCGCTGTGGAGCGTAGCGTAACGGTGGAAAACATGGTCGTGCGGCGGCGTCAGGCAGCCACACGCGTCGCAAGGTTGCGATACACAACCGGCGGAAAACCTTCCGGATTCGCTGTATAGACTCTGATGTTGTTGTAATAAACAAACACATAGCGGAAAACCATGGTTTTCACCTGCTCCATCGGCATGCGATATGTCGGAATCCGATAAATCAGTTCTTTCTTTAATGTTGCAAAGAAACTTTCCATTCGGGCGTTGTCATAACAATGATCTACGCCGCTCAGGCTCTGCTGAATGCTGTTGGTCTTCAATGTTGAACGAAATGCTTCGCTTGTATACTGGCTGCCACGATCACTGTGCAGAATTGCTCCCTTCAGCTGCGGATAGCGTTTCAGCGCTGCATTCACAGTGTCAATTACAAGTTCTTTCTTCATGTTGTTTCTCATACAAAGAGACAGGATTTCT
>JAFTCX010000060.1 GCA_017454485.1 Clostridia bacterium | reverse complement strand
TTGATCCCGATTTCATCGGACAGTTTTACTGCTTCAATTTTAAAACTTTTCTCATACGTCATTTGAACTCACCTTTCTTTGGTTTTTATTCTATCATCTTTTGGTGAGTTTGTCGACTCTACTTTTATGATAACACTCCATGTATTCCCTCATCTGTCATGCGCCCCCTCTTTTCCCCTTTTCCTTGATTGTCCCTTTATTTTGTGGTACACTATAGATGAGAGCGCTTTGCTTCGGCGGTGTGCCGGGCATGAAGGGGAGGATTTTATGACGATTTCACAGGTGATCGCGCTGCTGGGCGGCGTGGCGCTGTTTTTATTCGGAATGACCACAATGGGGGACGGGCTCAAGCGCGTGGCGGGCAACCGGCTGGAGCTGTTTTTATATCGCCTTTCCGGCACACCCTTGCGCGGGCTGCTGCTCGGTACGGGCGTTACGGCTGTGATCCAGTCCTCATGCGCGACCTCGGTCATGGTGGTTGGCTTTGTCAATTCCGGCATGATGAAGGTGCGCCAAAGCGTCGGCGTGATCCTTGGAGCGATTCTCGGCACAAGCGTGACCGGCTGGGTCATCTGTCTGGGCTATCTCGACGGAGCGGGCAGTTGGCAAAGTCTGCTTTCCACAGCCACGCTGACCGGGGCGGTCGCCGTGATCGGCATCCTTTTGCGGATGTTCACAAAATCCATGACCAAGCGCCATGTCGGCGACATTCTGATGGGCTTTTCCGTGCTGATGTTCGGTATGAGCGCCATGAGCGCTGCCGTCAGCCCGCTTGGCAGCGCGCCATGGTTTACGGGCTTGCTCGCGCGGCTCTCAAATCCGCTGCTCGGCATCCTTGTCGGCACCGTCTTTACCGCTGTGCTGCAAAGCGCAAGCGCCGCGGTGGGCATTGTGCAGGCGCTGGCCGTGACGGGTGTGATGAGCGTGCGTGAAGCGCTGCCGCTGCTGATGGGCATCACGATCGGCGCATCGGCGCCGGTGCTGCTTTCTGCGCTCGGCGCGGGGGTGGAAGGCAAACGCGCCGCGCTGGTGTATCCGGTGGCAAGCGTACTGGGCATCGGTGCGCTCGCAGCAGTGTTTTATGCGCTGAACGCCGCGGTTTCGTTTTCATTTCTCTCGCTGACCGTTTCGCCGTTTTCCGTTGCGGCGGTGAACAGTGCGCTGCGTGTGGCGATGACGCTGCTGCTGATGCCGTTTTATCGCGCGATTGAAGCGCTGGTCACGCTGCTGGTCAAGGAAAAAACGCAGACGCAGCCGGACGAGCCCTCTTTGCGGTTGGAAGAACGCTTTTTGAGCCATCCTGCCCTCGCTGTGGAGCAGGTGCGCATGGCGATCAGCGACATGGCGAAGCTCTCGCGCAAATCCGTGAGCAGAGCGATCAAGCTGCTCGGCGCATATTCCGAAGACGGCTTTGCCGCTGTGGCGTCGCTGGAGAACACGGTGGATCTTTATGAGGACAAGCTGAGCGCCTATCTGATGAAGCTCACGCGCACCGAGCTGACCAAACGGCAGAACGCCGCTGTGGCAAAAAATCTGCGTGCGCTGACCGATTTGGAGCGTTTGTCCGACCACGCGCTGAACCTTGCGGAAAGCGCAAGAGAGCTGAACGAAAAAAAGCTGTCGCTCTCCGCGCAGGCAGGGGAGGACCTCGCCGTGCTCACAAACGCCGTGAACGAGATACTGCATATCACGGTGCGCGCGTTTGAAACGGATGAAAAGGAAACCGCAAAGCTTGTGGAGCCGCTTGAGGAGCGGATCGACGAGCTGATCGGCGAAATGAAGCGCCGCCATGTCGGACGGCTGCAGCGCGGCGCGTGCACGGTGGAGCAGGGCTTTGTGTTCAACGATCTGCTGACGAATTTTGAGCGCATCTCCGACCATTGTTCGAACATTGCGCTGGCCACCATTGAGCTGCACGACAGCAGCATTCAGGCGCACGGCTACACCCATGCGCTGCACACGGGCGAAGACAAGGATTTTCGCGCGGCGTATGAGGCTTATGCGCAGCGGTATGCGCTGCATGAATAGAGCATGAAAAAAGCACTTTCTTTTCAGAGCATTCTGAAGAAAGCGCTTTTTTTGTTTGCTGCTTAATACGGCGCGGTCAGCGTCGCGGTGTATTCCTCCAGCGTCAAGCCGCTCTTTTTGATCTTTTTCGCGTTGCTGACGCCAACAAAGCGCCAGTGCCACGGTTCAAACGAAATGCCGGTCACGTCCTGCTTTCCGTCGGGATAGCGCAGGATAAAGCCGTAGTTTTGCCCGTTTTTCAGCAGCCACGCATAGGCGCGCGTGGTCTTGAACGTCTGCGCGGTCGAAGAGATGTCCACCGCAAGGCCGAGGTTGTGTTCGCTTGTGCCCGGCGGCAAAACCACCTGCAGCGCAAGCTCTTCGGCGCGGCTGCGGCTGTTGCCCCAGGACTGGCGGTCGCGGATGATGGATTCCATGCTGGCCTTCTGGTGCGCATAGGAGCGATAGGGCGAATACGCGTTCAGCGTGATACCTTCGCGCCTTGCGTCGGCGCGCATCGCTTCAAACGCGGCGGCAGCTTCCCAATCCATGTATTTGCCCCGTTCGCTGAGCGGCGCCAGCTTCGGCTGATAGCTTGCCGGAATTTCGCGGCTGTGGTTGACCACGGCAAGCAGGCGGTTTTCCGGCGTGATCTCCACAAGAACACGCCCGGCAGGCGAAAGCTGCTGCTTTGCCGTGCGCAGCGCAACGGCCGCAGATGCCGGGCCGCTGATCAGACGGTCCGTTTCGCGGCGGATGGCCTTGACCTTGAAATAATAGCGGGTGCGCTGCTGCAGATTGCTGATGTTGTAGCTGCGCGCGGCAGTTTCGGCAAAGCGTGTGTAGGGGCCGCTTTTTTCCGCTGCGTAATACAGCAGGTAGCCGGTCGCGTAACGGACGCGGTTCCACGAAAGCGTGGCGATCGTTGCGCCGACATTCGTCTTTTCAATGCCTTGCGGCACATCCAGCCCGATGGTGAAGCGCAGCGTTTTGCTGCCGGCGTAGTTGCCCTGAAATGTGACCGTGACTGCGTAGGTGCCGAAATGCTTGCGTCCCGGGTCATAGGCAACGGTGAATGCCACGCCTTTTTTCAGCGTTTTTCCGTTTGCGTCTTTGACTGTTACGGCGGGCGTATGTTTACTGCCGTCCTTCGCGATCGCCGTTTCAGAAAGCGTGACGCTTGCAATGCGGGCGATCGGCTTTTGCGTTTTTGCACCGCAGTTTTCACAAACATAGCTGCGCTTGCCGTCGCGCTTCAGCGTGGCCGGCCGAACGGTGCACACCCAACTGTGCCGCAGCGCGGGCAGCGGGTCAAAGCCGGAAAGGGACGCACCGCAATCACTGCACCGCACACCTTCGGAAACGCCCTGTCTGCCGCAGCTTGCGGGCACGGCGGGAACGGTTTCGGTGTGCAGGTGTGTGCCGGGCTCCGTCACATCCTGCTGTACACGCGTTTCTCCGCAGTTTGCGCAGGTGTAGGTCAGCGTGCCCTTGGCCGTGCAGGCGGCGCCGTCGTTTTCGGTGAGCAGCCAGGTGTGTGTTTCTTCCGTCTGCGTTGTGTCAGCGGTTTCGGTCAGAGGTTCGGTGTTCGGGTCGGCGTCTGCGCCGAAGGCGGGAATGAGCAGCAGCGCGAGCATGGCTGCGACCAGCAGAAACAGGACTTTGTTTGCTTTCATGCAACAACCTCCATCGCACACGGCAGTGCGCTTTGTTCTTCTGCTATTATTTTAGCGGATTGAAAAAACTTTGTCAATATCCGCAATCGCTTTCCAAAACTTTTCCAAAGACGGCTTTTTGCCGATTTCTTTGCTGAAAAAGCGGTTTCAGTAACAAAAAATTTACAAATACTGCAGGTGAATCTTCTTTATGGGCATAGATTTTTAATGTTCCTTTATGGTATAATAAATTGCTATATTTATCATCATACAAGGAGGTCATTTGTATGAAAAAAACCATCCGTAAATCCCTGAGTGTGCTGCTCAGCCTTTTGATGCTGCTGTCGGCGCTTCCGCTTTCGGTGTTCGCCGAAGAATGGAAGGCTGCCGCCGCGCAGAGCGAGGAAGCACAAACCGAGGAAAGCGAGCCGCTGCAGGGCGATTTGATTGCGGCTGAAATCACTGTCGGCAACACAAAACGCACCTATGTGCGTAATGACGCCGGCAGGATGGAGCTTGTGAGCGAAGAATCGACCCAAAAGCGCTCCTGGTTCAAAGCGCCCAAAAAAGCGGAGGAGCCCACCGGCTGGGAGACGTACACGGTTGCGCAGATTGAAACGGCTGCCAAGTGGGCGTTGGAAAACGACATTGGCACTTCGTTTCTCGCGGTCAACGACGCGAAGGACGCCACGGTTGTTTACGGCGCGAAGGGCTACGGTTCTTTTAAGGATGAGAACCATGATTTGATTTGCGATACCTGCGGCTACTGCCTGAACGGCTGCTCAGACGGCACGTTGAAACAGTATACTGAGCAGGATAAGGTGACCGGCCCGGACGCGGAAGGCAAGTATTACAACGCGCAAGGCGTGTGGATCGGCACAAACGCGAAGGGTACTTATACGTACAATCAAATGGATGAAGCCGGCAACATCGTCTATGATGAAAACGGAAACCCGAAGACGGTGACAACGGAGTACAGCTATATCCAGTATGAAGCCTACACGGTCGGCGCAGACGGCAAGTGCGATGTTTGCGGCAAGAAGATGTGCAGCGCCAATGGTGCGCACAGCTTTGCCGACGGCTTTTGCGACGGCTGCGGTGTGTGCATGGGCACACATACGGATGTGACCGGCGGCACGCAGGACGCTCCCGACGGCAAGTGCGACATTTGCGGTCAGGATTCCTCTCATGTCTGTGTGGACGCGAACAATGACGGTAAGTGCGATACTTGCGGAAAGGATGCGTCCCACACCTACACAGACGACATCGGCGGCACACAGGACGCGCCCGACGGCAAGTGCGACGTTTGCGGCTATTGCACCGGCACTTGCGCCGATGGCAACAACGACGGCAAATGCGACGTTTGCGGAAAAGATTATTACGCCTCCTGTGCGCACAGCGATAACTACGGCAGCGCAACGTGCACGGTTTGCAAAACGACATGCAAGCATCAGACAATCGGAAATCTGCAGCAGATTTCCGCCTCCCTTTCGGCCATGCAGGCGGCGCTGCTGGCAAAGCGCGAGGCCGGTGAAACGGTGGACGCTGATTTTCTTGACAAAACACTCGCCGCAGTGCTCCAGCAGACAGAGGGCGACACGACCAGCCTGCCTGCAGTTCTTGAGATGCGCGCGGAATTCAACACGGTGAAATCCACCGAGGATGCGTTCCTGAAGTTTGCCGCTGATATGCAGAAGCTGACAGCTGCCGACGTGACGGCGGAAGCGCTGGTCGGCAAGTTTGTCACAGTGGAAGGCGTGCGCTCGCTGGATACAAGCGGTTCGCTGTTTGATATGCTCGACAAGCAGAAGGCGCAGTATGAAGAAGCGTATGCGAACGTGAAATATGGCGCGACAAAGGCTTATTTCAAAGCCTATGCGACCTACGAGCAAAAATATAACACTGCAAAAGAGGCGCTGAATGCGCTGGCGGGCGAACTCTTTGACGCCGCGCTGAAAACGCTTTACGGCAGCGTGACGCCGCAGAGGTTCCGGATTGACGCCGGAAACCGCAACACCGTGCGCTCCAATATGAGAGCGGTGGAAAATGCCGAGACGCTGCTGCTGAAGCTTTACGGCACTGCTTATACCGACGCTTCTTATCAGACAACGGCCACACAGGTCTGGAACGGACAGAGCGCCGATCTGTCGAACGCGCAGACGCGCCGCGCCGTCGGCTTCGCCATGCTGGAAAATGTTCGCCGTGAAATCAATGCGCTGCGGGAAGCTGCGTTTACCGGTTTCCAGCAAACGACCTATGACAGCCAGGGCTATTACGCCAAGCGCGAAGCCATGGCGGATGATATGCTGCGCAAAGAGGGCAACGACGCCGACACCTATACGGTGACCGATGAAACCATCAAGACGATGGTGCAGCAAATTGACGGCTTTGCCGCTTCGCCCGAAGCGGTCGCCATGATCAAAAAGATTTTGCCGGACACCTTCGGCGTGGATATCCGCGACTATGACGACAACGGAATCGTGACGATGTTCGATTTGCTCATGAGCGTTTTGATGCAAAAGGTGCTCGACAACGACACGATCAACACCATGTTCTCCATGGTGTTCCCAACGGTCACGGGCTTGATTGACGATTTGCCGGAGCTGCTCACGCAGAACGATCTTTTGAGAAAGCTTGACAATGACACCCTCAGAATCGACATTGTAAACGCGATCACGCTTGCAGCCGGCGGCAGCGCATCGCTTGGCAGCACGCTTACCGATATCCTTGACGTGATCGGACTCGGCGGTTCTCTGGACGTTGACATCAACGGCGGCCGTGCCACAGAGCTGAAGAAACTGCTGGGCGACGCGGGCTTTTCCTTCTGGCCCAGTCAGATTGCAAAGCTGCTGAAGAGTGTGAACGAAAGCAAATACAGCTCCATCATCTCTAAGCTGAACGGCTGCGGCGACAACTGGAAACAGCTTTTAAATGAGGAAGACAAGCTGGATTTCGACTGGAATCTTTCCAGCTTTGATGATTTCAAGGGCATTCTTTCGGTTCTGTTCGGCGCAATCAATCCGCTGCTGGAAATGCTGTTTGCCACAAAAATTCAGCAATATGATAAGATCAAAATGGATAAGGCGATCTATTTTTCCGTGTTGATTCAGTTGATATTGGTCGCCATTCCGCTTGCCAGCGACGGCAGCTTCAATTTCTATCCGGGCGAGTTCCATTACTATGAGGATATCATCGTTCCGATTTTTGAAGCGCTCGGCGTCAATGATTTTGCGCCGTCCGACGGCAGCACAGTGCCGACCTATCAGTTCAGGCAAATCAAATTCACCTCCCAAGACGCCGCTGCGAACGCGCGCGTGGCGGTGGATGCGCTTATGGATCCGCTGATGACGCTGCTCAAGCAGTTTGCAACGCATCCGATCGAAAAGCTGCTTTCCATTTTGCCGAATTTGACGCTCATGATGCAAAACGGCAAGCTGACAGAGCTGCTGGATCTGAACAGCTCCTATTCTCTGTTTATCTCCACCTCCTTCAATACGAATTCCGCATCAAGCTTCTTCAGCGGTCTGGGTGATATCATTGAAAATCAGATCATGAAGCACTGGTATGACTGGCTCAATCCTGTCAAATATGTCCAGCTTGTCACAACGAGCATTGCTTATATGATGTTCCAGCCGCTTGCCGCCATGCTGATGGGCTTTTTAAGCCTGATCGACATCAACCTGCTTGCGCGGTTCAACATTGTGAACCTTTCAAAGCCGGTGAACAGCCTCATGAGCGATGTTGTGCTGCCGGAGGTTGGTCCGCTGCTGGAAAAAGTTGTCGGCCTGCTCGATTTTGGGCTCAAGCCGGGAGCCACGGATTTCAACTGGCCGAAGGATGTGGAAATCGACACGGCACAGTTGGTTGCCGATTTGAACTTCTCCGAGCTGCTGGCAAAATTCTTCACGCCCGATGCGCTCGGCTTTGATCCGAATAAGCTCTCTTCGGTCGTTCAGTGGTTCCTTGAGAATCTCACCGACGCGGATGGCAACGAGGTTTATCTGCTGGATAGAAACCTGCTGAACGAAAATGCGCTCGACGAGCTGTCCTCCCTTGGCCAACTCAAAAAGAAGGAAAATTCCATTCGTGACGGCAACTACAGAAAGCACTGGAACAGCCTGAGAACCGGCGAGTACTATCATGTGAACGCGGATATCTCCGATGTGTTCTATTTCTGCGTAAAGCTGATCTCCGGCGTGCTGACCGACAAGCGCGCGGTCACGGGCATTTTGAAATTGCTCGGGCTGGACTATAACGACGTGAAGGCTGCGCTCGCAAAGATTACGCAGGAGGGCACGGATGTTCTCGGCTTGCAGGCGTCTGATCTTTTGAAAAACGCCTGCGATGACAACGGCAATCTCGACCTTGACAAGCTCCTTTCCAGCCTGACGACGGACAATCTGCTTGTGGTTATGAGTGAAATGCTTGTGCCGAAGAACACTTACGCGGATACGCTGACCTATCCGGACGCACCCGACACGACGAAGCAGGACATCGCCGACAACGGCGGCAAGATCCCGTATCTGGAATATGATAACAACTGGACAACGGAGATGGCCACCTTTGTGACCGACGATCTCGACGATTTCCTTGACGCGCTGCTGCAGGAGATTCCGTATGACCTGAATCCGTCCACGGAAAAGATTGAAACGCTGCGTGAATTTGCGCGCCCGCTGCTGGAAAAATATTTGAACGAACCGGCGTATCTGACGCTGCTCGTGGAGCTGCTCAGCGGCGTTTATGACGAAACGCTTGCACTTCCGGCCGATCTTGTAAAGGACGCCACCGGCATCGACATCTCCGGCTGGACAAACGATTTTGCCTATCTGTTTGATTCCTTAGCCGCAGCGCCGCAAACCAAAGCCTTCCCGCGGTTGGAAGGCACACGCACCGGCACGGCCGAAAACGGCGATCCGATTGTCGAATGGAAGCTCGACGGCAAGAAGGTTTCCACTTATACCGATATTCTGAACGCGCTGGGCGTGTTGCTCGCACCGGCACGGCCGCTGTTTTCCATGCTGTTCACCGGCGACGACTTCAAAGTGATGAAATACACAAGAGACGGTCAGCCTGCCGGTCAGCTTGTCACCATCAAGGGCAACGACGGCTATAACGACTGTCTGCTGCCGCTGCTGGAAGCCATGGGCATCGATGCGCCCTCTGCCGAAGAATTCAAAGCCATCGGCGACACCTCTGCCGGTTTGCTGCATTTGCTCAACATGATCCTGGATCATCTGTTCGAGATCTTTGAGTCGCCCACCGTCCTCGCCGATCTGCTGGAGATGGCCGCGCAGGTGATGTATGCGCTTTCCGGTGAAGGCGTTTCAACGCTGACAAAGAATTTCCTGCATCCGCTGTGGGTGATGCTCGATACCTTGCGCCCGATCCTCAATATCGATCTCGACAAGCTGGTGAACACGCTGCTTTGCCGCTTCACCTATACGATTGGTAAATACAACAGCGCCAAAGAGATGCAGCAGGTGCTCGCATCGCAAGGCGCAGAGCTTTCGCTGAAGAACCTGACGGTGAACCGTCTGCTTTCCGTGCTCAGTGTGATCGCGTCTGTGCCGACCAAAGACGGCAAACGCCTTTACCTGGATGTGAAGCAGCCGTATTTTGCGGCAATCACCGATCTTGCCGTGCTGCGCGAAGAGTATCAATCCAAGGCGGTTGACGCCGACGGCGAACGCCGCACTGCATACCGTCTGAACGTCAACGGCAGCGATGCGCTGACTGTCATGGCGAGCATGGGCATGGAAGTGCTGATGTACCATAACAACGCAGACGTCATCGACGCTGTGCTCGATCGGATGCTTTCTCTGAAGGGTGTAGTCAAGACGTTGGTTGAGCTGATGAACGGTCTGACCGCAACCTACCGTACCGATTTCAACTGGGCCTACATTCTCGGCGAAAATGCCACGGCGGCTGAAAAGGCCGCGCTGCTGGCGCAGATTCAGCAAGACGGCTTTGTCCCCGTTGCCGCAAAGCGCACGCTGTCGGCACAGAAGGACTTCGGCAAATACCTCGACAGCTATACGATGACCGACTGGGATGAAGATACTGCGGTCTGGCTCGCGGAGCGTATGGACGATATGCTGACCAACGCGCTGAACATCGACGCCGGCGACGGCAAGCTGCTTGGCAATTTGCTGCTCGACCTGCTCGACATCCGGTCCGACAAAGACAGCTTCACGCTCGGCTCCTTTGCGATGGAGGCCGTCAACGGTCTGTTCACGGACGAGACGATCGAAAAGCTGCTCGCCCTGCTCGGCGACTTTATGTGCGGCAGAGACAACCCGGCGTTCTTTGAAATCGCAAAGCACATCAACAGATGGCATCCCGAAGACGCGCTGGACATCATCCATAAGGTCAGCGCCAAGCTTGCGCAGTATCAGACGGCGCTGGATAAGGCGGCGACCGTGATCGGCATTCGGCTGGCAGAATATAATATTGACCCCGGCCGCACCGTCAAAGACGGCGACACCTTCATCTATTATAATGACAATGGTATGCCGACCGGTTTGACCCGTCCGGCGATCAAGGAAAACCTTTCAAACCTTGCGGATATCCTCTATACACTGACTAAGCCGCTGCATCCGCTGCTTGCGTTCGCGCTGCTCGGCAAGAATCTGAGTTTGTTCAACGCCACCGGCGTCACAGAGCGCAGAGCCCGCCGCGACGACCTTGTCAACGTTACGGGCATCGAAAGCTACCGCTACATTCTGCTGCCGCTGCTGGAGGCGATCGGCTGCGAAAATCTGAAACCGGCAAGCGATTATACCAAAGACGGTGTGTATGACATCGAAGGGCTGATGCACGACCTGCTCTCAAGCGTGGTGGGTCGCATCACGGCGCTGCTGACCTCCGGCGACGGCAAACAGGTGATCGACGGCGTGCTCGGCATCGTGCCCGATCTGCTCTATTTTGTCAACTCCAACGCGCTCGGCGTGTCGCTGCAGAACATGATCGCACAGATCACGGCAATCCTTGATTTCTATAACGACTACGCCGGAAAGACGGGCGACGAGCGCTTGACGCTGACCGGCATGATCAAGCGGTTCACCGGTCTGGATGTGAACCTGGAAACCGTTTCGCTGTCCGAAGTGCTCTCGCTGATCTTCATCCCGCAGTCCAAGAACGGACAGTTTGATCCGTGTGTGCTGCATCTGAGCGACTTTGCAAAGTGCCTGCTTGACAACTTCACCGTCGGTAAGATCTATTACAACACAGCGTCCGTCTGCGATTTCGACACCTACCGTATGACCTATATCAACAGTCAGGACAAGGCGGCGACGCTCACAATCCTTGCAAGCCTTGCGCTCGATCTGCTGGAGGATCCCGACAACACCAGATTCTGGGATGCGCTGCTCGGTGAAAACGTTCGCCGGACGCTGATCAATGTGCTGAACCTGAAGGACTTCAAGTTCGACTATCAGGATCCCTCCTGGCTGTTCACGGAATACAGCGACACCGATCACCTCGTTTCCGCGCTGACGCTCTCCAAGCTGTTTGACGTCGATCCCTATGCCGGCAAGCTCTGGACACGCAAGATGGCGGCGGAGCTGGTGGAAAACTTTGAATCGTTCGTCAACGATATGCTGTATCTGCTCGGCCTTGAAATCGGCGGCATCAAGATCACCGATCTGCGCTCGCTGATGCACGCGCTCATCGGCGGACTGCTGTTCTCCAACGACATGATGAACCGACTGACCGGTCTGCTCGGCGAAATCAAGCCGCTGCTCGACAAATACGATCCCGACGGCGCGATCGCAGGCTTCATTCAGCGTCTGGTCGGCGTGGACCTGCACGCGTGGGATGCTTACGCTAAGGGCGGTATCTATGAAAACGGCAGAGACTGGGGCTTCTCCGATGACATTACGGAAGCCGCAGTGGACGCCAACGGCGCGGTGTTTGAAAAAGCGCTCGTTGAGCTGCTGTCGCCGGTGGCGCCTGCCATGGCGTGGATGCTCGCCGAGAGCGATTACACGATGCTCGCCGAAGGTGACGGACTCGGCAAAAACACCGAACCCATCCAGCTTACACTGCCCGGCGCGGAAGGCTACAAATATGCGCTTGTGCCGCTGTTTGAGGCGCTGAACATTGACGGCAGTCCGAAGAATCTGACGCAGAATCTGCGCGACGGCGATATCTGCGATCCGGCGGTCTACACCGCAAACGTGAAGAACGACGTCAGCTTTGCCGTGGAGGGTGTTGTACATCCGCTGGTTGCCATGCTGCAAAAGCTGATGGATTCCACAGCGACGCAGCTTCTGGAGCTGGTGCCGTCCATCGTCTACTTCATCAACAGCAACGGCATCGACACTGTGGTGAAGAATCTGATTCACAGCGTACTCATCATGGCCAACGCTGCCGAGCCGATGAAGGAGCAGATCAGCCAGCTTGTGTATGACGAGCAGGGCTTCGATTTGTATCGCACGCTGAATCTGGAAAAGCTCGTCAAAGAAAAGCTGTATACGCTGATCGGCGTCACGGAAGACGACGTGAAGGAGATCTATCAGCAGTGCGGCGGCACCTGGAAGGCTGTGGACGGGCTGGAGGATATCGACTTCCGTCTGCTGTTCAGCGTTGCACTCGCGGCAATCAACAACTTCCTGGCCGGTCTCGGTCTGCCGTTTAAATTCACCTCCATTGCGGCGCTTGCGGTCAACGAGCTGACCCACGGCTATGTGCGTCCGTTCAACTCCCTGACCGGCAAAACGGCCTATACCATGGTTTTGGATAAGACGATTGACAAGTACTGCCTGGGCGATCTGTTCTCCATCATCATGCGCATTGTGCTGAAATTCCTGGCCGTGGACGGCAATGTTGACGCGCTGATGGCACTCATCCAATCCAAGGCGGAGATCCACGGCGTCGGCGCTGCGGCGGTTGCGTCCTTCCTGTATCTGCTTGCGGGCTACATGGGTTCGCTCGGCTCCTTTGAAGTGGCCATGCTCAGCATCTACTACACCGTCTATGGCGCTTCGCAGGCGTCCGGCAGCGGCGTGGAGGCGTATGACCATGTGAACGGGGAACTCAAGGAGGTTGTTGATCACCTGACCACGATTGACAACGACATTGCCCGCGCGGTGCTGCAAACGCTGATCAAAGCCGCAGATGATAACATCGGCGACATCATCGGCTCCAAGGGCCTCGCCGGCAACGGTCTGATCCGCTTCTTCAAGCAGATCTATGAGCTGCTGGTGAAGATTTTCCGGTTCTTCTATCAACTGTTCCATAAATAAGTACCCCAAGGGCGGTTTTCAAAATGAAGCCGCCCTTTGATAGTGCAGGGCGAAATCTTGTATTGCGGTGCAAAGCGAAATATGCTTTAAGTACCCACTGATTAACTCGAATATGCAAACCTTGGCGGTAAATTTTCATATGCCGAGTGAATCAGCGGGTACATAATAAGAAAAAATGAAAGAAGGGGAAGAAATGACACAGGAGGAACGTCGGCTGTTTTTGATCCGTGCGCTGCTTTGCGAACGGCCGGACGGTGACCGACTGCAAATTCCGGCGGATACACAGGGACAAAAGGATCTGCTGCGCGCGCTGATGAATGTGCGTCAGCCTTTGCCGCTGGACGCGCAATATCTCGAAATCGAACGCGCATATCTGCAGCAGGAGATCGCCGCAAAAGGCGTTACGACTCTTGACCGGCTCACACCGCTTGACGGCGAGCTTTATCTTTGGCAGGGCGATATCACAACGCTGGAATGCGACGCCATCGTCAACGCCGCCAACAGCGCGCTTCTGGGCTGCTTTCAGCCGCTTCACAACTGCATCGACAACTGCATTCATACCTTTGCCGGGCTTGCACTGCGCAACGCCTGTGATGTGCTTATGCAAAAGCAGGGCTACGCGGAGCCGACCGGACAGGCGAAGATTACACCGGGATTCAACCTGCCGTGCAAGTATGTGCTGCACACCGTCGGACCGATCGTTTCCGGCAAACTGACCGATGAACACTGCCGTCTGCTTGCGTCGTGCTATCGTTCGTGCTTGTCACTTGCCGAAGCGCACGGGTGCGAAAGCATCGCCTTTTGCTGCATATCGACCGGTGTATTCGGTTTCCCGCAGCAGGAAGCCGCCGAGATCGCCGTGCGGACGGTAAAGGCATATAAAGAAAAAACATACAGCAAAATCAAGGTGATATTCAATGTATTCAAGGATGAAGATGACAGACTATACCGGCACATACTTACAGAACATCGAAGCGCTCAAACGCGCGCTTTCTGACGCCGAGACCATCGTCATCGGCGCGGGTGCCGGACTTTCCACCGCTGCCGGATTTCTTTACAGCGGCAAGCGCTTTGCAGCCTATTTTTCAGATTTTGCGGCGCAGTACGGCTTTTCGGATATGTATTCCGGCGGCTTTTATCCCTATCCCGAAAAGGAGGAATTCTGGGCGTATTGGAGCCGGAATATTTGGATCAACCGCTACATGAACGCGCCGAAGCCGGTGTATGAAATGCTGCTTTCCTGCGTGAAGGACAAGGATTATTTTGTGCTGGCCACGAATGTGGATCACTGCTTTCAGAAGGCGGGCTTTGAAAAATCGCGGCTGTTTTACACCCAGGGCGACTACGGGCTGTTTCAGTGCAGCGAGCCGTGCCATGCGCGCACCTACGACAACGCGCAGACTGTGCGCGAGATGGTCACCGCGCAAGGGTTTACCATCGGCACAGACGGCGAACTCCTGCGGCCGGAAGCCGGTCTGCCGCGCATGTCGGTGCCTGCGGCGCTGCACCCGGTCTGTCCGGTTTGCGGAAAGCCGATGGTGATGAATCTGCGCACGGATGACAAATTCGTGGAGGATGACGGCTGGCACGCGGCAGCAGCGCGCTACACAGCGTTTTTGCGCAGCCATACGAGAAAGCTCCTGCTTTTGGAGCTTGGCGTCGGCGGCAACACGCCGGGCATCATCAAGTTCCCGTTTTGGGAGATGACCGCGCAAAGGGCGGACGCGACTTACGCGTGCATCAATCGCGGCGAAGCGCACACGCCCGAGGTGCTGCGGGAGCGTTCGATCTGCATCGACGCGGATATTGCCGCCGTGCTGGAGGACCTTTTGGAAAGCTGACCGTTTTTTGTTCTGTTGCCGCATTGCAAAAAAAACTTGAAAAAAGTTTTGAAAAATGCTTGACAAACGCACATTTTTCGTATATAGTATATGAGTCGCCGCGAGAAAGCGGCAGGATGTGGGAGCATAGCTCAGCTGGGAGAGCATCTGCCTTACAAGCAGAGGGTCACAGGTTCGAGCCCTGTTGTTCCCACCAGAAAATGGCCCGGTAGTTCAGTTGGTTAGAACGCTAGCCTGTCACGCTAGAGGTCGACGGTTCGAGCCCGTTCCGGGTCGCCATTTTACGCTTCTGTAGCTCAGTTGGTAGAGCAGTGGACTGAAAATCCACGTGTCGTTGGTTCGATTCCGACCGGAAGCACCATTTGCGGATGTAGCTCATCTGGTAGAGCGCCACCTTGCCAAGGTGGAGGTAGCGGGTTCGAGCCCCGTCATCCGCTCCATAAAAGCGCTTATCGCATTTGTCATGCGGTGAGCGTTTTTGTCTTAAGAATAAAAAAATCTGCACGCCTCTTCGGGCAGCGCAGACGCCTGCACTTTTTCGCATTTGAGGATTGAAAAATCTACACGTTCTGAATATAATAGAAAAAGGATAAAGTAAACGAGAGATCGGAACGAAGAGGTGTCTTGGGATGGAGCAAAAAAACAAGCGCCCTGTTTCTGCAAAAGAAGCGCAACATTATGCAAAAACCGTGTTGGAACGGGAATGGTCCTGCGCGGTGAAGGAGATTTGTTTTATCGGCGGCGGTTCCTTCGGATTTGTGTATGCGGCAACGATCGATCATTTGCCGGCTACGGTCATCATGAAGGGCTTTCGCTGCGGAGAACTGTGCGTACGTGAGGCGTCCGAACTGCAAATGCTGGCGAGGAACAGCGTGATAAAGGTGCCGAAGGTGTATTTCACTTTTTTCGAAACAAAAGAAATCCCAATGGACTTTCTTTGTATGGAAAAGGTGGAAGGCACCAATTGCTTTACGGATTTCAGCAAGCTCCTTTGCTCAAAGCAGGCAAAGGCACGTTTCGCCGACGAGGTGACGACCGCTGTTCACCGTTGGCACACGCAGACAAATGACAAATTCGGACTGATAGGTGACGCCGTTTATGACAACTGGCTTGATTTTTACAGACCCTTTGCTCTTGAAGTGCTGGAGGAAGCCCGCAGGATGAAAAAGGCGGGCACGCTTGAGGGCTATGCGCTGAGGGCGATGGAGCGCGGCATGAAAAGCTTTGATGCCATCTTTGAAGAACCGGTGGAACATGCATGCCTTATCCACGGCGATCTGAATGTGATGAATATCATGTCCGACAAAAAACTGAACGTGACGGCAATCATTGACCCGCTTGAGAGCAAGTGGGCGGATCCGGAATATGAGCTGTTCCAGATGCGCAACCTGACCGGAAACCTGTTTGGGCTCTATGAGACATATAAGCGAAAATACCCCGTTTCAAAGAACTGCGACTTAAAAACCGCATTCTATGCCCTCTACCATGAGGTTTATACCTATATCATCACCGGCAGCCGCATTCATTGGTACCTGCCGCAGATGGTGCGTCGGTTTCATCAAGATATGCGCCGCGTGGGAATGTAACTCGCAGAAAAGGAAAAAGGGGATGATCGGAAACAATGAATCGTAAACCGGCGGTCAATATGACAGAAAGACCGTTTTTTCAAAAGATCCTTATGTTTGCTGTGCCTGTCACGCTGACCGGCCTGCTGCAAATCGTTTATAACACGGCAGACACTGTGGTTGTCGGCCGCTTTGCGGGGAAAACGGCACTGGCTGCTGTCGGTTCCACCGGGTCGATGATCGGCTTGATCGTGAATCTGTTTACCGGTCTGTCAATGGGCGCAGGCGTACTTACTGCGCGAATGATCGGAGCAAAAGACAAAGAAGGTACGCGGCGTTCCGTAAAGACCGCTATGTGCCTGAGTGTGCTTTGCGGCTTTTTGATCGCGGGCATCGGCATTCCGCTTTCACCGCTTCTGCTGCGCTGGATGCAGGCGCCAACAGATACAATCGATCTCTCTACGCTTTATGTGCGCATTTACTTTATGGGTGCGCCCGGATCGATGATTTTTAATTTCGGCGCTGCTGTGATCCGCGCAACAGGCGACACAAGGCGGCCGCTGCGCTATCTTGCCGCATCGGGGTTTGTCAATATCGCGCTGAATCTGTTTTCTGTTGTTGTACTGCGCTGGGGTGTTGCGGGCGTTGCAATCGCAACGATCTCTTCGCAGTATCTCACGGCGGTGTTGGCCGTTCGCTATTTACTGAAAACGAAGCTTGACGTGCGGCTGGATCTCGGATTTTTCCGTCTTTCAAAATATGAATTGCGAGAGATCCTTAGAATCGGTGTTCCGGCCGGGCTGCAGAACGCGCTGTTTTCCATATCCAACGTCATCATTCAATCAAATGTCAATGCCTTCGGATCGGATGCGATGGCCGGAATATCCGCCGGATCCAATTATGATTCCTATATCTACACGGCAACAAACGGCTTTGCCCAGGCTGCAATGACGTTCATTTCACAAAATGTCGGCGCGAAAAAGAAAGCGCATCTGCGGCGGATCTGGCTCATTTCGGTTGCAAGCGCTGCTGTTGCGGCCATTACACTTCAAACGCTCGGATGGATTTTCCGCGCCGGGATCGTTTCGCTGTTTTCAACGGATCCGGCTGTCATAGCTGTCGGTTCACAGCGGATGGCACTGATCATGCCGTTTTTCGTTTTTTGCTGCTTGCTTGATGTGACCTGCGGCGCCGTGCGCGGCTTGGGACGATCTTTTCAGATTATGCTCGTTTCCCTGTTCGGCGCCTGCGGACTGCGTTTGATTTGGGTGTTCTTTTTCCTGCCGATGCGAAGAACACTGCCGTTTTTATATGTTTCCTATCCGCTTTCATGGGGGATCACGTTTCTGATCGCTGCCGGTTTGTTCTGGTATCTGACACGAGTCGATTATGCTGTTTTCCCGCGGGCGGAAGAGGCGAAAGAGGACTGCAGCATCGGCTGATACAGCCGACAAGACGGTTAATATTCCTTTCGCTTATAATGAACAAGACAAGAATCAGTGTTTACGGAGGCTTTGTTATGACGAAGGAACAAGTATTTGATTTCATCAAGGAGCAAAAAACTGCGATGATCTCATCTGTTGACGAAGACGGTTTTCCCAACACAAAAGCGATGCTTGCGCCGCGAAAGATTGACGGCAATGATTTTTATTTTACAACAAATACTTCATCTTTAAGGGTCGCACAATATAGCGCAAATGAGAAAGCGAGCGTGTATTTTTATAAACGAGGGCGTTTCAGTTATACCGGCGTTATGCTTATTGGAACAATGGAAGTGTTGACGCAGCAAAGTATCAAAGACGAGATCTGGCGTACCGGAGATACAATGTTCTATAAGAAAGGCAAAACCGATCCTGATTATTGTGTCTTAAAGTTTACAGCGATAAAATGCAGATTATATAAAGATCTGAAAACGGTCTGGATTGATCTGTAACACCGTCCTTGCTCTGCTCGATCGCAAAAAGAATCACCGAATATACCGACGCCCGCCGTGACCTTCCACGACGGGCGTTTATACTATAAGCTATCGACTACCGACTACAGACTAAACATGCTTGATCTTGTCGAAATCAAACACATTCTGCGTCACGCGGCCGAGGTCGCGCGTTTTGACGGCGAAGCCGTGCTTTTTCAGCGTGCGGCGCATGGCGTCGATGAGCGACGGGTCGTCGCTTTTTTGCGAAAACTGAATGATGAGGGCATCCCGATGCGCATAAACGTCAATGGCGCGCTCAGCGGCGAGAATACCCGGGCTGAGACCGTCCAGCAAAACGCCGGAAATCGGATTGTTTGCAATGCGGCCGGGGTAGGTGAGAAAGACGGTGCCTGTGCCGGTCATTGAGTTGGCAAGCCCTTCGGGGCCGGTCAGGAAGGCGTTGACCTTGTCAATGTCGCCCATGGCGTCGATTTCGTCGCACTGACGCAAAATGTCTTTGTAGGTTGCGCGCACATGCGCTTCGGTGCGCTGCGTTGCCAGTTGTTCGGCAAGCTTTTCGCACTGCGTCTTCAGCGGAAGCGCCGCAATTTGGGGTGTGACAGGGAGATAGACGTTGTAAGCGAGGTTGCCCAGCGTGTTGGAGGGCACCACGCGGCGGCCGTCGGCGGTGGTGATGACAACAACGTCGCGGTCGCCCACGTCAAAGCAGTCGCGGATCGCTTCGGCGGTCAGCGCACCGAGCAGCGGCGCAAAGGTTGTGCCAAGCTCCTTGACCTTTGCGAGAAACGCCGCGTTGGAAATTTCGAGGTTGACCAGATGGCAGCTCGCGCAGTCTTTGGGCGCGTCCTCCGGCGGAAAGCGGAACAACCGCTCAAGATCGACCGGCTGCACCATGTTGCCCGGGCGGGCGAATTTTGTCAGCGGGTCATAGCGCTCGGTGTCGTCCATGGTGTAAAACAGACTGTCGTCGGCGCGGATGCCGTGGCGGGTGAACATTTTGGTTCCGAGCAGCCGCGCGGGTGGGAACATGGCCACAAGATAGTTCCACATGACGGTCACAAGAAAACCGATCATGCCGTGGGCGTCGGTCTGACTGTGAAAGATCGAAAACGAGAGATGGCGCTCGCCGTAAAGAAAAACGAACAAATAGCCGTTGGTGTCCTCCGTGCCGAAGTACAGCCGTTTCCCGTCATCGGGTGCAAGCTTTACGGGCGCACTATTTGTTTCATAGCAGATGCGGCCTTCATGTAAAACGGGGCGCACAGCGAATTCCGGATAGGCGCGCAGCGCCCGGTCGGCGGCCTTTTGCAGCTTTGCGGTGTTGATCTTTTGTTTGAGGTCAAAACGCACGCGCATATCAAACGTGGAGCCGATGCCGGCATAGGCGCCGTAAAAAATGGTGTCGTAGCGGCCGCAGCGCCGCAGTCCGTTCGGCAAAAAGAAGCTGCTGCGATTTTGAGTGGTCAAGGCGGTCATCTCCTCTCTCTTTTTGTTTATTATAACAGAGAAACCTAAAAAAGACAATAGAAAAGTTAAAAAAAGATGAACAAAAAATAAACAAATGTTAAATGAATAAAAATGAAAAACGCAACGAAAGCCAAAGTGCCTGCTGATTGCCGCCGCTTTTTTGTGTACTTTTTGCGCTCTGACGAAAAAAAGATTGGACATTCTCTGTAAAGCGTGCTATAATACAGGTACTTCTCTGATTTTGATGAAATGAGGCGATCCTTATGCAGGACTTCGGACTTGCAACAAAATGCCTGCGCGCGGGCTATACACCGAAAAACGGCGAACCCATCGCGCTGCCGATTGTGCAAAGTACGACCTATAAATATGAGAGCAGCGACGCGATGGGCGCACTGTTTGATCTTGAGGCGGACGGCTATTTCTATACCCGCCTTGCAAATCCGACCAACGACGCTGTTGCGGCAAAAATCGCGGCGCTTGAGGGCGGCGTGGCCGGCGTTTTGACCTCGTCCGGCCAGGCGGCGAACCTGTTTGCCGTGCTGAATCTCTGTTCGGCGGGCGATCACGTTGTTGCGTCCACTGCGATCTACGGCGGCACATTCAACCTGTTCAATGTTACGCTGCGCCGCTTCGGCATCGACTTTACCTTCGTTTCGCCCGATTGCGACGACGAAACGCTGGAGGCCGCCTTTTGCGAAAACACCAAGGCTGTGTTCGGCGAAACGCTTTCCAACCCGTCGCTGAACGTGTTTGACATCGAGCGCTTTGCTGCCGCAGCGCACCGCCACGGCGTGCCGCTGATTGTGGATAACACCTTCCCGACCCCCGTCAACTGCCGCCCGTTCCTGTTCGGCGCAGACATTGTGACCCATTCCACCACCAAATACATGGACGGTCACGCGACCCAGGTTGGCGGCGTCATCGTCGATTCCGGCAACTTTGACTGGACGCAAAACGACAAGTTCCCCGGTCTGACAACGCCGGACGACTCCTACCACGGCGTGACCTACACCGAGCGCTTCGGCAAGGCGGCGTTTATCACCAAATGTGTGGCGCAGCTCATGCGTGATCTCGGTTCCATTCCCTCGCCGCACAATGCGTTTTTGCTGAATCTCGGGCTGGAAACGCTGCCGCTGCGGGTGAAGAAGCACTGCGAAAACGCGCAGGCAGTTGCAAAGTATCTGCAAAACAACAAAAACGTCTCCTGGGTTTCCTTCCCCGGTCTGCCCGGCGATCCGGAATATGCAAAAGCGCAAAAGTATATGCCGCACGGCACCTCCGGCGTGATCTCCTTCGGTGTGAAGGGCGGCCGCGCTGCGGCAACCAAGTTCATGGACGCGCTGCGCCTTTGCAACATCGTCACGCATGTGGCGGACGCGCGCACCTGTGTGCTGCATCCGGCGTCCACAACGCACCGCCAGCTTACCGACGCCCAGCTTGAGGAGTGCGGCGTCAAGCCCGATCTGATCCGCCTTTCCGTCGGCCTTGAGGATGTTGAGGATATCCTCGCCGATCTGGAGCAGGCGCTCGCTGTGGCGACCGCGTAAGCGAAGACGACGCAAAAGAAAGGACAGAGACTATGAAACTCGGAATTGTGGGTCTGCCGAATGTCGGCAAAAGTACCCTGTTCAACGCCATTACCAATGCGGGCGCACAGTCTGCAAACTATGCATTTTGTACCATTGAGCCGAACGTCGGCGTGGTTGCCGTGCCGGACAAGCGCATTGATGCGCTTGCGGAGATGTACAAGCCTGTGAAGATCACGCCGGCCACGGTAGAATTCGTGGACATTGCCGGTCTGGTCAAGGGCGCCAGCAAGGGCGAAGGGCTCGGCAACAAATTTCTCTCGCACATCCGCGAGGTGGACGCCATCGTGCATGTGGTGCGCTGCTTTGAAAACGACGATATCATCCATGTGGATGGCAGTGTGGACGCAAAGCGCGACATTGAGACGATCAACCTGGAACTGATCCTCTCCGATCTTGAAATGATCGACCGCCGCATTGACCGCACAAGCAAGGCGCTCAAGGGCGACAAATCGCTTGCCGCCACGCTGGAATTCTTGAAGCGTGTGAAAGCGGCGCTGGAAAGCGAACAGCCGGCGCGCACGATCGATTGCGACGAAAACGAACAGGCGATTTTGGACGAGGCCGGCCTTTTGACGGCAAAGCCCGTGATCTATGCGTGTAACCTCAGCGAAGAGGATTTCACCAACGGCATTGAGACCAACGAAAACTACCTTGCCGTTTGTAAAATTGCCGAAGCGGAAAACAGCGAAGTGCTGCCCATCTGCGCGGAGCTGGAAGCGGAGATTTCCTCGCTTTCCAAGGAGGACCGTGAGATGTTCCTTGCCGATCTCGGCATTGAGCAGGGCGGTCTGGACTTGCTCATTCAGCGCTCCTATCATCTGCTCGGCCTGATCTCCTATCTCACCGCCGGGCAGCCGGAGGTGCGCGCATGGACGATCAAAAACGGCACAAAGGCGCCGCAGGCCGCCGGAAAAATCCATTCCGATTTTGAGCGCGGCTTCATCCGCGCCGAGGTCGTCACGTTCGACAACCTGATGGAATGCGGTTCCCTCGCCGCTGCTCGTGAAAAGGGACTGGTGCGCTCGGAGGGCAAGGAGTATGTGATGAAGGACGGCGACATCGTGCATTTCCTGTTTAATGTGTGATGTTAGTCGGTAGTCGATAGTCGTTAGTCGATAGCTGTTAGCTGTTAGCTGCTAGCTGTTAGCTGTTAGCAAGTTAAACCGCACATAGTTGTTAGTAGGGTGGCCGGTGGCCGCCCTTTTTTATGTGTAAATGCTTGATTTTTTCCTATTTGTATGATAAAGTGGATTTGAAATAAACAAAAGGAGAATAAAAAATGAAACGTATCAAATCTTATTTGTTGCTGTTGTTCGTACTCGTTTTGCTGCTTTGCGCGTTCCCGCTGACCTCCTTCGCGGTCGACAAGTGTAAGACGTGCGGCAGTGATTTGACAGGCGAAAAAAGATTCACACAACCGACGTGTACAGAGCCGGGTTATGTCATCTATGTTTGCTCTAACCCGAAGTGTGAAGGAGAAAAGAAGCAGAACGAACCGGCAGCCGGACACAAATGGACGGATAAGGCGGAAGACAAGTATGTGAAGGATCCCGCTTACTGCAAAGGTCCTGCGACGTACTACAAATCCTGCTCCGTCTGCGGCGCCAGTGCAAAGGGTAATGCAAATGCAGATAAGCTCGTGTTCAACGGCCCGGCGGATCAGATTGACAAGAACAATCACCGCAACATCGACGTGAAGATTCCGGGAGAGCCTGCAACCTGCACCAAAGAAGGCAAAACCGGCATCGGTACTTGTAAAGATTGCCAAACGCCTTATGTCGGCGGCGCGGTGATTCCGAAGCTTCCGCACACCGAAGGCACACCCGCCAACTGTGTGGATAAGGCGATCTGCAAGGTTTGCAAACAGTCCTACGGCGAACCCAATCCCAAAAACCACAAATCCGTAAAGACCGACCCCGCAAAGCAGGCGACCTGCAAAGCGACCGGTCTGACTGAGGGCAGCCACTGCGAAGCCTGCAAGACCACCATCAAGGCGCAGGAAACCGTGCCCCTTGCGGCGCACACCCCGACCACGAAGAATGTGCCCGCCACCTGCACCAAGGACGGCGTTCTGAACGAGATGACCTGCGCGGTCTGCGGCGAGATCATCACCGCCGGCACTGTGCTGCCGAAGACCGGTCACAAGTGGGGCAACTGGTCTGGGCCTACAGGTTATTCCTGCGCAAATGGTGGCACCGTCACCCGTGTTTGCAACGTTTGCAAGGAAAAGGAAACCAAAACCCTGAGTGCCGGCGAACACACGCTCGCGGTTGACGAAGCGGTTGCTGCCACCTGCACCAAGGACGGCAAGACAAGCGGCGCACACTGCTCCGTGTGCGGCGAGATCTTCATCGCACAGGCTGTTATTCCCGCTTCCGGCCACAGAGCTGACGCGAACGGCTTCGCGACTGTGAAAGCTGCTTCCTGCGAAAAGGCGGGCGAAGAAAAGGCGACCTGCGGCGTCTGCGGCCAGAGCTTTACACGTGAGATTCCGGCAACGGGTCACAACTATAAAGTGGGCATTGTTCCGCCGACCTGCACCGCGGAAGGCTACGATTTCCACAGGTGCTCCGTCTGCGGCTACGCGTATACAGACCACATCACAGCGCCAGCTGGCCATAAATGGGGCAAATGGAAACCTTTCCGTTCAAGCGATCCGAACGAAAAAGGCATTGAAGTCCGTTTTTGCACTGTCTGCGGTGCCTATGAAGTGCGTGAAGAGCAGGACGGAGGTCAGCCCATAAACGCTGCAGAACAACCGAAAGAGCAAGACGAAACACCCGCCGAAAACCTCAACTTCTTCCAGCGCATCATTCAATGGTTCCGCAACCTTTTCGCCCGCCTGTTCGGCAGATAATTACGCATTACGCATTACGAATTACGCATTGAAAACAGCCCCGCCGCAGATTCTACATCCACGGCGGGGCTTCTCTGTCCGCTAACAGCTAACAGCTATCAGCTAACAGCTAACAGCTACCGACTACCGACTAAACATCTATCCCGCACTTCTTGCAGTTTTCAAGATGTTCGGCATACGTTTCGGCGTAATAATAATTCATATCCGCGTCGGTGACAAAGAAGAAATTGTTGGATTCCGCCGGATACAGCGCCGCGTCGATCGCGTCGGTCCCGGGGCAGCAGATGGCGCCGACAGGCAGACCGCGCACCTTATAGGTGTTATAGCGCGCCGCAAAAACCGAGGTGTCGCCGGAAAGATAGGGCGAATCGGTGATGCGGTCGTTGACGTAATGAATCGTCACGTCGCATTGCAGCATCCCGTAATCCGGGCTTTCCAGCCGGTTGTGCATCACAGCGGAGACGTTCGCCATCTCCTTCGGGTCGCCGCATTCCTCCTGAATGACGGAGGCGAGGGTGAGGATCTCATCCATCGTGTAACCCAGCTCTGCCGCGCGCGCCTTGCGCTCTTCGGTGAGCTTGGTGTTCATGTTGTTCAAAAAGCGCGAAAGAGCTTTTTGGGCGCTCTCGCCGCGGTAAAAGTCATAGGTGTCGGGGAACACATAGCCCTCAAGCGCAAAGGCACGTTCGGAAAAATCTACGTCGGACAGAAAGGCGTAGCTGTTTTTCACCCCGTCGGCGTTTTTGACCGCCGCCATGAAATCCGCTGCCGCGCAAACGCCGTTTTTTTCCAGCTTTTCGGCAATTTCCACTGCGGTGTAGCCCTCGGGAAACATGACGCGTACCACGGGGTCGGCTTCGGTGGTTGTTTCTGTGGCGGAAGGTGCGGGCGTCTCTTCCAGCGGTTGACTGCCGCAGGCACAAAGCAGACCCAGCAAAGCCAGAATCAGCGCGGCAAAACCAAAGCATTTTTTCATGAAGCATCGTCCTTTTCGTTTTGATGCTCTTATCATAGCATAGATTGCGCAAAAAAAGAAGAACCCCGCCGCATTTTTAAGAAAAAAGTCATCTTTGCAGTTCTTTCCTGAAGGAAGTTTCAAAAAACACTTGCAAAAAGGGAGGTTTTATGATACATTATTAAAGTAAACTTAGAACACGGAGGATACTACTATGATTTCAGCAGGCGATTTCAGAAACGGCGTCACCTTTGAAGAAGAAGGCAACGTGCTGCAGGTTGTGGAATTTCAGCATGTGAAGCCCGGCAAAGGCGCTGCATTCGTCAGAACCAAGACCAAGAACGTGATCACCGGCGCAGTGGTGGAAAAGAGCTACAACCCCACCGCGAAGTTCCCCACGGCTTACATTGAGCGCAAGGATATGGATTATTCCTACAGCGACGGCGATCTGTATTATTTCATGGACAACGAGACGTATGACATGATCCCCATCAACCAGTCGGATCTGCCGGACAGCTTTAAGTTTGTGAAAGAGAACATGACCTGCAAGATTTTGTCCTATAAAGGCAAGGTCTTCGGCGTGGAACCGCCTAACTTTGTGGAGCTTCAGGTCACGAAGACCGATCCCGGCTTCAAGGGCGACACCGCAACCAATACCACCAAACCCGCCACACTGGAAACCGGCGCAGAGATCAAAGTGCCCCTCTTCATCGATGAGGGCGAAATGATCCAGGTCGACACCAGAACCGGCGAATATCTTGGCCGCGCATAAGCGCAGAAAGGAACATAACCATGTCTGTGAGTGAAAAAGTTGCTTATTTGAAGGGCCTGATGGAAGGCCTTGACATCGACACCGATAAAAAAGAAGGCAAGCTGCTTGCCGCCGTGCTCGACACGCTGGAAGTGATCGCCGACGAAATCAGCGGTCTGGAAGACGATGTGGACACGCTGAACGATTACATTGAAGAGATCGACGAGGATCTCGGCGATGTGGAAGACTTTGTGTATGACATCGACGACGATGATTGCGATTGCTGCGACGACGACTGCGATTGCTGCGATGACGACGACTGCATCGAAGTGACCTGCCCGGCCTGCGGCGAAAACATCTGCATCGACCTTGACGAGATTGACGACGACGGCCAGGTGGAATGCCCGTGCTGCGGCGAAACGCTTGAGTTCGAAATCGAGATGGAAGACGACGAGGACGAAAACGAAGCGGAAGACGAGGAATAATTCGCAAGTCGCAATGAAATTTGCCGGCGGGCGGGATGTAAAACCGCAGCCGCGCAATCAACATCAGAATTTGTAAGGGCGGCCGGTGGCCGCAGAAAAAAAGCTCCGTTGGGGCTTTTTTTCGTTGCGATTCCAATTTTGTTGCGGAAGCAAAAAGCACTTTCAAGACGCCCGTTTTTTTATGGGAAACACTTGATTTTTCGGGGGAGATGTGGTAGAGTTAAGATGCGACATAAATCTTTGCTTTTTAACCGAAAGTTTGTATCTTGGTAAAGATACAGACTCATTTTCAATGAACTTTCGGTTGAAAAGATTTGTGTCGCAGCAAATGGAGTTATGTATTTTTACAGGTGCGTGGCTCCGGCTGCGCATTTTTATTTTTATTTTTAAAGGAGGAATCGCACCATGAAACACGTAAAACAGCTTGTATCCATTCTTTTATCGACCCTGCTGGCCTTATCGGGAATGTCGCTGGCGTTTGCACAGGGCACAGCCTGTCAGGTCGGCGACACACTCGCATTCGGCACCTATCCGCAAACACGCGTTGCAGAAACAGATGCATTGAAAACCGCCGCCGATGAAGCGGACAACGCCGGAAACAGCGGATTCATTTTTGATTTTTCCCGCGCAGAAAAAGAAGATGAGCCCGAAAGAAATCAGAGGGTGGAAATCACGGACTTTTTCTGTGATGCGCAAAAGTATCGCCGGGTTCGATTTACGCAGTTCCGACCGCAAATAACGAACAGGCAAGCCGATGCGTACTACTCTGTTCAGGATGAAAACGGCTTTGAAACAGACACTTACTATTATTTCAGGTATGAACCGCTGCAATGGCGTGTGCTTGACGCTGAAACCGGTCTTGTGATGTGCGAAACGATCATTGATTCCCAGCCGTATCAAAATGTGTTCCACACAATTACAACGAGTTATCCGCAAACAAAGATTGAATCTTTTCAAGGAAAATACTCCTCCGTTCTTGCCAACGATTACGCAACGTCCTCCATTCGCGACTGGCTGAACTATGATTTTTATGAAACGGCATTCAGCGATGCGCAGAAAGCTTTGATCCAAACCACTGCGCTGACAAACGAAGCATTTGACACGCGTTATGCGCAGTTTGACTCTGCAACGACGATCGATAAAATTTTCCTGCTGTCTTATGACCAGGCGCTCAATACGGCCTACGGCTTCGGCACGTCAATCAACAGCGTTGTTCCGGATGCTGCAAAAACCGCAAGCGGCACGGATTACGCGAAATGCCGAGGCCTGTCAGTTACCGAAGAAGGAACTTCCTTCTGGCTGCTTCGATCCGCCGGTTTACGCCCCGATTGTGCTTGCAGCGTTGATTACACCGGCGTCACAAGCGCAGGCGCTACGGTTGGCAAAACCGACAACGGAATTCGCCCGGCTTGTGTTTTGACGTCACTGACGCAGAACGCCGAACTATCTGCTTCTCTTTTCTCTTCAAAATGTAAGATGCTTGTGAATTTGACGACCGAACGAGGCGGCCATGTGTCTCCGGTTTCGGGTCTTGTCAGTGCGCTTGGAGCGCCGGTGACAGCAAGGGCTTATCCGGATGAAATCTATCTGTTCGATGGGTGGTATGACGGAGATACAAAAGTCAGCGGTAACGAAGAATACACCTTTACCGCAACCGAAGACATGACGCTGACGGCGAAATACATTGCGCCGAAAACGATCAAGGTCTATTTGAACGGACCGATCGGCGGTGCAACTGTTACCGGGAATACCGCTGCACGCTGCAACGATACTGTTTCCTTAACGGTTGAAGTAAACGATGGATATCATTTTATCGGCTGGTACAAAGATGAGGAAAAAGTCAGCGACAACATGACTTATACCTTTACTGTTACCGAAGACGTTGTCTTGGTTGCAACATTTGAAAAAGACGCTGCAGCAGAAGAACCGACCGACCCTGCGAGTCCCGATCATCCGAATCAGGATGACGGCGGTAACAACACTGGCAATATGAATTTCTTCCAAAAGCTGATCCAAATGATTTTGAACTTCTTCCGTAGGCTTTTCAGCAGATAAACGAACCTCATCCACCACTCGCCTGCGGGCGAGCGGTCCCCCTTCCCCTTTGAAAAGGGGAAGGCTTTTTTGCAAAACAACACCCCACCATGGAATCTACATCCACGGTGGGGTTAAAAATACTACCGACTACCGACTACCGACTAATGACTAATAACTGACAACGGGCGGCCACTGGCCGCCCCTACTTGTCCTTTGACCGCGCGAATACACTCACGATCAACGCGCTGAGCACCGCCGTCATGACGCCCACGCTCGCCGCGGAAAGCGGTCCCTCCAACGCGCCCCAAAGTCCGCGCTCGTTCACCGCTTCGGCGGTCGATTTTGCAAGATTGAACCCGAAGCCCGTCAGCGGCACGGTTGCGCCCGCACCGGCAAACTCCGCCAAGGGCGCATAGACGCCGACTGCGCCGAGCACAACGCCCGCGAGCACATAGAGCACGAGAATCTTCGCCGGGGTGAGGTTCGTTTTGTCAATCAGCACCTGCCCGATCACACACAGCAGACCGCCGACGAGAAAGGCCTTGCAAAGGGTCAGTACAATGCTCATTTGATCACCTTTTTCAGCGCCTTGCCGATCTTTTTTGCGTCAACGCCCTTGAGCAAAAACATCTTTGCCGCCGTGCAGGCCAAAACGAGGATCGTCACGCTTGTGGTCAGCACCTTTGCGATGCCGAGAATTTTTTTGCATTCGAGCACATACATCAAACATTTCATCAGTTTCATTGGGGTTCTCCTTTCTTCAAAAGTACCGCGTGCGCAATGCCGGGAATGCTTTCGCCCTGCTTGGAGGAGACCGCGCTCATCAGCGCGCCTGTGGCAACAAACAGCACCGATTGCAGCGTGTCTTCCCGCAGCGCACGACAGATATCGGCGCAAAGCACGCTTGCGCTGCATCCGCAGCCGGAGCCGCCGGCGTGGACGTCCTGCTTTTCGCGGTCAAAGATCAACAGTCCGCAGTCGCGCTGCTTTTGCGAAAGATCGATCCCTTCCTCGCGCTGCATCAGCTCGCACAGCAGTGTGCTGCCGACTTCGCCGAGGTCGCCCGTGAGAATCAGATCGTAATCCGCCGGGGTCGTTCCGGTGTCGTGCAAAAAATCGGCAATCGTCTTTTTGGCTGCCGGCGCCATTGCCGCGCCCATGTTCCCCGCGTCTTTCACGCCGAGATCGACCATCGTGCCGAGCTGCACCTTGTCGATATAGGGCGCGCCTGCGTCCGCTTGACGTGCAAGCAGGGCGGCGCCTGCGCCGGTGACTGTCCATTGCGCCGTGGGGGTGCGCTGACCGCCGTATTCCAGCGGATGCCGGAACTGCCGTTCCGCTGTGCAAAAATGCGAGCTTGTCGCGGCCATTGTCACGGAAAAGCCGCCGCTTTCGATCGCCAGCGCCGCCAGCAACAGCCCTTCGGCCATGGTGGAGCAAGCGCCGAAAATCCCGCAGTAGGGGATGCCCAGAGAGCGCAGACCGAACACCGCCGACGTGCACTGGCTTTGAAGATCGCCGGCGAACGCCGCTTGAACATCGGACGGCTGCAGCTTTGCCTTGTTCAGCGCACTTTGCGCCGCCGAGAGCAGGAGCTTGCTTTCCGCCTTTTCCCAGGAGACTTCGCCGAGGGTCGTGTCGTCAAAAATGCGGTCGAATCTGCTGCCGAGCGGCCCCTGCGCTTCACGTTTTCCCGCAACGCCGGCAGAAGCAAGAATGCGCGGGCGCGTTTCCAGTTGCAGCGTGCGTTTGCCAAGTCGTGTTGCCATCTCAGCGCCTCCCTGCCAAAAAGAAATAGATCAGCCCATACAGCGACGCGCTTGAGCAGCCGAAAACGATCACCGGCCCTGCAATCGAAAACATCTGCGCTGCCGTGCCGAGGATATAGCCCTCGCTCTTGAATTCCAGAGCGGGGGAGACCACAGAGTTTGCAAAGCCCGTGATGGGCACCGCCAGCCCTGCGCCCGCGTGCTTTGCCAACCGGTCAAACACACCGGCGGCCGTGAGAATGGCCGTGAGCACGATGAGCGTCATCATCGCAAGCAGCTTTGCGTCCTCGCGGGAAAGGCGCAGCAGCACAAGCGCTTCGGTGACGCCTTGGGCAAAGCAGCACACACTGCCGCCGACCAGAAACGCTTTCAGGCAATCGAGCGCCAACGGTGAGGGCGGCGCGGCGCGGTTGGTCATGGCCGCGTAATCTTCATTGGAAACAGACATGATTTTCACCTCAGCGCTATTATTTACAAAAAGTTTTTGTTTATGCATCGCCTTGCCGGTTGACAAACTGCGGGGTTGCGATTACAATAAAGAATATATATGACTTTTTGGAAAGAGGTGTTTTCAATGGCTGTTTTTCGACCGTTTTGCGCCCTGCGTCCCACGCCGGAGCACGCTGCCGCGGTCGCCGCGCTGCCTTATGATGTGATGAACAGCGACGAGGCGCGTCGGGCAGTACAGGGCAAGCCGTTTTCGTTTTTGCATGTGGACAAGGCCGAGATCGACCTTGCGCCGGACATCGACCCCTATGACAGGGCGGTCTATTTGAAGGCGCGTGAAAATCTGGACGCGCTGGAGCGAAACGGCGTCTGTGTGCAGGACGCTGCGCCCTGCTTTTACATCTATCGCCAGATCATGGACGGCCGCAGCCAAACCGGATTGGTCGGCTGCGCGAGCATTGACGATTATTTGGGAAACGTCATCAAAAAGCATGAGTTTACCCGCGCCGACAAAGAGGAGGACCGCGTGAACCATGTGGACTATTGCGACGCGAACACCGGACCGATCTTTTTGGCCTACCGTGAGAGCGACACGGTCAAGACTGCGATTGCCGACTGGCAAAACAAGCACGCGCCCGTTTATGATTTTGTGACGGACGACGGCATCGGCAACACCGTCTGGGTTGTGGATGATCCTTCGGTCTGCGAAACGCTGCAGGCGGCGTTTGCGCGTGTGGAAAGCCTTTACATCGCCGACGGTCACCACCGCTGCGCTTCGGCAGTGCGCGTGGGGCAAAAGCGCCGGAAGGAAAAGCCCGATTTTGACGGCACGGAGGAATTCAACTTCTTCCTCGCCGTTGTGTTCCCCAAGGACGAGCTTGCCATCATGGATTACAATCGCGTGCTGCGCGATCTGAACGGACTGACAACAGAGGCGTTCTTTGAAAAGCTGCGGCAGTCGTTCAACGTCGCTCCTGCGCCGACTGCGCCGTATCGGCCGCAAAGAAGGCATGAGTTCGGGCTGCTGCTCGACGGGGCGTGGTACGTGCTGACCGCGAAGGACGGCACGTTTGACGCGCAAGATCCGGTTGCGTCGCTGGACGTTTCTATTTTGCAGACCAACTGCATTGCGCCGATTTTCGGCATCGACGACCCGCGCACCGATCAGCGCATTGACTTTGTCGGCGGTATTCGCGGCTTGGGCGAGCTGGAAAAACGCTGCGGCGAAGATATGCGCGCCGCGTTCGCCATGTATCCCACGTCGCTCGATGAACTGATGGCCATTGCCGACGCCGGCCGCGTGATGCCGCCGAAATCCACCTGGTTCGAACCCAAGCTGCTCAGCGGCTTGTTTATCCACAAACTGAAATGAAAGGAAGATTTCACATGAAAAAGATCACAAAACTCCTCGCTTTGCTGCTTGCGCTGCTGATGCTTTGCGCAACGACCGCCTTCGCTGCGGATCTGCCCGCCGGCGCCGTTCTGCTTTCCGATTCCAAAAAGATCGACCCGAACGCGGTCAAGCTGATCGCCTATCGCGGCCTTTCCGCGGTTGCACCGGCGAACACGCTTGCCGCAATCTCGCTGGCCGGCCGCTGCGGCTGTGACGGCGTGGAGCTTGACATTCAGCCCACCCTCGACGGCGAATGGGTCTGCATCTCCGGCGTTTCGCTGCGTCCGATGACCGGCGTAAACGGTACAGTCTATACCACAACGGTGGCGGAGCTCAACGAGCTGACCATCACCGGCGGCAACGGCGTTGCAAATTATCCGAACGAAAAGATCCCGACACTGCGTCAGGCGATCACCGTGGCGAACCTCTATAATCTGAAGCTCGTGCTCACCATCAACGGCGGCAGCGACGACAGCCAGCAGATCATCATCAAAAACATCAACAACCTTGTCAATACCCTCAAGTTTATGGGCGTTGCCAAAACCGCGACTGTGGTCTCCGCTGAAAAGAGCGTGCTCTCCGCTGTGCAGGCTGCCGGCGGACGTGCCGCGCTGAACACCCTTGTGCCGCTGCTTGCGGTCGGCGAATGCATCGACAACGGTTATGTCGGTTTTTCCGCCGTGCTGACCGATCCGCTGACAATCTCCAACGCCGCGTCGCACAATCTTGAGGTTTACGGCAACGATACCACGACGATCTTCGGCGCCGACCTCATTTACGGTCTCGGCGCACGCACCATCGTTTCGTCCTCCATCGTCCGCCACGCGCCGGAGCAGGAAAATGTTATCGCGAGCATTTACACCAAGGCGAGCGTCACCTTCCGCAACATCTGGAATAAGATCGTTGTGTTCTTCCAGAACATCTTCAAATCCCTTGCAATGGATGCGCTGTTCTCGCAGCTTGGCGTTCAGGTGTAACAACAATCAAAATCGGAACGGGGCTTCGCGGCTCCGTTTTTCTTAGAATTCAAAAAAAGGAGCAGGTATGACAGAAAAGCTTTATGATCTGGACAGCAGTGTGACCGAGTTTGACTGTAAAGTGATCGAACTTTACAACATGGGTGACCAGCTTGCCGTGGAAGTGGACCGCACCGCGTTCTTCCCGGAAGGCGGCGGGCAGACGTCTGACCGCGGAATGCTCGGGGAAACCTATGTGGAAAACGTGGAAATTCAGGGGTGTCACATCCTGCATTTTGTTGAAAACTCCGAGGAAAATGTGCAAAAGTTCCAAAAAGGGGTCGCAATCCATGGAAAAGTGGACTGGGAAAAGCGATTTTCCGATATGCAGCAGCATTCCGGCGAGCATTTGCTGTCCGGCATCGTTCACAACCGCTTCGGCTACAACAATGTCGGCTTTCATCTTTCTGAAAGCGGCGTGACCGTGGATTTTGACGGCAGTTTCACGGAAAAAGAGCTATGTAAAGTTGAAGACCTTGTCAACGAGGCCATCTGGAAAAACCTTGCGGTCCATGTGTTCTACCCAGATGAAGCCGCGCTGGCCACACTGGAATATCGCAGCAAAAAGGAGATCGACGGCCCGTTGCGCATTGTGGAGATCCCCGGCGTGGATGTGTGCGCGTGCTGTGCGCCGCATGTCAAACGCACCGGCGAAATCGGACAGTTCCGCATCCTTTCGGCGGAAAAGCACCGCGCCGGGACGCGCCTTTCGATTCTTTGCGGGGCGCGCGCGCTGCATGACAGCCGAAAGAAGCTGCAGGAAAACGCACACGTCAGTCGGTTGCTTTCGTGCAAGCAGGGCGAGACGGCGCAGTTTGTTCAAAAAATGAAAAGTGAAAAAGAGGCGCTCGCGTTCCGGCTGGTCGGTCTGCAGCGCGCTGTGCTGGAGGAACGCGTCAAAGCCGCGGCGCCGCAGCGTGTGTTTACGGCGTTCCTTGACGCGGAGATGGACACACTGCGCTTTTATGCAGACGCGCTGGCGGAAAAGGCGGAAGCGTTTGCCGCCGTGTTCAGCCTGTCGCAGCCGCGGCAGTTCGTGATCATCTCCAAAACCGGTGCGGACGTCGGCGCTGTGTGCGGCAGTTTGCGCAGTTCCTTCGGCGCAAAGGGCGGCGGCAGGAACGGTGTTGCGCAGGGAGCGGTAGATGCGTCGGAGGCGGAGCTTCGCGCGGTGCTGCAGGAACAGTAATGATGGAAGGGGCGTTGCAAAAGCGGCGTCCCTTTTTGACGCGCCTTTTTTGACGTTTGTCGCCTTTTTGCAAAGGATTTGACGGCGGGCGGTTTTTGTGATAGAATACCCTTCTAATTCAGTTTACATTTACAGGCATCGGTTTTTAATGCCTACAGGAGGGGACGTCATCAATGCAAATGCTACCTGCCATGCCGACAACAATTGACAAGGCGGCGTGGAATACCAACTACACCTTTGTGTTTGTGCACGGAGTTTCCGGCTGGGGGAGCTATGATCTGCCGTATCGCATCATGCCGTACTGGGGCATGCTCGGCGGCGATCTGATTCCGTTTTTGAACAAGCAGGGCTTTTCCACCTGCGCCGCGTCGGTCGATCCGAACGGCAGCGCGTGGGACCGCGCGTGTGAGCTTTACGCCCAGTTGGTCGGTACCCGTGTGGACTACGGCAGCGCCCACGCGAAGAAATACGGTCACGAACGGTTTGGCAAGGATTTCACCGGCCGCGCACTCGTGTCTGCGTTTGACGCAACACACAAGCTCAACCTGATCGGCCATTCCTTCGGCGGCACAACGATCCGTATGCTCGCGCATCTGCTTGCGCACGGCGACGCCGACGAGCAGTCCGCTGCACATTGCAGCGACATTTCACCGCTGTTTACGGGCGGCAAGGGCGACTGGGTGCACAGCTTGACAACGCTTGCCACGCCGCACAACGGTACAACCGCCTACTGCGACCATTCCGGCAACGAAAAGCGCATGGGCCCGCCGCTGCAGCGTGCGATGACGACCGTGATGGAATCGCTGGCGCGCAAGGTGCCGCGCGGACGCGGCGGCGACGACCTTGCCGAATATGATATGTACATCGACAACGCGCTGCGGCTCAACGAAAAGCTGACCACCTCGCCGTCGCTTTATTATTTCTCCTATCCCTGCTGCACGACCGAGCGGCAGGCAGACGGAAAATGTACGCCGGTCAAAGCCTGCACAGAGCAGATGTTCCGCGCAACGGCGGAGATCATCGGCGCAATGTACGGCATGACCAGGGGCGGCTTTGTGTTTGACGAAACCTGGCGCGACAACGACGGGCTGGTGAATACCATCTCGGCCAGAGCGCCCTTTGACGCCCCGCAGCAGGATTTTGACGCGGCAAATATCCACAGAGGCGTGTGGAATATCATGCCCGTTACGCAGGGTGACCACATGGCGCCGGAGGGCGGACTGTTCATCGTGCGCGGCGTGCGGCCGCTGTTTTTGGAGCATCTGAACCGTATCAACTGTTTGCCCTGATTGGAGGAACGTATGGAGCTTTTTGAAAAAACACTGAATGAAAAAACCATTTATGACGGCAAAATTCTGCGTCTGCACGTGGACGATATCGAACTGCCCAACGGCAGCCGTGCCATCCGCGAGATCGTGGAGCATCCGGGCGGCGTGTGCGTGGCGGCGCTCAGTGAAAGCGAAACGCTGCAGTTTGTGCGCCAGTACCGCTACCCCTATCACAAGGTGCTGCTGGAGCTGCCTGCCGGAAAGCTGGAAAAAGGAGAAGATCCGCTGACCGCCGGCATCCGTGAACTGGAGGAGGAGTGCGGCCTGGTGGCCGACCGTGTGCTGTCGATGGGCTGCGTGTATCCCACCGTGGCCTATTGCAGCGAGATCATCCACCTTTATCTGGCCACGGGACTGCATAAAACCGCACAGCATCTGGACGCGGACGAGTTTTTGAACACCGAGGAGATCGCGCTGTCCGATGCGGTTCGCATGGTGATGGACGGCGAAATCAGCGACAGCAAGACGGTGGCGCTGGTGCTGAAGATTGCGCGTTTGAAAGACGAGGGGAAGCTCGGATGAAAAAGCGCAGATTGATCGTCGCCTCCGCGTCGCCGCGCAGACGCGAGCTGCTTGCGCAGGCAGGGTTCGAGTTTTTGGTGGAACCGTCCGACGCGGATGAGACGCTGGCAGATTTTGTGACCCCGGCCATGGCGGTGGAACAGCTTGCCGAACGCAAGGCGCGCTCGGTTGCCGAAAAGCATTCCGGCGATGTGGTGCTCGGCTGCGACACGATCGTCGCGCTGGACGGTGAAAAGCTTGGAAAACCGCAGTCGGCAGACGATGCAAAGGCGATGCTGCGTCGCCTTTCCGGCCAAACGCACACGGTCTACACCGGCGTATGCATCACCGACGGGACGCGCACCGAGCGGTTTGTCAGCGCAACGGATGTGACGTTTTATCCGCTGAGCGCGCAAACGATCGATGATTATGTTGCCACCGGCGAGCCGATGGACAAGGCCGGCGCCTATGGGATTCAGGGGCTCGGCAGTGTGCTGGTACAGTCGTTTTCGGGCGATTATTTCACTGTGGTCGGTCTGCCGCTTGCACAGTGTGCGCGTGTGCTCGCCGTCTTCGGTATCGAAGGAAAAATCAAGCTGTAGGTTCGTTCTATTGTGCCGCCGCTGCTCATAGTCTTGTTGAGGGGTGGTGGCATGTGTTCTTTTTCGTATGACGCTTTGGTGCGCACCGTGTCGCGGCTGCGTGCCGAGGCGCCTTTTTTGCGTGTGGAGGTCTTTGGGCGCAGCGTTTGCGGCAGAGGCTTGTTTGCCTTGCGGTTCGGAGAAGCGTCCGGCGGTGCGCTGGTGTTTGCAATGCTTGACGCGTCAAAACAAACGGCCGGGCAGGCTTTGCTCGATTGGGCGGAGCATGTGTGCACGTGTTTGAACGCTGACGAGCCTTTGTGCGGGGTCGATCTTTCGCGCGTGTTTCGTCAAAGCAGCCTGACGCTGGTGCCGTGCATGAACCCGGACGGGCTGGAGATCAGCCGGAACGGCGCAAAGGGCGCGGGGTCGCTGGGCAGGTTTGTGCGGCAGATCTACAGCGCGGATGAACGCTGGCAGGCCAACGCCGCCGGGGTGGAGTTGACGCGGCAGTTTCCATATCAGCTTGCGCTTTTGCAGCAAACACAGGCGCTCTCTGAAAGGCAGGCGCCGGGTGCGGCGGGCTTTTTCGGTGCGTTTGCGCTCACAGAGCCGGAGGTGCGTGCACTGGTGCAGCTTTGCCGTCGGGAACGGTTTTCCCGCGCCTTGCTACTGGAAATGGGCACGCCGCTGCTGCAGGTGTTTCCGGCAGGGGAAAGCGCTGCCGACCGGGAGACGGTACTTTCGGCAAAGATGCTTTCCGCGAGCGCGCTTGTGCCGTTTATACTTCCTTCACCGCAGGAGAGCGCCGGCACGTTTGCGCCGTGGTTTGCGCACACGCAGCAGAAAAATGCGTTCACGTTTTCCGCCGAGGACGATCTTGCGGTGTTTGCGCGGCGGCTGGAGGAGTTGCTGGTGCTGTTTGCGGTGATGTAGGGCACAGGCTGTTTTCGCTTCGGCTTTTGCGAGGTATTACTGGACTTCATTGTGCGCTTTTCAGCAACGCCCTGCGCACGGCGTTCGCCGTGCGCAAACCGGCGGCGGGACCGCGCGGCAGATGCCGCGCGAAAAACGAAGCGCCGCTTCGTTTTTGGGCGCGTTGCAAAATAAGATTTGCAGCGCGCTCGGTTTTTAATGAAGAGAACGTAGAAGTATAGACAACCAAGTGTTAAAAGACACCCAAACCGTGGAAAACTTTCACCGTTCGGGTAAGCTTTATCAGACGTCGATGG
>JAFTCX010000059.1 GCA_017454485.1 Clostridia bacterium | reverse complement strand
ATCCCGCGCCCGGCCTGCGCACGGCGTTCGCCGTGCGCAAAGCGTTGCAAAAAGTGCGTATAAAAAAGAAATGATGATTGCAGAGAAAAGCCGAAACGAAAAGGGCATGTAACGCGCGTCTTTCCAATATTGTACGGTTCCGCGTCAACATCTCACGTCGTCGGCTTTGAAACGAACAAGAACAAGCGGCGAAACAAAAAGCGGGCAGCCAGTGGCACCCCTACGAATTCCATTACAATCGACGAACGTATCATACTGCCGCACTTGTCGCCGCGGTACACACGCTCTTTTCATATATGTATACAAACCCGCGACTTCAATTCCGAATTCCGCATTCCGAATTCCGAATTAAGCTCTGTGCGGCCACCGGCCGCCCTCACGGTTTCAGTAATCATGTGCATTGCTTCGTTTTCACTTGATTTGCTTGATCTCGTTGCCCTTCACCATGAACACACGTTTTGCCAGTGGAAAGAGAAACTCGTCGTTGATGGAATCGGTGTAAAAATCGTCGATCTCGCCGTCGGAAAATGCGGCGCGGAACAGACGCACTTTGTCTTCGCGATAGCATGCGGAATGCACCTCGCCGGTGGTGGTGTCAAAATCCGTTGCAATGAGGTGCTTGATGCCGAGACGCGCGCAGATGTCGTTCATCATGAAGTACGGTGAAGCGGTGATGATCACATCGTCCGAGCGTTGAATGCGGCGGTAAAACGGCTTGATGTTATGCTCGTGCTTGTTCCAAAATTCACGCACCAGCGGCGCAAAATCGACGGTGTGGGTTTCAAAGTAACGGCGCAGGGTCGGGGCATAGACGCGCAAAAAGTCTTCGGCGCGAATTTCGCCGCGATAATAGCGCGCCATCACCTTGATCAGCGCGGGGATGAAGCGCAAAATGGCCGGATCCTCGCGCATGTAGCGCAAAATAAACTGCACGGAGCTTTCTCCGTCATAGATCGTTTCGTCAAAGTCAAATACGTTCATCTGCTCACTCCGCTTTTTGAAGTTTGAGGTCATCATCCTTGACCAGACCGATTTTTTTGAACAGAAGGTGGAAGAGCAGCGAGAGCACGGCCGGCGCAACAAAGTGCATGAGCACGATCAAAAGCAGCGTCTTGCCCGCGCCGAAGGATGCACTCATCGCGGAATATGCGCCGAACTGGCCGACCAGACCGCTGGTGCCCATGCCTGCGCCGGTGGCGGTGTTTGTCATGCCGAACACACAGGTGGAAATCGGGCCGAGGATTGCGCCGGCAAGGGTGGGTGCAAGCAGAATCTGCGGGCGGCGGCAGATGTTGCCGAACTGGAGCATGCTGGTGCCGAGCCCCTGCGAGAGCAGACCGCCGACGCCGTTGGCTTTGAACGAGGTCACGGCAAAGCCGATCATCTGCGCCGCACAGCCCACAGCGGCCGCGCCGGCGGCAATGCCGTCGATGCCGAGCATGATGCAAATGGCGGCGGAGCTGATGGGCGCGGTGAGCGCAAGGCCGACGAGCGTTGCCACGGTGATGCCCATCGGGAAGGGGTGCAGCTGCGTTGCTGCGTTGATGACCGAGCCGAGCCATGTCATGAACTGTGAAAGATACGGGCCGACAAACATACCGACCACGCCGCCGGAGACGATCGTGACGATCGGCGTGATCACGATGTCGATCTTTGTTTTGCCCGCAACGAGCGAGCCGATCTCATTGGCGGCGGTTGCCGCAACAAATGCGCCGACGGGGCCGCCGACACTGTAGCCGTAGGCGCCCACGGCGATGCACGAAAAGATAACCAGCGGCTTCGATTTCAGCCCGTAGGCAATCGCCGCGCCGATTGCGCCGCCGACCACGGGAGAGGATGCGGAGAGCACTTCGGAAAACTTTGACAGGAATTCGAGGTGCGGAATCTTTGCGATCTGGCTGATGATCAGACCGACGATCAGTGACGCGAACAGACCCAGCGCCATGGCGCTCATACCGTCCACGAAATAGCGCTTGAAATATTTTTTGACAGTTGACATCAAAATCCTCCTTTGCCTGCGGAGAAAAGTTCTTTTTCCCTGAATGGGTTGCCTTTTTATGAAAAACATTATATAATAGAATTCCAAAAGATGCAAGAACCGGAGGCAGAAAAATGCAGAAACTCAAAGATTTTATGCAGGACCGTTATGGACCGGATCAGCTCAGCCTGGCGCTGGTGATTCTCGGCTGTATCATCACGGCGGCGCTGTCGTTCTTTCGCGTGCCGTATTATCGGCTGCTGGGGCTGCTGCCAATGGCGCTTGCGCTGTTTCGCGTGCTTTCCAAGCAGCGGGAAAAGCGCTACGCAGAAAACGTGCGCTTTCTGCAGGTATGGAATCCGCTGCGCGAAAAAGCAGTTGCTTTGTGGAACCGCGTGCGCGACCGCGACCACCGCTACTACAATTGCCCGACCTGCAAAAAACGGTTGCGTGTGCCGCGCGGCCGCGGAAAAATTGAGATCACCTGCCCGCATTGCGGCAGCAAATTCAAACGCAACACAGGAGGACCACGCAAATGACGACCATCCTTGTCACAGGCGCCGCCGGATTCATCGGCGCAAACTTTGTCTATTATCTGCTCAAAAACCGCCCCGCGCTGCGGGTGGTCGGCTTTGACGCGCTGACCTACGCCGGCAACCTGGAAACGCTTGAAGATGCAATGCAAAACAAAAACTTCCGCTTCGTCAAGGGCGACATCACCGACCCGGCCGCCGTGGCGCAGGTGTTCAGAGAAGAGCCCATCGACGTTGTGGTGAATTTTGCCGCGGAATCCCATGTGGACCGTTCCATCGAGGATCCGCAGGTGTTTTTGCGCACCAACATCCTCGGCGTGCAGGTGCTGCTGGACGCGTGCCGCACCAACGGAAACATCCGTTATCATCAGGTCTCCACGGACGAGGTCTACGGCGATTTGCCGCTTGACCGACCCGACCTGTTTTTCACGGAGCAAACGCCGATCCACACGTCCTCGCCCTATTCGGCGAGCAAGGCGAGCGCCGATTTACTGGTTCTGGCCTATCACCGCACCTACGGTTTGCCGGTAACGATCAGCCGCTGCTCGAACAACTACGGGCCCTACCACTTCCCGGAAAAGCTCATTCCGCTGATGATCGCCAACGCGCTGGAGGATAAAGCGCTGCCGGTTTACGGCGACGGGCTGAATGTGCGCGACTGGCTGTATGTGGAGGATCACTGCAAGGCCATCCTCGCCATCCTTGAAAAGGGGAAAATCGGCGAAGTATACAACGTCGGCGGACACAATGAACGCACGAACCTCGACGTGGTCAAAACCGTGCTGCGCCTGCTCGGCAAGGGCGAAGACAAAATCACCTATGTGCGCGACCGTCCGGGACATGACCGCCGCTACGCGATCGATCCGACAAAGATCAGCAACGAGCTCGGCTGGTTCCCGGAGACGGACTTTGATTCCGGCATGGAAAAAACCGTGCAGTGGTACCTTGCCAACCGCCCGTGGTGGGAACATATCCGATCGGGCGAATATCAGCAATACTATGAGAAGATGTATGGGAATCGGTAGTTGAAAGTCGATAGTCAATAGCCGATAGTCGATAGTGAATGAAATCCCCGGCCGTGGTTGCGGTCGGGGATTATTGCTGTTCCGTTAAGTTGAGAATGTAATCCGTGGAGGTCGCATAAAGCTTTGCGAGGGCGATCAGCACATCGGAGGGAATGTCGCGCAGACCGCGCTCATAGCGGTTGTATTGGGGCTGTTTCATGGAGAGATAGGCAGCGACCTGAGCCTGCGTCAAATCGTGATCTTCGCGCAGCTCACGAATGCGCTTGTAGTAACCCATAAAATCACCTTAAAAATGTTAAAAATAACTGTTTGGTTATATTGACATTTTAACACGGCACTGTTATAATATACTCAAATAATAACCATACGGTTATAAAATTTGGAGGTATTTTTATGAGGAAAGCAAAACAAATCTTATCCATCTTGCTGGCTGTGCTGATGATTGCACTGTCGGTGCCTGTTGCAGTTGCGGAAGGCGAGCCATGTTCTCACGACAACATGATGCATTATTCAGCAGGCACTAAAGGCCATGACGGTTATGTGAACGTAGAATACTGGTACTGTTACGATTGTGACAGTTATTATCTGGATGAACTTGGAACAAGGGAAGTGGATGAGGATGATATTTTTACAATTCCCTGTCCGCATGAAAACATGGAACATTATTTAGAAGGACAGACGAGTAATTATGAATATCACGGATATCTGAACATTGAATTCTGGCACTGCTATCGTTGCGGTTATTATTTTGCCGATCAAAATGGCAACCAAAAGCTGACGGAGAATGAGATTTTTATTCTTCCTTGCCTACACAAAAATTGTATGCATTATCCGGAAGGCTCGGTAAGTAGAGAGGGTTATCTTAATATAGAAGTTTGGGTATGCCAAGAGTGTGGACTTCTTTTTTCTGACGAAGCTAAAACACATGAAATAACGTCGACTGAGGAGATTTTCCTTATTCCCTGTTCGCACAGCAGACTGGAACACCATGCGCAGGGTTCCGATTATCGATACGATAAACTGAACATTGAATACTGGTCTTGCGGACAGTGTCACCAGTATTTTTCTGATGCTGCGGCAACGCAAACGATTGACTCCTCAAATATTTACGTTCTTACCTGCACGCATACGAACATGATCTATCATGAAGAAGGCACAGAGTGTAGAAACGGCAATTTCAATACAGCTTATTGGTCCTGTGAAAACTGTCATAAGGATTTTGCTGTGCAAAATGTAACAGATTCAACAACGGTATTGTCGAGTAATGACATCTTTACGATCCCCTGCACGCACAAAAATGTCCGTTATTCTGAAGGGGAAAAACCGAGCTGCGGTAAAAATGGCAGTATTGCACACTGGCACTGCTCAGATTGCTACAAAAATTTTTCTGATCAAAAAGGTGAAAATGAACTAACGTATGATGAGCTTTACAGCGTTGTTCCGGACTATGCGGAACACGATTTCTTGTATGATCTCAGTTTTGAAGAAAAAGATGATCAGTATTGGCTTTCTTTGGGCTTCGCAAAGTTATCTTTAGATTTTGGGCCATATTATATGCAGGAACAACTCTATGATTTGGATTCGATGCTTTTTGACGCTCAGCACGGTAAGATTACACAAACTTATACTTATTCCTATTATACCCTCACTTATACATGGCAATTCAAGTATTGCGCACATTGTGGCGCCGTATGTGAGGAGCACGCAACTGTAAGAGACAGCAGCGGAATCATCATAAAGGAAGGTGAAACATCTAATTCTATCTATCTTTCGGAGGAGGCCTATCTGCATCAACCCGGCCCTGTTGACAACGACCTTGAGGGACTTACCGAGATACCGACCTCTGCCGAGGGTTTAGCTTACGGCGAAGAATATTTCGACCGAGCCGCATTTGCGCAGTATTTTGTTTCCATGCTTGAAGGAAGTATGACTGAAGAAAGTAGTATGGCAGAATTCTACGCAAATTGGTACAGAGATTATATTTCTGCGGCTAGATTCTTTTTCAATGATGATAGAAGCAGGTTTATAATACTATTCGACGATTTGTATATTGTGGATTCTGATACATTTGAGGGTTCTGAAGGAGAAGATATAGTAGATGATCCAGTAGCTATTGTTTCCTCGTATATCAAGGTCAATACCAACACTGATATCTGCACACACGTTTGGAACGATGGCGTAGTAACCACACCGGCGAGTTGCGCCGAACCCGGCGTGAAAACTTTCACTTGCACAAAATGCGGAAATACCAAGACGGAAACGATTCCCGCTACCGGTGTTCATGCTTGGGACGACGGCGTGGTGACGCAGGCTCCAAACTGTGGCAGAGCAGGCGTGAAAACATTTACCTGCACTGTTTGCGGTAAGACTAGGACGGAATCTATTCCTACCGTAGGACAGCATATTTGGGATGACGGCAGAGTTACGAAACTTGCAACATTCACAGAAACCGGCATTTGCACCTATACTTGTACCGTTTGTAAATACAGACGTACAGAGACAATTCCTAAGCTGGTGCCGCAAACGGTTCTTGAGGATCTCAACCAAAAACAATCTTTGGATGACACCGCCGACAACGGAGCCGTTTATTTTGACCAAAGTGCAAATCTGCCGGCAGATACGGTCTTTGACTTCAATGTGCTTGAAAAAACCGATTGGTATGAAACTATTGAACTCAAATTGACCTCCGGCGGTGAAGAAGTTGAGCCGGAAACTCCTGTTTGGGTGAAAATTCCCGTTCCGGCAGGCTGGTCGCCGATCGGTATCACCGTCTGGCACGGCTGGGAACAACTGCCCTCCTTTGTTGAAAACGGCTATATCTATTTCTATACCAGCCATTTCAGCGAATTCCAGTTCAAATATCAAGAGCAGAATAACGACGACAATCCGACTGCACCGACAGTGCCGGACACGGATGCCGATCTTTGCAAATGGTGCGGAAAAGTACATGAGGGTTTCTTCCAGAAAATCATCGCCTTCTTCCACAACATTCTCGCTATGATTTTAGGCGCACGCTATTGATCTTGTAAAAAATACGCAGCCCCGCCGGGTCACATCCACGGCGGGGCTAAACTTTTAGCTAACAGCTAACGGCTGTGAGCGCAGCTCACTCCACCGTCACCGATTTCGCCAAATTGCGCGGCTTGTCGATGTCGCAGCCGCGGTTTTTGGCGGTGTAATAACCCAAAAGCTGCATCGGCAGCACTTCGAGCGAAACGGAAAACAGCGCATTGACGTTCGGGAGGATGACCTTGTAATCCACCTCGCTCAGCGCGGCGTTTTCCGCGTCGGTTGCAACGGCAAGCACGCGCGCGCCGCGCGCCTTGACCTCCTTGATGTTGCTGAGCGTTTTCGGGAACACGGCGCTGCACGCGCACAACGCCACAACGAGCGTACCTTTTTCGATCAGGGAGATCGTGCCGTGCTTGAGCTCGCCGGCGGCGTAGGCTTCGGAGTGGATGTAGCTGATCTCCTTGAGCTTCAGCGAGGCCTCCATCGCGCAGGCGTAATCGAGGTTGCGGCCGATGAAATAGGCGTGCTCAAGCGGAATGAACATCTGCGAAAGCGCTTCCATCTGCGCCCGGCAATCGTTTAGCGTTTTGCCGATCAGGTCGGGCAGCGCAAGCAGATCGCGCACGTAAGAACGAAACGCGTCGCCGGTCAAAAGTCCCCGCTTTTGCGCGAGGTAGCCTGCCAAAAGATAAAACACACTGACCTGCGCGGCGTAGGCTTTGGTGGTTGCAACGGCGATTTCGGGCCCGGCATGGGTATAGATCACGCTGCCGCCCTCGTTGGCGATGGACGAGGAGACGACGTTGACGATGCACAGCGTTTTCGCGCCCTGTTCGTTCGCAAGGCGCAGCGCCGCCAGCGTGTCGGCGGTCTCGCCGCTCTGGCTGATGAGAATGACCAGTGTGTGCGCGTCAAGCACCGGGTCGCGGTAGCGGAATTCCGAGGCGATGTCAATTTCCACCGGCAGGCGGGCGAGCTTTTCCATGACATATTTCCCCACCGCGCCGGCATGATATGCCGACCCGCAGGCAACAACGGTGATGCGCTGCAGCGCGCGCGCCTCGTCGTCGGTCAAATGAAAATCTTCAAACGCAATCTCGCCGTTTTTGGTGATGCGGCTGCGGATGGTGTCGCCGACCGCCTTGGGCTGCTCCATGATCTCCTTGAGCATGAAATGGTCATACCCGTCCTTTTGCGCGGCAGAAACGTCAAGGTTCAGGTGGCGGCTTTGCTTTTGCACCGGCGCGCCGGTTTTGTCAAAAAACGTCATGCCTTGCGCGGTGACAAGGACGGTTTCGTTGCCGTCGAGGTAAAAAATGTCGTTCGTGTGCCGCAGCAGGGCGGAGACGTCGGAGGCGATGAAGCAGCCCTCTTCCGATTTTCCGAGCACAAGCGGGCTGCCCCAGCGCGTGCAGACAATTCGGTCGGGAAAATCGCGGCAGAGAATGCAAAGGGCATAGGCGCCCTCCAGCATGGCGGTTGTTTTGCGCACGGTGGAAACGAAATCGCCGTCATAGTTTTGCTCGAGCAGATGCGCAATGACCTCGGTGTCCGTCTCGGAGCGGAAGGTGACGCCCTGCGCCTGCAGCGTCTGTTTGAGCGCATGGTAGTTTTCGATCACGCCGTTGTGCACCACGCAGAACAGCCCGTTTTGGCTCTCGTGCGGGTGGGCGTTGCAATCGCTGGGCTTGCCGTGCGTTGCCCAGCGTGTGTGGCCGATGCCGATGCGAGCGGGGCTTTGACGTTCGGACGCAATCAGCGCTTCCAGACGGCTGACGCGCCCCTTGGTTTTCAAAATGCGAAGCCTGCCGTTTTCCACCGTGGCGATTCCGGCGGAGTCATACCCGCGGTATTCCAGTTTTTCGAGCCCCTCCAGCAGATAGGGGACGGCGCGATTGTTGCCAATGTAACCGACGATTCCACACATAATATGTTCTCCTCTTTCCAAGCGCTTTCTTTGATTGTATGCAGCGCTTTTCTTTATTATACACGCCGAACGGGGGTTTGTCTATAGGTACCCGCTGATTAACTCGGATGCGCAAATCTTGACGGTAAATTTTCCGTCATTTTGCACAGAAACCGCTTGCAAACCGGCAGGTTGGCTGCGCGATTTCTGTTACATCTGACGAAAAATTTCCTCGCCAATCTTTACGCATCGAATTAATCAGCGGGTACATAGACAGTGGCAGTTGTTTATAAGCTGTTTAAAAACGAAAACAGAAGTTCCTGTTGCTCCAAAGATAGTTTGCGCAACACGGAATCCCATTTTCCTTCGGGCGTTTCTTGAAAAAAAGCGGAAAGCGAAATACCCAGACCGTCACAGATATAGCCAAGGTATTCTACTGTTGGTTGTTTATTGCCAAGCTCCAAGTCGCGTAAATAGCTTTGTGAAACACCGCTAATATACGCAAGCTTATTGACAGTCCATCCTTTTTCTTCTCGCAATGCTTTAATGCGTGCGCCGACATCCATGAATACCACCTCATGTGTTATAACTTTAGATATAAGTTATCACATTTTCATAATTAAAATTACAGCTATAGTATTGACATGTTATAACTTTTGAGGTATACTGACTATGAGGTATGCGCATGACCTGTAATCATACAGTGAAAGGAGTTGAAGATAATGTTTGGAGCAATTTATGCTTGTGCTTGTTTTTGCGGTACAGTCGCATCTATCGGCAGATATGCTCTTTGGCGCATGACAAGATAAAGGGTAATCGATAACTGTCACCGTGGGAACCTGGCGTTTCGGGATACGCTGGGTTCCCTTTCTTTTTTGTGATTGGGTTTAGTGGCAACGGTCGGCGAGGTAGTTTTTTGGTGAATTCTTTTCATTTTTCGACAAAAAACAGTTTCATTTATGGTTGTTTTATGCTATACTGAATATAATCCATTTTAAAAGGGGAAAAAGACGATGAAACCAATGCGTTTTTGCGCTGTGCTTGCTGCGTGCGGCACCGCGTTTGCCGCTTTGGAAGCAAAGGCGAGCAAGGGCAGCTTTTCCGGAGAAGCGGATGTGCTGCTGGTGCTCGGCTGCCGGGTGCGCGGCGACGAGGCGGAGCCGATGCTGAAAATGCGCGCCGAAGCCGCCGCCGATTTTCTGTTGGCGCACCCGAACACCCTTTGCATTCCCTGCGGCGGTATTGTGCATGCCGACCAGACCAAAAGCGAAGCGCAGGCGATAAAGGATATTTTGCTTTCCCGCGGGGTGGAGGACACGCGCATTTTGCTTGAAGACCGCTCCAAAACGACGCTCGAAAACTTTTTGAACGCCAAAAAGATCATTGCGTCTTTGCCGCTGAACGCGCCGAAGGTTGCGTTTTTGAGCAGCGAATTTCACCTTTTGCGCGCCGCGCAGCTTGCAAAGCTTGCAGACTTGCCGTGCGAAGCGGTCCCCGCGCCGTCGCCGCAGGCGGAAAAAGCAAAGAATTATCTGCGCGAAGCAGCGGTGTTTCCGCTGCTGCTGACGGAATTACATAAAAGAAAGGGCAAATGAAGATGGCAACCGTACAGATGAAGGCCTATAAGGTCAAAGAGATCGTTTTTCATAACAACATTCAGGGCAAACAGCAGCTCAGCTTGAGCAACAAGGTCTCCCACAACGTCAAATACAGCCCGAACGGAACGTGCGAGGGTGTGCTGAGCGTGGAGATGTTTGACAAGGAAAAGCCGGATGTGCTGAACATCAAAGTTACCGTGAGCGGCGTGTTCCAGATTTTGCAGCAGACCGAAAAGGAATTTTTGCATGTGGACACCTTCAAGGAGCTGTTTCCGTTTGCCAAAGCGACCGTTTCCACCGTTTCCGCCGGGGCGGGCATTCCGCCGATCATTGTGCCGAACGTGGATATCGAAAAGCAGGAGATTTACCGTTTTGACATGGGCGCCGGCCGCCGTGCGATGCAGGAAGGCGAGGAGGAAGAGCAATGAGCGATCTGCTGAACCAGATTGACGACGAGCAGGAAATCGCGCTCGTTACGCTGACCGATACCGACGGGGAGACCGGCACGTTTGAGTTTCTTGATCTTGTGTTCCTCGGCGACAAGGAATATGCCGTGCTGTCGCCCGAAAACAGCGACGGCGACGTGGTGATCTATTATGTCCGGCAGGGTGCGCGGGGCGAGGACTATGTGCTTGTAACGGACGAAACGCTGCAATGGCGCGTGTTTGATATTTTCCGTATGCAGCACGAGGATGAGTTCGATTTTTCCTGAGAACACTTAAAACACTTGCATTTTGCAGGGAAATAGGATATAATATTATGGACTATTTCAATCCGAAGAAAAAGGAGAGATCACGATGGCCAACCTGAACTTTACCCGCGAAGAAAACGGCTATGCGACCGACGAGGTCGACAAGTATATTGAACTGCTGCAGCAGGAATATCAGAACGCGGTTGCCTGGGGCGAAGAAAACGAAAACAAGCTCAACGAAATGCAGCAGAGCATGAAGGAGCTGGGGCTTTATTTCACGCTGGACGCCGACAATCAGGATGAGGTGATCCGCCGCGTGTTTGATCAGCTTACCGATACGGTGAACAATACGCGCGCCGCCGCAGAGCAGACCGCAAACGACATTTTGGCAAAGGCGAACGAAAAAAGCCACGCCATTGTGCGCCAGGCGATGGAAAATTCCGTGGAGCTGCGGACCGAAAACACGACCATCATGCAGAATCTCAAGAGCATCAAGGACATGATCGAAGTTGTGCTTGAAAAAGGAATCCAGTAAGAGGGTGTGATTTGATTGGCAGCATACAGACCGAAGAGTTTGGATGAATTGAACAATCAGTACGACAAGGTGAAATCTGCAGAGCAGGCCATCAGGCAGGGCAAGACCCGGCTGGATCCCGCCGCAAACGCAGAGCACACGTCGCAGCGGGTGACCTGGAACTATGACCCCGCAAAATATCGGATCAGCAAGGAGGAGGCCGCCGCATTGACGGGCTCCGTAGATCGTTTTATCAAAGAGTTTTCCGCAAAAACAAAGCCGCAAACCAGCGCGATGGAACAGGCGCAGGCGCAGATGGACGCCGCTCCGCAGGTGCAGCCGGCGCTGCAGCAGGAGACCGAGGCCGCGTTTGACGCGCTGTTGCAGCAGGCGAAGGCGGAAACCGTGAAGGCGCAGCAGCAATCGCACCTTGCACAGGGGCAGACGGTCTATGCCGACACTCAGCCGCAAAGCGCCCATCATCCGGCCGCGCCGATTTCCCCGGTTTCCACCGAGACGCAGCGCACGCAGGGCGGCACACACCACGGCGTTGTGCAAAGCGAACAGGCGCCGGTCAAAGAGGGCGAACTGTCCGGCTTGATGGACGAATATATGCGCGTGATGAACGACGAGGACGACGAGGAGCGCGGCGGACGGTTCCGTCGGCGCAGAAAAGAGCGCAAACGTGAAAAAGCGCGTGCGCAGCAGAACCTTCCGCTGACGCCGCCGCGTGCACCTGTGCCGCAGGCGCCGGTCGTTCCGTTTGAAGCACCGCAGCCCGAGCCGGAGCTGCCGCAGAATTTCCTCGCGCCGGAGGATGCATTCGAGATTCCGGAAGAGGTCGTCGCACCGATCGAAGAAGATGTGTTTGACATCCCCGAAGAAGTTGTCGCACCGATGGAAGAAGACGCGTTTGATATTCCCGAAGAGGTTGTCGCACCTGTGGAAGAGGATGCGTTTGACATTCCCGAAAAGGTTGTCGCACCGATGGAAGAAGACGCGTTTGACATCCCCGAAGAGGTTGTCGCTCCTGTAGAAGAAGACGCGTTTGACATTCCCGAAGAGGTTGTCGCGCCGGTGGAAGAGGCTACGTTTGACATCCCCGAAGGGGTTGTCGCTCCTGTGGAAGAGGATGCGTTCGACATTCCCGAAGAAGTTGTCGCACCTGTAGAAGCGGATGCATTTGACATTCCCGAAGAGGTTGTTGCACCCGCCGAAGAAGATGCGTTTGACGCGCCGGAAGCGGTTGCGGAACCCGAAGAAGAAGTGATCGAACCCGCAGAAATGTTTGACGAAACGACAGAAGAAGCGGTGGAGATCGAGGATGCATTTGAATTTCCCGAAGAGTTCCTGATGCCGGAGATCGAAGAGATCGTGCCGGTCGAGGAATTCACGGAAGAGCCCACGGAAAGCGCAGATGCTTTGCTGCCGCCGGAGGATGTGTTCCAAGAGGAACCGCAGGCGGTCGAAGCGGACGCAGCGCCGCAGGAAGATGCGGTCGTGGATCCGGATAAACTGTTTTCCGATCTGCCGCAGGACGCGGCGGCCGAGGAGCCCTATGCGCCGCAGATGGTCGATCTGTCGGATCTGGCGGAGGACGATGAGGTCTTTTCGCAGGAGCCGACCTATCCCACGCAGTTTGAGGATGTGACCAGCTACAGCGCGCAGATCGACCCCGATGATCGCTTTGTGCCCGCCGAAGAGACGCCGGAAGCAGAACCGGCCGCAGAAGAAGCTGCGGTGCCGGAACTGACGGAAACGCCCGACGAAACGCCGGACGCGCCGCAGGAGAGCGCCGAAGAAGCGACTGCCGCACCGGTGAAAAAGCGCAAGGAGCACCGCTTTTTGCGCGGGATCGGCAAATTCTTTTGCACGATTTTGCTGATCGTTTCTCTGCTCGCAACGGCAGTTGTTGCGCTGATCGGCACCGTGCTCGATATCAATTCCGGCGAGCCGGTTGTCGGCAACTACTACCTGTTCACCGCCGCAAACTCCTATGAGGGCACCGCTGTGGATGAGGGCGATCTGGTGCTTTGCCAAAAAACGAGCGCCATCCCCAACGATACCGGCGTGGTGTACGTTGTGGAAGGGCAGACAAAGTCGTTTTCCTTCGGCGTGAAGCGCTCCGAATATATCGATGCCACGCGCAACAACCTGATGATCTATGACGTTTCTGGCGTGACAGTTACGGAAACGCATCTGCTCGGCACCGTGATGCAGACGCTGCCGCACATCGGTACTTATGCGCGTTACATCATCGACCGCTTCATTCCGCTGATCAGCGGCTGCGGTGCGCTGGATGTGCTGTTCATCCTGCTGCTGATTCTGCTTTCCCACAGAAAGCGCGAATATGAGGACGAGCCTTTGGAAGAAACCGAAACGCCTGAGCTTCCGCAAGCGCCGGAACAGGACGATCTGTTCGGTGACATCGGCTGAAAGGAGCACGCATGAAACGATTGATTCAAGCGCCGACCGGCAGTAAGCTGCTGGTGAGCGCGGTGCTGTTTTCCCTGGGCTTGCTGCTCCTGATTGCGCCGATGGAGACGCTCATCACCTATGTGCGCGTGATCGGCGGCATCTTTCTTGCCGCTGCAGCGGTCGGTATTGTGCTTTATGTGCTGAAAAAAACACAGACGCTCACCCTTGTCGGCGCCATCATCGGCGCGGTCGTCGGTCTTGTGTTTGTGGCTTCGCCCGGGGTGGTGACCGGTGCACTGCCGTTCGTGTTCGGCGCACTGCTGCTGATCGCTTCGGTGTCCGATCTGTTTTCGGCGTTGGCGCTCCCGTTCGGAAAGCTGATCTCGATCATCCTTTCGCTGGTCGGCATCATCCTCGGTCTGGTAGTTTTGATGAATCCCAACGCGATCGCGGCCTTTGTGACCCGGCTGATCGGTCTGAGCTTCATCTATGAGGCGATCGTCGGCGTTGTGGGCGTTGTGTTCGCCCGCCGCGCCGGATATCACAATTGAATCTTTCTGCCGCAGCTTCTGCGGCAGATTTTTCCGTTATAACCACAGAAACAGAAACGCGCCCGCTTTCGGCGCAGCTTTGGAGGAGTTTTTATGTTTGACGCACAACAGGTCAAGCGCGACTGTGCTGCCTGGATCCGCAATTTTTTTGAAGAAAACGGTAAGGACTGCATTGCGGTTGTCGGTATCTCCGGCGGCAAAGACAGCTCGGTTGCCGCGGCGATGTGTGTGGAAGCGCTCGGAAAATCGCGTGTGCTCGGTGTGCTGATGCCCTGCGGCACACAGGCCGACATCGACTGCGCGCAGCAGCTTGTGGCGCATCTTGATATCCCGCACATGACCGTGAACATCAAAGCCGCCGTGGAGGGCTTGACCGCCGCGCTGCCCTTTGCGCCTTCCAAGCAGACAACAACGAATTTGCCGGCGCGCATTCGCATGACAACGCTTTACGCCGTTGCGCAAAGCCACAACGGACGCGTGGTCAACACCTGCAACCTTTCGGAGGACTGGGTCGGCTATTCCACCCGTTACGGCGACGCTGCCGGTGATTTCAGCCCGCTGTCGCGTCTGACCGTGGCGGAGGTCAAGCAGCTCGGCCGTGCGCTGGGCCTTCCGGAAAATTTGATTGAAAAGCCGCCGATCGACGGCCTTTCCGGAAAAACAGACGAGGAAAATCTCGGCTTCACCTATGCCGAGCTGGACCGTTATATCCGCACCGGCGAGATCGACAACGCCGAGCATCAGGCGCGCATTGACCGCCTGCACAAGCTCAATCTGTTCAAGCTGCAGTTGATGCCGGCGTTTGAATATGAGAGTCGTTAGTCGGTAGTCATTAGTCGTTAGCCGATCGGCAAGAGTTGAAAGAACGCCGCTTTGCGTAATGCATGGCGGCGTTTGCTTTTTCGCATGCGCTTTTTCAAAGCGCATGCGCGGGGCGACGGCGAAAGCACGGCCGCAGGCCGTGCGAAAAAGGCGCCGCAGGCGCCTTTTCGCCTCGTGCGCTGCACGAGGCGTTCGCCGTCGCCTTTCGCGCTGCGAAGCAGCGCAAAAAAGGGGCAATGTGCGCAAAAACCGAAAAGAAAAACTCCGCCGCAAATGTACGGCGGAGTAGAAAAGATTGCGTGTTGGTTGAAAGAACCGGCCTTACCAGTTGATGGTGTAATCATGAATGAAGGTCATACCGACCTGTGCATCCACGCCCATGGCCTTGACGTGCATCACGATGGGCAGCTTGTAGTTTGCGCTGACCAGATTGCCGGTGGCCTTGTCGATCTTGCAGGTGATCACAGCGTCATAGTAATCCGAAGTAAAGTCGGAAACGACCTTGGCGGCAGCTTTGACGTCATCGCCGCGGATGATGTTGAAGGAGGTCGCAACGCCGGTGTTGGTCGGGTCGGTGCCGTCAATGAATTTCAGCGTAATGTTGTAATACTTGCCGTCGTCGGTGCAGGTGGCTTCCTTCACGTCAGATGCCTTTGCGGTGGACACCTTGTCGGTGTTCTGCACGGGATAGTTCGCGTTGATGTCGGCGCCTTCCCAGGTTACGGGTGTTTCGTCTTTCTTCAGGAAGGTGTTGATGAGCGATTTGCCGATGCCCTGCAGGATGCCCGGAACAACCAGCTTGTCCTCGTTGTGCTGCAGATCCTCGTAGTTTCTCGTCACGCTCTTTGCGCCGCCCTTGATTTTGTTTGCGGCGGTCACATAATATTTTACAATCTCTTCCTTGCCGCTGGGCGCTTTGCTTGCGGCAGACGCAGCCTTCGTGGTCTTTTCGGTCTTGGCAGCCTTGGTCGTCGCTTCGGTGCTGCTGTCGGCAGCGGGTGCGGCGGGTTCTTCTGCGGCAGGCGCTTGGGTGACAGGCGTCTGTTCAGCGGGTGCTGCGGTGACAGGCGCAGGCGTTGCCGTTGCGGGAACAGCGGCAGGCTGGACGGTGCCGGAAGTGCCGTTGTGGTTGACGGAGATATTCATGCCGATGTTGCCGGATGCGCCGAGCAGATAACCGCCGGTGAAGGCGATGATGATCGCGAACGCAATGGCGATGGCGCGTTTGGTCATAGAGGAGTTGGACATATCGGGTCTTCCTTTCAACGCGTGCGAAAAGCGCACAAAAATTCATGCTCATTATAAACTATTTTTGATAGACATGCAAGGGGTATTTAAAAAATTTCAAATTCTGTTTAAAAATTAAAAAATGTATGGTAAATTGCGCCCTCATGTGGTATAATATATATTCAATAATTCAACGAAGGGTCGGGTGGCATGAAACAACTGAACAACATTCCGCCGTTGCCGCGCGGCCATGAGATCACCTGGTGGGTCTGCCGGGCATTGCTGTTCCTTTGGGGCGCATGGGGACTTTTCACCGGCTACACATCGGAGTTCATACAGGCGCTGTTCGCCATCGCGTTCACCCATCTGTGGGATCTGTTTCAGCTTTTCGGCGGAAGGACCTTCATTGCACGCACGCCTTATCAGCTTCAGACCATGCTCAACTGCTATATCTGCTTTGCCTGTGTGGTCGGCACAACAATCAACACGCGCACGTCGTTTGCGCATATCGACGTCCCCGAGCACATCTTTGCCGGTTATATGGCGTGTGTGGGCGCGTTTTATCTTGCGGAGATCATGCAGGGAAAGGGACAGAAGCTGAAGATTTCCGTGCATGCTGTGTTCTCCTTGTGTTTTGCCGTGACCGTGCTGGTCGGCTGGGAGTTTTATGAGTTCACCATGGACAGGCTTTACGGCTTTGTGATGCAGCACGGTGAAGCGGCGAACAGCGGCGGGCTGACCGACACGATGTGTGATCTGATCTTCGGCTCTGCCGGCGCGCTGATCGGGATGCTGCTGGAAGCGTTCCGGCGCACGGGACTGATCGGAAAAAACCGCAAAGAGGTGCGCCGCCGCTATCTTGAAAAAAAGAGTGAAGAGTGAAGAGGGGAGAGTGAAGAACCATGAAGTTAAAAGAGATTCTTTCCGGCGTAGCAGTGTCTGCGCCGTTTGACGGCGAAATTGAAATAACGGATATCGCCTATGATTCGCGCAAAGCGATCGAGCACACCATGTTCGTCTGTCTGACCGGCGCACGAACCGACGGGCACATTTTTGCTCCGAACGCCTATGAGGCAGGCTGCCGTGTTTTTCTTTGCGAAAAGCAGATCGACGTGCCCTCTGACGCGCTGGTGCTGCATTGCGGTGATACGCGCGCCGCGCTTGCCGTTTGCAGCGGCAACTTTTTCCGCCACCCCGACCGGGAGCTGGCGCTGATCGGCATTACGGGCACGAAAGGCAAAACTACAACGGCGCATATTATCAAGACCGTGCTGGAAAGCGCCGGCATCAAAACCGGCATCATCGGCACCGTGGGCGCGGCGTTCGGCGATGTGCAGCTTGCAACGGTCAACACCACGCCCGAAAGCTATGAGCTGCAAAAGCTGCTGCGCATGATGTGCGACGCCGGCTGCAAGGCCGCCGCCATCGAAGTTTCGTCGCTCGGCTTGAAATTTCACCGCGTGGACGGTATGCACTTTGCCGTCGCCGTGTTCACAAACCTGTATCCCGACCACATCGGCACGAACGAGCACGCCTCGATGGAGGAATATGCAAACTGGAAAAAGCAGCTTTTCCGGCAGTGCGCACTTGCCGTGGTGCATACCGACGACCCCTTCGGCGCGGAGATTGCGGCGGAATGCTCCTGCCCGGTGATCTCCTACGGCGCACAGGAAACGGCGGCGTATCGGTTGCTGGATGTGCAGCAAATCAGACGCGACCGCCTGCTCGGTGTGGAGTTCACCGCCGTGTCCGACAGGGGAGAGGATACCTACTTTGTCTCCCTGCCCGGAGCGGTCAACGCGCTCAACGTCCTGGCCGCGATCGCTGTTGCCGAGCATTACGGTGTGACGGTTCAGCAGATGAAGGAAGGCCTGCGCGCTGTGTTTGTCAAAGGGCGCGGCGAGGTGGTGCCGACCGATACCGATTTCAGCATCATCATCGACTACGCGCATAACGGTGTGAGCCTGCAAAGTATGCTGGAGACACTTTCGGCCTATGACCATAACCGCATCATCGCTCTCTACGGCTCTGTCGGTTCGCGCACGCAGATCCGCCGCCGCGAGCTTGGGCTGGTTTCCGGCGCCATGTGCGATCTTTCCATCCTCACGAGCGACGATCCCGATTTTGAGGATCCCGCCGCCATCATCAAAGAGATCGCAGCGTCCGTGGAAGAGGCCGGCGGCAAGCATGTGGACATTCCCGACCGCGGTGAAGCGATCCGCTATGCGCTTTCGATTGCCGAGCCGGGCGACATTCTGCTGTTTGCCGGCAAGGGGCATGAGGAATTCATGAAGGTGCGCGGCGAAAAGCTGCCGTTTTCGGAAAAAAAGGTCATCTTTGACTGGCTGGCAGCGCAAAAGTAATAGAAAAAGGGAGTCCTTTGTATGTATACGTTTAAAATAGAGTCCGACCTCGCCGCTTTTGATGCGTTTTTGGAATCAAACGGCGGACAATATATCCAATGTTCGCGCTGGCAGAGTGTGAAAACCACATGGAAATGCACCTTTTACAGCGGCTTTGACGGCAACGGGCGCGTATTGGCCGCCCTTGTGATGGAGCGCTCGCTTCCCGCTGCCGGCAAAATCTGGTATGCGCCGGCCGGCCCGGTCTGTGATTATGACAACACCGCGCTGCTTTCTGCGTTTACGGATTTTATGCATGCACAGGTGAAAGCACACGGCATCACGGCGTTCATTATGGACCCGCCGATCTCGCTGCGCATCAACGGCGAAGAACAGGACAAGGGGCACGCACTGCACAAAACGCTGACGGATCTTGGCTATGTGCTCAACGCGAACCTTGCAGATTACACCTACAAGCAGCCCGTGCAGCTGTTCATTCCGCTCAAAGACGCCAACGGCGCGCCGCTCACCGCACAGCAGATTCTCAAAAAGTGCGACAAGGGCGTGCGCTACAGCATCCGGCTCGGCGAAAGCCGCGGACTGACGGCCAAAACGTGCACCTACAAAGACGTTGCGGCCGATCCGAAGCTGATGGACGATTTTATTTCCGTGATGCGCGACACGAGCGAACGCGACGATTTTGTGGAGCGTGACGGCGAATACTGCACAAAGCTTTTGCAGGCGTTTGACGGCTGCTCCGACCTCAAGCTGATCTATTACAGCAAGGAAAAGGACCGCGCGCTGGAGGCAGAACGGCAAAAGAAAAAGGCTGACGCCCTTGCGCAGCTTCCCGGCGCGCACGAAAAAAAGGCGCGGCAGCTCCAGGAGATCATCGACTCCACAGACAAGCAGAGCGAGCACTTTGAAAAGCGCATGGCCGAAGCGAACGCCTACACCGACGCGGACGAAATCTGCGTGGCGGGCGGTCTTTCGATCTATTACAGCGGCATGGGAAGCTGTTTGTTCGGCGGCACAAAGAATGTCATCCGCAACGAGACACGCTCGAGCCATTATCTGAACTACCTGCGCCTTTGCGAAAGCATTGAGCGCGGCTGCAGCATCCACGACCTCGGTTATGTGATCGTGCATTCGCCTGCGCTGCAAAGCGACGGCACACTCGGCGCACTGGTGCCGCAGGACAATTTCAAGGGCATCTATGATTTCAAAAAGAGTTTTTCCGCAGATTATCACGAGTTCATCGGTGAGTATGTACTCATCGGCAACCGCATGAAATACTTTGCTTATGCCTCTTTGATGCCAAAAGCGAAGAAAGCGAAGATCAAACTGATCAAAAAGCTGCGCTGAGATGCGGCTTAGCTCTTGCGTATGACAAAATTGGAGCAAAATTGTTCATAATTTGTTTACACGAAAAACGCACGAATCAAACAAAGACTTGTTATAGTATAACCACGGTAGACGGAAACGGACAGCCGTCTAACGGATGGATAGATTTTTTCATTTGTTTCGTAAAAGTTCCTTTCAAAACATCACACCCCGCATCGGTCAGGTGCGGGGTGTGGTGTTTTTAGGTTTGAGATCACTGCCGCACCGTATGACGAGGACTTGAAGGAGATCGGCACGCGGTGGATGCGCGACCCGGAAACGGGCAAGGGCGGGTCTGTGCCGGCGGATATGACGTATCGGGAGTGGAAGGAAATCTATGTAGATAAGACTTCAACTTTTGATGAATGGAAGGCAAAACGAGTTGACAATTCTGGCGAAGGTGGTATAATCAGTAAAAAGATAAGCGACCATGTAGTAGAGTATTATGTGGAAAGTGGTGCAACGTTCGACTTTACAGCTCTTGAACAAGAGCTTCTATCTTCTTTTGTTGGAAGAGAAACTGAGAAGTATATTGAGGAACATGGGTTAAGGGTCGAATCTATTACAATTATGACTCCAATGGTGTTGCAGGGGAGATTGAGAAAAATAACATTTCGTTATATGCTCTTTATAACGAAGACGAAAAAGAACTTGCATCAACCCTCGTTCATGAGGCTTCGCATGAAAGATTCCATTGGAGTGGAACGCAGGAAGCGGAAAAAAACTGTTACATCATGGAACTTATGCACAAAAATAATGGGCATGTTTCAACTGCAGAAATACAAGACATAGTTTCGTTTGTGAGAGAGAATTATTCATATTTACCGTAAGGTGATATGTATGGTTTTTAATGGTGAAAGAATAAACAGTTTACGAAATGGAGAAACGGTTCTTTGTAGCGTTTGCAAAACCGGAAAAATGAGGCCGCAACTACCGGACGTAGACTTAAAGTTACAAACTGCATTTGTTTGTGATAAATGCGGTAGCTTTGTGCATATTCACCTGTCAAAGCCAAATAAGCCAGCGTGTTTACGTTCAACCGATAAGTAACCAAACCGCCCCTACGGGCGGTATTTTTATGCCCGGAAAGGAGCTGCAAGAGGCATAACACGCCTTGACAAACATCGACAAATCAAATATAATGCAGAAAGAAAAAAGCGATGTGCCGATGCACACCGTTTTCTGCAAGAGCGTAATGCCTAATGAAGGTTAGGCGGTTGTGTTCTCATCCGATTACAAACGCCGGATATGCGTCCGAGATTTGGAAAGGAGGAGGATGCCAATGGAAGTATATTTCCTGGCTTTTTTACTCATTGTAGCCGCAACCGGTTACATTTTAGCAGTAAAAAAATAACCGCCCTCGTGTACCAAACGTAGCGGTTATCTTTTAACACGCGAAAGGACACAACCGTCTAACGGCGTTCCCTCTTGCAGTTTTATTATACTCACATCTGGTTTTGTTGTCAAGAAAAATTTATATGATGATCTGAGCATCCTTCGGGGTGCTTGTATAAGGGCAGTCAATGGCCGCCTGTACGATCGCCTATTCCAGCTCAAACGCGCCCTGATACAGTTTCGCATACGTCCCGCCCTCGGCGATGAGCTGGGCGTGCGTGCCGCGCTCAATGATGCGGCCGTGGTCGAGCACCATGATCACATCCGCGTCGCGGACCGTGGACAGCCGGTGGGCGATGACGAACACCGTGCGCCCTTTCATCAGCGCGTCCATGCCCTTTTGCACAAGCGCTTCCGTGCGCGTGTCAATCGAGGACGTCGCCTCGTCAAGGATCATAACCGGCGGGTCGGCAACGGCTGCGCGCGCAATGGAGATAAGCTGGCGCTGTCCCTGCGAAAGGTTCGCGCCGCCGGAGGTGAGCATGGTGTTGTAGCCTTCGGGCAGGCGGGAGATGAACGAGTGGGCGTTGGCCTGTTTTGCTGCGGCAATGACCTGCTCGTCGGTTGCGTCGAGATTGCCGTAGCGGATGTTTTCCATCACCGTGCCGGTGAACAGGTTCACGTCCTGCAGCACAATGCCCAGCGAGCGGCGCAGGTCGCTCTTTTTGATTTTGTTGATGTTGATGCCGTCATAGCGTACCTTGCCGTCGGCAATGTCGTAAAAGCGGTTGATCAGATTTGTAATCGTTGTTTTGCCCGCGCCCGTTGCACCAACAAAGGCGACCTTTTGTCCGGGTTTTGCGTAAAGGGTGATGTCGTGCAACACGGTTTTGCCCTCCACGTAGGCAAAGTCCACATTGAACATACGCACCTCGCCGCCGAGCTCGGTGTAGGTCACCGTGCCGTCGCCGTGGGGATGCTTCCACGCCCACATGCCGGTGTGTTCTTCGGTTTCAAAAAGCTGCCCGTTCAGCTTCTGTGCGTTGACAAGGGTGACATAGCCGTTGTCGGTTTCGGGCGCGGCGTCCATGAGATCAAAGATGCGTTCTGCGCCGGCAAGCGCCATGACCACGGCGTTGAGCTGCTGCGAAACCTGGTTGACGGGCATGATGAAGCTTTTGGAAAGCTGCAGGAAGGATGCGACCGCGCCGAGGTTCAGCCCGCCGACGCCGCGCGTTGCGAGCACACCGCCGAGGATGGCGCAAAGCACATATTGCAGATGGCCGAGGTTGTTGTTGATCGGGCCGAGGTTGTTGGCGAAGCGGTTGGCGTTGTAGGTGTTTTCAAACAGCACGTCATTCTTTTTGTCAAAGGTCTCTTTGACCTGCGGCTCATGAGAAAAGACCTTGATGACCTTTTGCCCCTGCATCATCTCTTCAATGTAGCCGTTGACATCGCCGATGGACGTCTGCTGCTTCATGAAGTATTTTCCGGATTTTCCGGCGACCTTGCCGGTGACAAAGAACATGAATGCCACAAACAGCACGGTGAAGAGCGTCAGATGCCACGAGGTGACGATCATGGAAACGAACACCGCTGCGATCGTAACGATGGAGCTGACGGTCTGCGGCACGGTCTGCGAAATCATCTGCCGCAGCGTGTCGGCGTCGTTGGTGTAATGGCTCATGATGTCGCCGTGTGTGTGCGTGTCGAAGTATTTGATCGGCAGGGTCTGCATGTGCGCAAACAAGTCGTTGCGGATTTTTTTCAGCACGCCCTGCGCCACGACCGCCATGGTGCGGTTTTGCAAAAACACGGCGATGATGCCGGCGAGGTAGATGCCCGCCATTTTGCAAAGCGCAATAAGCAGCGGACGGAAATTGCCCGAGCGGGTTTGCACAAGCGGCAAGATGTAATCGTTGATGAGCGTTTTGAGGAACAGCGACGACGCGACAGAGGACAGCGCTGTGATGATGATGCAGACGATGACCAGCCCCAGCCGCAGCAAATTGCCTTTTGTGATCGCCTTGATCAGGCGCGTGACGGTGCCTTTTTTGACCTTTTGCTTCGGCAGTCCGCGTGCCGGAATGCGGTTGCCGCGCGGGGAGGTCGGAACTCTTTGCACACGTTCTTCGGCCATTATTCCTCACCGCCTTTCATCTGGGAGTTATAGACTTCGGTATAGATCTGATCGTGGCCGAGCAGCGTCTCGTGGGTGCCGATCGCTTCGATTTCACCGCCGTCGAGGACGATGATCTTGTCGGCGTGTTCCACCGAGGAGACGCGCTGGGCGATGATGAATTTTGTTGTGGAGGGGATGTAATCGCGCAGCGCTTTGCGGATGAGCGCGTCGGTCTTGGTGTCCACCGCGGAGGTGGAGTCGTCCAGCACAAGAATTTTCGGCTTTTTCAGCAGCGAACGGGCGATGCAAAGGCGCTGCTTCTGTCCGCCGGAAACATTGGTGCCGCCCTGCTCGATGAAGGTGTCGTAGCCGTCGGGAAATTCGCGGATGAATCCGTCCGCCTGCGCAAGCCGGCAAGCCTCCTCCAGCTCCTCATCTGTGGCGTTTTCGTTGCCCCAGCGCAGGTTTTCCTTGATCGTGCCGGAAAACAGCACATTCTTTTGCAGCACCATCGCCACCTGACCGCGCAGGGTGTCGAGGTCGTAATCGCGCACATCTCTGCCGCCCACACGCACGGTGCCGGTCGTTGCGTCATACAGCCGCGCAATGAGCTGCACCAGCGTGGATTTGCCCGCGCCCGTGCCGCCGAGGATGCCGACCGTTTCGCCGGAGCGCACGGAAAAGCTGATGTTTTTCAAGCAAAGCTTGTCTTCGCTGCCCGCATAGCTGAAGGAGACGTTTTCAAATTCCACGCTGCCGTCTTTGACATCCATGACGGGCTGCGGCGGATTTTTCAAGTCGCTGTTTTCCTCCAGCACCTCATAGATGCGCTGTGCCGAAGCGCGGCTCATGGTCAGCATGACGAAAATCATGGAGAGCATCATCAGGTTCATGAGAATTTGCATCGCGTAGGTGATGAGGATCACGAGGTCGCCGGTGGTCATGCCGGCCGCGGCGTTGTTGCCGGAATCAAAGATCATGTGCGCGCCGAACCACGAGATCAGCAGCATCACGCTGTTGGCGGAAAGCTGCATCATCGGCGCGTTGAACGCCAACAGCTTTTCGGCCGAAACAAAGTCGCTGTAGATGCTTTCGGAAACGGTGTTGAATTTTTCTTTTTCGTGCTCCTCGCGCACAAAGGCTTTCACCACACGGATGCCGTGCAGGTTTTCCGACACCACGCGGTTGAGCTTGTCATAGGTTTTGAACACACGCGTGAAGATCGGGTGCGCGTGCTTGATGATGACCCCCAGGCCGAACGCCAGAAGCGGCAGCACGCACAGGAAGATCAGTGACAGCCGATGGTTGACGCGGAACGCCATGATGAGCGAAAAAACGAGCATGAGCGGCGCGCGCACCGTGATGCGGATAATCATCTGATAAGCGTTTTGCAAATTCGTCACATCGGTGGTCAGGCGCGTGACGAGCGACGCGACCGAGAAGCGGTCGATGTTGGAAAAGGAAAAGCGCTGCACATTGTGGAACGCGTCGTGACGCAAATTGCGCGCAAAGCCCGCCGAAGCAAAGGCGGCGTTGCGGCCGGCAAGTACGCCGAAGGTCAGCGAAAACACGCACAGCAAAACCAGAACGGCGCCGATCTGCAAAATGTAGGTCATGTTGCCGGGCGTGACGCCGTTATCGAGCAGCTTGCCCATGCAGTAGGGGATGATGACCTCCATCACGACCTCCAGCGAAACGAACAGCGGCGCTTTGATGGATGCGGTCTTGTATTCATGGATGCAGGCAGCCAGACGTTTGAGCATCGAGATCAACCTCCTTTTGGATTTTTTCAAGAACAGTGTAAAAACAGGACAGCTCCTCTTCGCTCAGGCAGCCGGTCAGCTTGGCTTCCAGCGCGGCAAAATCTGCGCAGACGAGCTGCTGCAGCTCCAGCGCTTTGGGCGTAAGGGTGATCTTTTTCAGCCGCGCGTCATACGGCACGCCCTCGCGCACGATCAGCCCGTTTTTTTCCATACACTGCAAAATGGATGTTGCGCTGGAGCGGCGGATATTGCATTCCTTTTCAAAGTCGCGCTGAAACACGTCTTTGTCGCGGTGGTTGTAAAAATAGCCGATCGCCCAGCCGTGCATGCCGGTGAGATGGTCCAGCTCGTTTTTGAGCGCGTGGCTGTCCATATAGCGCCGGATCAGCCGCGCCGTTTTTTGCACTTCAAAGGCAACTTTCTTTTCCATTGCGCACCTCCTTTGTTTGTTAGATGACGAACTGTTAGAATTCGAACAAAATGAAGTATACACATTTTTTCTTCCCGTGTCAAGCGTTTTGTGAAAAAACCTTGACAAGCGGGGACGGATCGATTATAATACATTTGTTATAACGCTTTGGAAAGGAAAGTCCGGTGAGAATCCGGCGCAACCGCCATTACCGTATCAGCCCTCGGCTCAAGTCGGAATGCTTTTCACGGCGCAGCGAACGTCATACTTTTCGGGCAAGCGGGAAAAGTCAGTCGCGGGAAGCTGCTTTGGGCGGCTTTGTTCCTGTGTACACAGCACTGTTTCCCGAAGAAACAGTGCTTTTTCTTTGCTCATTCTCTGCCAAGGCAGAAATGAAATATATTTTTTCGGAGGAATATTCATGAAAGTCAAAAAAATTCTCAGTGTGCTGCTTGCGCTGTGCATGCTCGGCTCCTTTGCCGTGTGCTTTGCCGTTGCGGGCGACGCGAATGTTGTCATCGGCAAGGCCTACATCAGCTTCGTCGACAACGGTGTGCGTACAGAAGCGGGTGTGAACTTCCCTGACGCGCTCGGCACGATCTTCAACCGCAGCGAAGTGGAGCTGCACGCAGGCGACACGATTGCCGATGTGACCCGCCGTTTTGTGGAAGACGTTAAGGGCGGCAAAGCGAACATCATTCCCACAAGCTGGGGCACGCTGTATCTTGAATCCGTTAAAAACGTCATCACCGATTCCGGTGTGACACTGAGCAGCTTTGGCGAAAAAGACGCGGGCGCGGTGAGCGGCTGGATGTATCGGCTGAACAATCAGTTTTCCAACACTGCCATCGACAAAGCGCCGGTGGACATCGGCGACGAGATTGCGTGGATGTATTCCTGTCAGATCGGCGCGGACATCGGCGGCGATTTCAACGAGACTTCGGCTGCGATTACGGGCCTGACCTTCTCTGCGGGTTCGCTTGCGCCGGCGTTCAGCACAGGTGTGAAGGATTACACGCTGAACCTGCCTGCCAACGTGACGGCGATCAAGGTGGAGGCTGAGCTGAAGGATTACTTCACCGAGACGACCTACACTCTCGTTCACGGCGGCAAATCCGTGGATTACAAGTATTACCGCGACATTCCCGTTTCCGACGGCGACAAAATCGTCATCAGCACCAAAAAGACGACCGAGCAGTATGACGCAAGCTACAACTACCTCGGCACTGTGACCGATTCCGACAGCGTGACAATCACCATCGCGCAGGCACAGAGCACGCCGACGAACTTCATTCGTGCGATCATCCAGGCCATCATTGCGTTCATCAAGGGTCTGTTTGCGAACCTCGGCAACATTGGTAAATGAACAGGTACCGTTTAAGAGCAGCGGGTTGCGTGATTCTTTGCGCAGCCCTGCTGTTTTTCACTTTATGCCCCGCGTTTGCCGCAAATTCCTCGGCGGACGCATTGGCACAGGAGATCACCGCTGTTTTTGACGCGCGAAAAAAATACAGCGGCAACGGAAAGACGCTGCTGGGCGGCAGCGATTTTCTATTGCAAAGCGCTGACGGCAGTATTGCGCAAAGCTCAACGTTCACAGACTGGATCGCTCTTGCGATGGGGCGCTTTTCCATTGTGAATTCCGCCGGGACGCCCGCTTTCCTGTATGCGGACGCACAAGCGGCATATCGGGACGGTCTTGCGCGCTATGTGACGCAGCAATATGAAAAAAACGGCGGTCTGCTTTCCAAAAGCAAGGTCACCGAAGCGCAGCGGCTCGTCTTGACTGCGGCAGCGCTCGGCGGCAATCCGGCAAGGTTCGGCACCTACGGCGGAAAAACGGTCAACCTGATTGCCGACAGCAGCTACAACTGTTCGTTGGACATCACGCGGCAGGGGATGATGGGCGTGATCTTTGCCCTCATCGCAAAAAACGCCTGCGACGCAAAAACGCCGCAGACGGTCAAATATTCCGATGAATTCTTATATACCTATTTGTTGAAACGCGAACTGCCGAAGGGCGGCTGGACGCTGATGGGCACCATCCCTGATCCGGATGTGACGGCAATGGCGCTTTGTGCGCTTGCGCTGCACAAAGAGGATGCGGCGGTGTATACCGTGACACGCGAAGCGGATGCGGCGCCGGTCACAACCACACTCGGCGCAGCGGTCGAACGCGGACTCGGTGTGCTTTCCCGTATGCAGCACCCGGACGGCTCGTTTTCTTCGGGCAACACAGTCAACTGCGAGAGCGCCGCGCAGGTGCTCACCGCGCTTTGCATGTGCGGGATCGATCCCGAGACCGACGCGCGCTTTCAAAAGAACGGCAGCAGCGTGCTCGATGCACTGCGCGCGTTTCGCCTTTCCGGCGGCGGCTTTGCGCATACGCTGACGAACGGCAGGGCAAAAGACTATAACGTGATGGCGACCGATCAGGCGGCATACGCGCTTGTTGCGCTGTGGCGTTTGAAAAGCGGTCTGCGCGGCCTTTATGATATGCGCCCCGATCTGCAGCAGCCGCTGGCGGTTTTGCTCAGGCAACTGCTGCGTGTGCTGGTGCGTGTGTTCAGTCTTTGATCACAGGCACATAGATGCAGGTTTCTTCGCCGTGGTAACGCTCAAAGTCACGCGCGTTCTTGTCGAACGCATAGCCCGACTGCTCGAACCATTCGCCGAAGATATAGCGCCATGCCGCGCTGACATTTTCGCTCAGCGCCTGCGGTGTGTCGGCCTTTGGTACGGTGAAAACAGCGTAATTTGCCTGTGGGAACGTCAGCAGACGCATTGCCGCAGGCACGTCAGCATCGGCGGCCACTTCGGGGCCGAGGAAGTAGCACAGCGTGTCGCTGTTTTCCTCCGGCAGCAGCCAGGTGCCGATCTCGGCATAGTCCGGCGCGCAAAGCTTTGCGTAATCCTCGGCGCTGACGGCGGAAAAATCCTTGCCGAGCCAGTAGGCGCCGCTGCTTTTGGGGTCAATGTCCGCTTCGGCGGGCAACAGATACCCGGCTGCGCAAAAAGCTTTCTTTTGTTCAAATTTCGGTTCCAACATACCAAACACTCCCTGTTTCTTTTTTAAATAGACGGAAGGCGCTTCGCCGAACAGCCGCCGGAAGGCGCGCTCAAAGCCGGAAACGGTCTCAAAGCCGCTGGCAAACGCCGCATCGGTCACGCTGTTGCCGTTTTGCATCAGAAGCAGCGCGTCAAACAGCCGCTTGTGGCGCAGATACACGCCGACGGACACGCCGCAGATGCTCTTGAACACATGGCAAAAGTGGGAATACGAGTAGCCGCACAAGTCGGCGAGCGTCTGCGCGGTGAGGTCCTCTGCCGCGTGGTCCTTCACAAAGGCCAAAACGCGGTCCATGTCTTCCCGGTAGCTCATGGGTGCACCTTCCTTTCTGTTCTTATTCTAACACACAACGCGCAAAAAGACTATTCCTTTTTTGCGAGCTTTTTTGAGACTATGAAAAAAACACTTTCTTTTTTCCTTGCGGCGCTGCTTTGCGTTTTGCTGTTCGGCTGCGCCCTTCAGACCCCGATCACGCTCGGAGAGGAACATCTTTTGCCGAGCGACGGCATCGTATCGGAAGCAACGCTTTCCGCGCTCAAGACACAGCGCAAGGTGCTCACGCTGCGCGGCACGGCAGACGGGTTCGATTACACCTGGACGCTCTTCGGCGAAGAGATCGAAACACCGAAGGACTGCAATTTTTCGCTGCGTTCGATTAAGGCGAACAAAAAAACGATCACGCTCAAATTCGCTTCAAAAGAGCCGTTCGGCTTTTCGCCGCTGCTTACGCTCTTTTTGCCGCAGCGCCTGCACGCCGATGTAGCGGCGGTGTATCGCGCTTCCGTGCAGGAGAGCAACTTTGTCTGCGCCGCGTCGGTGACCGTCGGCGACAGCGGCGGCGCGGTCAGCTTCGCTGTGGATGATCCGACGGGAACGTATGTGATCGTGCCGCAAAAAACGCAGGCCGAATTTGCAGCGCCGGCAGAAGAGGACGCGGACGACGCGCCGTCGGTGTCCGCTGAACCGACGGCAACCGCAGCGCAGGAGAACACAACCGCTCCGGCTGTGACCGTTGCCGCCGCAACAACGCGCGAAGTTCAGCGCACATCCGCCGCAAAGACGACCACACCGGCGACAACGGCAAAACAGCCGACCGCAAAGACAACAGCGCCGGCTGCCGCACCTGTAACAACAACGACAACGACAACAACCGCACCCGCGAGCGAAAGCGCGGCCAAAGGCGGCGAATGCACGTTTTCCGTCGAATGCGCCACGATCTTTCAGCATCTGGACGCTCTTGCGCCCGGAAAGCTTGATGCGCTGCCGAGCGACGGTGTGATCCTTGCGGCGCAAAGCGTGTCTTTTTCGGCGGGCGAAAGCGTGTTCGATGTGCTGCAGCGCGTCTGCAGGGAAAACAAGATCCCGATGGAGGCCTCCTTTGTGCCGCTGTATCACAGCGCCTATGTGGAGGGAATCCACAACCTGTATGAGTTTGACTGCGGCGAAGGCTCCGGCTGGATGTACCGCGTGAACGGCTGGTATCCGAACTACGGCTGCAGCCGCTATATGCTCAAGGACGGCGATACCGTCGAATTCCGTTATACCTGCGACCTCGGCGCCGACGTCGGCGGCCGCAATGACTATACGATCGATGATTCGATCGATTAAGGAGACCTCATGCAACATCGAGAGCTCACTGTGCATCCGCTTGTGCTGTTCGGCGCGTTTTTCAGCGTGCCGGGCTTTGCCATGTTTTTGATGCATCCGCTGTGTTTGCTGCTTTCGTTTTGCGGCGCTGCGTGGTGCCTTGCGTGCCTCGGCGGAAAAGAAGCGCTCTTTCAGGCCGGACGCTTCGCGCTGCCGGCGGCGCTGCTGGCGGCGGTGCTCAATGTGCTGTTCAATCACCGGGGCGCGACGATTTTGTTTTATCTGCCCGGCGGTAATCCCTGCACGCTGGAAAGCCTTTGCTACGGTGCGGCGGCAGGATTGCTGCTGCTCGGCGTGCTGCTTTGGTTTTCGTGCTGCACTAAAGTGCTGACGACCGAGCATTTTACCTATCTTTTTTCGCGCGTTTCACCTGCGACGGCGCTGCTGTTTTCAATGACGCTGCGCTTTTTGCCGCAGTTTCACCGCAGATTTCAGCAGGTGCGTCAGGCGCAGACGACACCGGCGGGTCTGCCTGCCAAGCTGAAATCGGCGTTTGCTTCGTTCGGTGCTGTGCTCGCCTGGGCGCTGGAACACGCGGGCGACACGGCGGATTCCATGAATGCGCGCGGCTACGGCATGCGCGGCAGAACGACGTTTTCGATCTATCGAAAAACGTCGCGCGACCGGATGCTGCTGTTTGGACTGCTTGTGCTCGCGGGCAGTGCGCTTTGCGCGTGTGTGACGGGGCTGTTTCGTTTTTCTTACGCTCCGCGCCTGCTCGCCGATGCGCCGACGCCGCAGCATATTTGCGCCTTTTTTGTCTATGCGCTGCTTTGCGCGTACCCTGTGATGATTTTGAAACTGGAGGACCGGCCATGGCGCTGCTCGAAGTCAACCGTTTGACCTTTTCTTTTTCCGGCGCGGCTGTGTCCGCGCTTTCCGACATTTCCTTCACATTGGAAAGCGGATCATTCACCGCGCTCTGCGGCCCGTCCGGCAGCGGAAAATCGACCCTTTTGCGCCTGCTGAAGCCCGGGCTTTCGCCGACCGGCGAAACGGCGGGCGACGTGCGCTTTGACGGCACGGCGCTGCAAGCGCTTTCCAAACGGCAGGCGGCCGAGGGGATCGGCTTTGTGGGGCAGAATCCGGCGGCGCAGATCGTGACGGACAAAGTCTGGCACGAGCTGGTGTTCGGCATGGAATCGCTCGGCGTGCCGCAGGAGGAGATGCGTTTGCGCGCGGCGGAAACGGCGGCGTTTTTCGGCATCCGCGACTGGTTCCACCGCCGCACGGACGAGCTTTCCGGCGGACAGATGCAGCTGCTGAACCTCGCGGCAGTGATGACGCTGCGCCCGAAGCTGCTGCTGCTTGACGAGCCGACGGCGCAGCTTGATCCGATTGCCGCCGAAACCTTTCTGTTTGCGCTGCAAAAGATCCGCAGCGAGCTTGGCACCGCCGTGTTCATCTGTGAACACCGGTTGGAAAATGTTTTGCCGCTGTGCGACAATATGCTGGTGCTTGACAGCGGCGCTTCGCTTGCGTTCGGCAGCGTTCCGGCGGTCGGCGCGGCGTTGACAGAAAAAGAACACCCCTTTGCCCTTGCGCTGCCGACAGCGATGCGTGTGCACGGCAGTGTGCAAAGTTCGCTGCCGTGTCCGGTCAGCGTGCAGCAGGGCAGAGCGTTTTTGAAGGAATACCTGGCCGCGCATCCGGTAAAACCGCTGAGCGAAACACCGCCTTTGACGCGGCAGGAGGGTCCTGCCTTGACGGCGCAGGAAGTGTTTTTCCGCTATGAAAAAGACGGTCCGGCGGTGCTGCATGATTTTTCGCTGCAGGCGTTTTCGGGCGAACTGCTTTGCCTGCTCGGCGGCAACGGCGCGGGCAAAACGACGGCGCTGCGGCTGCTTTCCGGTGCGCTCAAAGTGCAGCACGGCGATGTGACGGCGGCGGGAAAAATTGCGTTTTTGCCGCAGGACCCGACGCTGCTGTTTCTCAAAACCACGGTGGAGGCCGAACTGAAAAGCGCGGCGCCGCAGATTGCGCAAGCGGACTTTCGCCGTGTGCTGGACTTATGCCGGCTGACAGCGCTGACCGAGCGGCATCCGTTCGATCTTTCCGGCGGCGAACAGCAGCGGGTCGCGCTGGGCAAGCTGCTGCTGCAAAAGGCGGACATTTTGCTGCTGGACGAGCCGACCAAGGGCTTTGACGCGGCGTTCAAAGCGGAATTTGCCGCGCTGCTTTCAACGCTCAAGGCGCAGGGCGTGTGCATCGTCATGGTCAGCCACGACGTGGAATTCTGTGCGCTTTACGCCGACGCTTGCGCGCTTTTGTTTGACGGCGGCATCACGGCGCTTTCGCCAACGCGCACATTTTTCAAGCACAACCGTTTTTATACCACGGCGGCGCGGCGCATGGCGCACGATTTGCTGCCTCAGGCTGTTACGGCGGACGATATCATTGAAATGATCGGCGGCACCTTGCCGCGCACACGGGACAGCGCCGAAAGAAAAGCGAAACCGCCGATCGCGCAGCCGAAAGAAAAAGCGCAGCCGCAGCCGCTTTGGCGAAAAATTGCGGGCGCTGTCAGCGCGGCTGCTGCGGTCGCCGTTTTGATTGCCGCGCTGCTGCAGGGTGATCTGCAAACGCTGACGGACGGCGTCGGCGTCACTGCGGCGGGCGGACGGCAACTGCTGTTTTACGGCGTGTTTTTTGCGCTGCTGTTTTTGTGCGCGCTGTTTTTGCAAAAAAAAGAGCCACGTCCGCCGGCACTGCCGCGCCAGCGTCAAAGCAAAAAGAGCGTGCTTTTGTCGGCGGCGGTGGCGGCGCTGGGCGTGCCGACGCTGGTGCTCGGCGTGCATTTTTTCGGTTCGCGCGGCTTTTATGCGATTGCGCTTTTACTGCTGCTCGAAGCGATGCTGCCGTTCTTTTTGCATTTTGAAGGCCGCCATCCTCCGGCACGGGAGCTTGTGGTGCTCGCGTCGCTGTGTGCGCTGAATGTGGCCGGGCGCGCGGCGTTTTTCATGCTGCCGCAGTTCAAGCCCGTGCTGGCGGTAACGGTGCTTGTGGGCGTGGCGCTCGGCGCCGAACGCGGTTTTCTTGTCGGCGCGGTGACAATGCTGCTGTCGAACGTGCTGTTTTCCCAAGGTCCGTGGACGCCGTGGCAGATGTTTGCCATGGGGCTGGTCGGCGCACTGAGCGGGTGGCTGGCGCAGTGCGGCGTGCTGCGCAAAACGCGGCTTTCACTTTCGCTGTTCGGCGCGATTGCGGCGCTGCTCGTTTACGGCGCCATTCTCAACCCTGCGTCGGCGCTGCTTTGGGGCGGCGAAGCGCTGAACGCCAAGGTTTTGCTGAGCTATTACGTCACGGGTCTGCCGATGGACCTTGTGCACGCGGCCGCGTCGTTCCTGTTTCTTTGGGTGCTGAGCGAACCGATGCTCGCCCAGCTTGAACGGGTGCGGGGAAAGCTGTTAGTCGGAAGCTGTTAGCTGTGAGAAATAATAAAAACCGTTTCTGTTTTTTTCAGGCAGAAGCGGTTTTATTATTTTGAAAAAAGAGGATTGTCTGTGCGATCCATCAGATAGTCTACGCTGACGTTGTAAAAATCCGCAAGGCGCAGCAAAATCTGGTCTGTCAATGCAATGACACCGTTTTCATATTGCGAGTAAGTGTTCTGAGAGACATTGAGTACCTGCGCAATTTCCCGCTGCCGCAGGTCGCGATCTTCTCGGATGGCACGCAAGTTTTTGAATTGCATTTTTTTGACCTCCCAATATATTTTTCTCATTTAATTATAAATATCTGAAATACAGATATTGACTTTTATCTGAAATACAGATATAATTAGAACGGAATGGATCAATTTTGCATTTGTTGATGCCATTTCAAAAAAATGTGAAGGAGAATTATTATGAAAAAATGCAAACAAGTTTTATCCATCTTGCTGACAGTGCTGCTGGTTGCACTGTCGGTGCCGGTAGCAGGGGCAGCACCGGCAATACTCGGCAGCGGTTACTGCGGCGGCGAAGGAGACGGAACCAACCTCACATGGACGCTGTACGATGACGGCCGTCTTATAATCAGCGGACAAGGCAAAATGGCAGACTACGGGTACTATAAAGATGTAACGAAAACGGACGAAAACGGAAACGAAACAAAAGAGCAGGTCTATGTGAAAGCGCCTTGGGCTGATGAATCCATCCTTGGTAAGACTATTGATATCAATCTTGATGATATGGATTCGCTTGAACCGGCACTTAAAACAAGAACCCTTGAGCTTACCGGATACGAAAGCATAGAAGCATTGAGAGAATCTATTCAGGTAATGTCCACAGAGGAAGCAGCGAATTTGAAGCTTGAACTTGAAATGGTGCTTGTCGGAGAGTATGTGTTTTCGTTGTATGCGCTGCTTTCTTCGTGCGATATCATTGTGAATGAAGGCATTACAAGTATTGGAAATTATGCTTTTGAAAACACAGGCAAATCCGTATCACTTCCGTCTACCTTGGTTTCTATTGGAGAAGGCGCTTTTAAAGCTTCATCAATTCATGAAATCACACTGCCGAAGAATCTGAGAGAAATCGGAGAAAAGGCGTTTGACGGGCCGATTTTTACGGCAAAAATTGATGGAGCTTCTGCTATTTCCGGGCTGAATGAAATGCTCTATGCATCCGGAACGCCAATGAGTGAGGAAACAGAATTGTCTCAGACGCCTTGGGTGCATGATCTCTTTATTTCTGACAGATCGTTTAACCTGTCAGATCTCATGGTGTTTGCTTATAAAGGTTCTGAAGACCCGATGTATGACAAGTTGATCGAAAGTATGGGCTTCGCTTTTTCAAAAGAATACTATGTGCTTACCAACGCAATGTCGACATTGATGACGAAGTTTAACTCGCGGGCTTTACCAGATGAGACACCATTACAGCAAGCTTTTAAAGAAGTATTTACTATTCTTATGATGGCTTCTTATGGGTTCCCGATCACGACATTTTTGACGCCAACAGAAGATGCAATCGCAATTGTAAATGATTTTTGCGGAACGAGCTTTTCAAATCTAAACGAAATGTTCTATGAAAAGGAAGTGGAACAACCGGACGGTTCATTTTCTACAGATATTATGCCCACCGAAGATTTGGAGTCAGCATTGAAAGCAAAAGCCCTCTCTGCTATCAATGGGGACGAAATTGCAGAAATGATGGGAATCTCTGCGGAGGAAGTGTATGAGATTTTTAGCAGCTTTGCCTCCGAAGACATCTTTGTTTTTGTCTCAATCGACGATCTTCTGTCTAACGAAGATTACAGAGATTATAAAGTCGTACCTTGGTTGACCATTCACACCACCTGTACTTCTTATGCGCACGTCCTCGCGGATGCAGCGGGCATTCATCTTGATCTGACGCATAGCTGGGGTGCATGGGCAGAAACAAAGGCAGCAACAGTTGATGCGGAAGGTGTAAAAACGCGCGCTTGCACGAGATGCGGCGAAAAAGAAACGGAAAGCATTCCGAAACTTGACAAGCCGACCGACCCGCAGCCTACCGATCCGACACCGACCGACCCTACAACTGAACCTGAAACCGAAAAGCCCGCAGAAAAGCTCAACATCTTCCAGCGCATCATCCAATGGATTCGCGACTTCTTCGCCCGTTTGTTCGGTAGAAAATAATCAGCACTCACTGCAGCCTCGCCGCGGACTTCCCGGCGAGGCTTTTTTTATGAATGCCGTCGACTTGCCGAAAAATTCTTTACAAAATCAGAAAATGTGATATAATCAATATGTATATCAAAATCGCCGAAAAAAGAGGAAGAAAAACATGATGCAGCCTTTAAAATTCTTTCTGGTGACAGATCCCCATTTTTTTAAGCATTCCCTCGGCGCATACGGCGCGGAATATGAGCAGTTCATGGACTTTGAGCAGAAATGCTTCGGCGAAACGCAGGCGATCAATGAGGCGTTGTTTGCACACCTTGCCGAAGCGAAACAGGCCGATATCGTGCTCATTGCCGGCGACCTTTCCTTCAACGGCGAAAAAGAGAGCAACGCCGCATTTTCGGCGCTGCTGCACGCGTTTCAGGAAAAAAGCGGGAAACGCGTGTATGTTGTCACCGCCGGCCACGATTTCAACGAACACCCCTTTGCGTTCAACGACACAGGCCGGATCGAGCCGGAGGGCACGGCCTTTTCCGAGCTGCTCGGTTTTTACCGCGATTTCGGCTACAGCGACGCCATTGCTTTCAATGAGGAGCACCTCTCTTATGTGGCGCAGCTTTCCGAGGACGTGCGTCTGCTCGTGATCTGCAACGACATCGACGGCAAAAAGCACATCACCTATGACGACGACTTCCTCTCCTGGATCGCCGCGCAGGCGCAGAAAGCGCAGCAGGACGGACAGACGATGATTGCTATGGAGCATTATCCCGTGCTGCCCGGTCAGCCCATCCTCGCCCTCATCGGCGATGCGTGGCAGGCTGAAAGCCAAAAGCTGGTGGACACGCTTGCAGACAACGGCGTGCATCTGATCTTTACCGGCCACATGCACAACCAGAGCATCAATGTGACCGAAACGGCAAAGGGCAACAAACTTTATGATGTCTGCACCGGCTCTGCGATCGGCTGCCCGGCGTTTTACCGCCTTGTAACGGTCGAGGACGCGCAGACTGTGAAGATCGAAAGCTTCCCTGTGCCCGATTTTGATTGGGACACAAAGGGCCTTTCCTGCGAGGATTATCTGAAAGCGCAGTTTGAACGGATGATCCGCACGCTCATTTTCAGTATGCGCGATGACCCCGACCGTTTCATGCGCAAACTGCGTATCAAGCAGACGTCCGTCACAAAGCGCGTGATCCCGATGCTGGGCAAAAAGCTTTGCAAAATGACAGTCGGTCAGGCGGCGCATCTGCTGCTCACGCACGCCGAACCGGAGATCAAAAACCGGTCGTTCGTGGAATTCGCAATTGACATCGCGCGTTCCGTCTTTGAGGGCAACCAGCCATTTACGGAAGGAACCCCGGGCGGCGACACGCTGCTGCGGGTGTTCCGCCGCATCTGTGTGTTTGTAAAAACGATCAAGGACGCGCAGGGCAATACGCTCGATCTGTTTGAAACGCTCAAGCATACCATCGGAAATTACGGCATTGATGATTACAACGCCGTTTTGAAATTGAAATAAACAAGCAAAGGAGAAGTATGATGAAGAAACAAAAAGACGCTGCGCTTGCTGTTCCGGCGAATGCGCTGCCGCCCGAACAGGGCAAGAACATCACGACCTTTGAGTATATCTGTCTGGCGCTCGCGCGCGTGGGCGGTATGTTCGGCACAACGCTTACCGGCACACTCGCCGCAGCGTTCCTGCATGAACTTTATTTCGGACCGGTCGGTGTGGACGCCGACGGGATCGCAAAGATCATGGCTGTGCAGACGACGCTCACCACCATCGCCGGTGTTGTTATGGGTTTGATCGCAGGTATTGTTGTGCAAAAATGGAAATCCCGCTGGGGCCGTTACCGCCAGTGGTATATCATCTGCCTGCTTCCGATCTTTGCTTTGACTGTGCTGTACTTTTATGTGCCGCAGGGCTGGAGCGTGCAGCAGATGACGCTGTTCCGTTACGGTGTCACACTTTGTCAGACGATCTTCAACGCATTCAACAACCTCGGTCAGAATGTTGCCCAGGTGATCTCGCCCAACCCGAAGGAAAAGAAAACCGCAGCCACCGTCTGGCAGCTCTCCTATTATCTTGGTTACGGCGGCGCCTATCTCGGCACCTTTGTTTACGGTTTGTTCAGCGACGACAAGAACGCCATGTACATGACCCTTGCCATCGTTGCGGCGATCGTGACCGCGTTCGGCAATTTGATGTGCGGTCTGTTTTGCAAAGAGCGCATTGAGCTGCCCAAAAAGGAAAAGGTCAAAATTTCTAAGGAGCTCTTCCAGCTTTTCAAATACAGGAACTACCGCGCTTATCAATATTTGCAGTGGGCAACCGTGCTCGCAGCCATCGGCAGATTCACCACCTTCCTTGTGGCCATCACGGTCGGTTCCTCCAAGAACCTGCTGCTCACCATCCCCTCAGCGGCAGGCACGGTGGTCGGCAACGTGATCACCGCCAAGCTTTCCAAAAAGCATGAGCCGACGAAGCTGCTGAAGTTCTGCGGAATCTATTCGCCCATCGCCGCTGCGGTCGTCTTCCTCGTCTGCTTTGCGGAGGCGAAGATGGGTCTGATGTTCTTCTCCGGCTGGAACAGCATTTTCTTCTATGTGTTCTACTTCATTTTCGGCGTGGGCATCGGCATTCAGGAGCTTTCCACTTCCCACTTCAATGTGGAATACTTCGATTATCTCGAATGGCAGACCGGCGACCGCATGGAAGCGGTGCAGGGCATCATCCCCGGCTGGATCCAGACCGGCCTGAACTACCTCAAGGAGCTCGCCATCCCGTTCATCATTGCATGGGTGGGCTACGAGTCCTCCGCAGAGGGCGACCTCGTGAAAACGATGCAGGCCAAGCCCGATTATATGCGCACCTGCCTGTGGCTGCTGGCATTTGTGCTGTTCGGCTATGCGCTCAGCCGTTTGATCAGCGCGCTGATCCTCAAGTTCTTCTATGACATCGAAGGCGACAAGAAGGCGCAGATGTATGCAGAGCTCGAAGAGATGCGCAAAGCCCGCCACGAGGAAAACATCGCCATCGACGAAGCTGCGGCGGTGGCTGAAGCAGAAAAAGCAAACACATAACGCGAAAGGACAACGCAATGAAACACTATGAATCCGTCATCATCGGCCATATCACCGAAGACATCAACATTGACCACGAGGACAACACGGTACATATCTGCGGCGGCGCAGTGCTGTATTCTTCCGCCTCTGCGCACGCGCTCGGTCACAAGGTCGCGGCTGTGACCAAATTGAGCGAAAACGACAGCGCGCGTCTTGCGAAGTTCACGCTGCCGCAAGAGGACATTTTTGTGCGCACCTGCGAAAAATCTACGACCATCCGCAATAAGTACTATACCGCCGATAAAGAGCGCCGTGACTGCGTGTGCCTGTCGCGCGGAACCCCGTTCACTCTTTCTGATCTTCCCGATGACATCTCCGGCGACATCTATCATTTTGCCGGACTGATCTTCGGTGATTACCCGGACGAGATGCTGCGCGCATGCGCCGAAAAGGGCGCCATTGCAGTGGACGTGCAGGGCTTTTTGCGCCATGCCGACGAGAAAACGGGCGAGATGTTTTTTGAGGACTGGAAGCAAAAGCGCGAACTGCTGCCGCTGATCTCCTATCTCAAGACCGATGCGGCGGAAGCGGAGATCCTCACCGGCACATCCGACCGTGCCGAGGCGGCGAAGATCTTGCATAGCTGGGGCGCGAAGGAGATCCTCATCACACACAACACCGAGGTGCTCGCCTATGACGGCGAAAACCTCTATACCTGCCCGATCAAGGCGCGCAACCTCAGCGGGCGCACCGGCCGCGGCGACACCACGTTTGCCGCGTATTTGACCGAGCGTCTGCACAGCGATGTGAAAACTGCGCTGCAGGTCGCAACGGCGACTGTGTCACTGAAAATGGAAACGCCGGGCCCGCTGCAATGCACGCGCGCCGACGTGGAAGCCTATATCTCACAGTTTTACGGTGAAGGAGCAGCGCAATGAAAACGCTGCGCCTGCACCTGCTGCGCCACGGCCTGACCCAGGGCAATCTGGATGGGCTGTACATCGGCCATACGGATGTTCCGCTGTGCGAGCAGGGGCGTGAACAGCTTTTGCAGATGAAAAAAAACTACGTCTACCCGACGTGCAAGTTTATCATCTCTTCCCCGCTCAAGCGGTGTCTGGAAACCGCCGAACTGCTCTTTCCCGAAGTCAAGCCGCTTGTGATGGAGGGGCTGATCGAATGCGATTTCGGCGCGTTTGACGGGCGCTCGGCTGCGGAGCTGCACGAAAAGCAGCCGCTGTTTGACCGATGGCTGACCGGCGATCCGGAGGTTGCGCCGCCGTTCGGCGAAAGCAACGCCGCCTTTGCAAAGCGTGTGTGCGAGACGTTCCGCAAAATCGTGGAGGGTCTGCTCAAAACCGGCGCCGACGACGTTTATATTATCACGCACGGCGGCGTGCTGCTGGCGATCCTTTCCAATTTCGGCATCCCCGAAGCCGCGCCGACCGACTGGCTGACGCCTTCGGGCTGCGGTTATACCATGCGCATTGACCCCACGCTCTGGATGGCGGGGGAAAAGGCGGAGGTGATCGCCGAGCTGCCGGCTTCGCCGCAGGAGCAGGCCGATCACTATTACGACGGCTGGGATTATTACCCGCCGGACGACGATTTTGACGTTTCGGAGTATCTGGAAGACTGAGGGGGCGCAGCATGAACATTCTTGTGCTCGGCGATGTGGTCAGCGAGAGCGGCTGCAATTTTGTGCGAAAGCGGTTGCCTGCGCTCAAACGGCTCTACGGCGTGGACCTCTGTCTTGCCAACGCCGAAAATTCCGCAAAGGGCAACGGCGTCACGCCCGATTCCGCGCGGCACCTGTTTTCCAGCGGCATTGACGCGCTCACGCTCGGCAACCACGCGTTTCGCCGCAAGGAGGTCTACGCCTTTCTTGACGAGACCGAAGCGATCGTGCGCCCGTTCAACTACCCCAAGGGTGCGCCCGGCCACGGCGTTTGCATGCTCGATCTCGGGCGTGTGCGCGTGGCTGTGATCAATCTGATGGGCACGACCTATCTGGACGCGCTCGACAACCCCTTTGAAAAAATTGAGGACGCGCTGCGGCAAACCGAAGACTGCCGCGTGGTGCTCCTTGATTTTCACGCGGAAGCAACCTCGGAAAAGCGCGCGATGGGCTTTTTGCTCGATGGGCGCGTTTCCGCTGTTTTCGGCACGCATACCCATGTGCAGACCTCCGACGCGCAGGTGCTGCCCGGCGGCACAGGCTATATCACCGACCTTGGTATGTGCGGCGTGAAGCAAAGCATTCTCGGCGTCAAAAAGGAGCCGGTGCTCTCGCTTTTCCGTTCGCGTCTGCCGGTGCGCTTTGACACGGCCGAGGAGGGCGACTGCGTTCTGGAAGGCTGCATCTTTGACATTGACGAAAAAGACGGACACTGCCGCAGTGCACAGGCGCTGCGTGTGGAATAGGAGACAACGATGAAACAACGGATACTGGCGTTTTTTTGCGCCGCGCTCTTGATCTTGAGCTTCGCGTCGTGCGCAAAACAGCCTGTGCAGGAACCGGATAGCGAAACGCAGACGAGTGCAGCCGGCGACGAAAAGACGCAAAAAACAATGGTGACGCTGCCCTATACAAGCGCGGACTCGCTCAATCCGTTTGAGACAAAAAGCCGCGTCAATCTGGACATCGACGGGCTGCTGTTTGATCCGCTGTATCAGATCGACGCGTCGTTTGAAGCTGTGCCGGTGCTTGCGCTTTCCGCCGAAAACGAGGGCGAAGCGCTGACGGTGACACTGCGAAACGATGTGCATTTTCCGAAGGGCGAGCTGCTGACCGCGCGCGACGTGGTATATTCGTTCCAGTGCGCCAAGGAAAGCCCGATGTTTTCCGCGCGGCTGGAAAACATCTTTTCCGCTTCGGCTGTGTCGGATGATACGGTGCGCTTTACGCTGCTTTCGCCCGACCGCTTTGCGGTGAACTGTCTGGATTTTCCCGTGGTAAAGTTTTCCACCGGCGACGCGAAAATGCCCACCGGCACGGGACGCTTCCTTTATAAAGCAAAAAAAGACGGCACGGTGCGCTTGCTGCGCAACGAGGAAACGTCCTCGTTTGACGACATCGCCTTTTTGCAGATCGCGCTGTATGACATCCGTGAAACGGTCAACGCGCTGCCGCTGGTGGAGATCGGCCAGCTCAGCAGCTTTTTGCTTGACCCGGCCAAGCAGGCCATGGAAAAGGTCGGCGGAAAGATGGAAACGGTGCACATGAACAACCTCGTGTTTTGCGGCATGAACAGCACGGGAGAGCTGCTTTCCGATCCGGCGGTGCGTCAGGCGATCGCTGCCGCGGTGGATCGCACTGCGCTTTCCGAACGCGCGTTTTCCGCCGCCGCAACGCCCACGCAAACGCCGTTCCACCCGAACTGGAGCGTGCTCGATTCCAGCTTGCAGACGCCGGTCTATGACACCGAACGAGCGAACGAGCTGCTGGAAAACGCCGGCTATGTTTACGCGAGCGGCGGCAAGGTGCGCGAAAAGGAGGACACGGCGCTGACGCTGCGTCTGCTTTGCAACAGCGAAAACAAGCAGCGCCTTTCTGCGGCAAAGCAACTGCAGGAGATGCTTTCTGCCGTGGGCATCGGCACAGAACTGGAAACGCTGGATTACAGCAGCTACATCGCAAGGCTGAAAAGCGGAGCGTTCGATCTGTATCTCGGCGAAGTCAGGCTTTCGGCGAATATGTCGCTTTCGGCGTTCTTTAACGAAGACGGCGGCGCCGCGTTCGGGATCGACCCGCAGGGGAGCGTGAGCGCATCCTATGCACAGCTTGTGTCCGGCGAAGCGGAGATGGCGACGTTCATCAAAGTGTTCACACAGGAGCTGCCGTTTTTGCCGCTTTGCTTCCGCGATGCGTATCAGTATTACACGAGCGAGCTGACCTATGAGGGCGAAGTGAGCGAAAATGCGCTGTATGGCAACCTGTTTTCCTGGCGGCTGAAAAGTGCCGACTGACAGGACCGTTAAATTCCATTGTTTGGAGGGCTTTTTGTGAAAAAATTATTGATCGTTCTGCTTGTGATTGCGCTGCTCATCACCGGCGGCATTGTCGCGTTCAAGATTGTTCCGGCGCCGAAAACGCTGGGCACGTCTGCGCTTTTTTCGGAAAGTGAGATCGCCGACGGCGCGAAAACGGCCGAAAAGTGTGTTCGAAATTTCAGCGGCGTACTGCGGGTTTTGCGCGTGACCTATGACGAAGAAAAGGCAGAATCGTTTTTGGCTTCCGACTTTGAAAGCGGCGCAAAAACGAAGGAAAACACCATGGTATTCTTTGTGGATTTTGCCACCGGTTCACGCACGACGGCGCTGAACCCGTGGGATGTGTATACCGATTACGCCGTGATCCTCACGCGCGCAAATGAAAACGCCCCGTTTGAAATGACGGACGGAGGGTATTAAACAATTCGGAATTCGGAATGCGGAATTCGGAATTGTTGTCGCGGGTGGATGTTCGCTTGAAATGGCCGTGTGTGCCGCGACAATCAGCGGCGCGATACGGTGCGGTCGTCGATCGGATCAAACCTCACCGTCAGCCCTGCGGACTGCCACTCTCGGTTTCGCCGACCGCGCCGGCAGGTGTAGCTCGGCACGCCGCGTGCACAAGTCAAATTGATATAAATTAAAAACGTAAAACTTAAAAAAACTTATCTTTCGCGGGAGAATACACTCCGGTGTGTTTTCTTTCCCCGCGACCTCAATTACGCATTACGCATTGCGAATTGCGAATGAATATAGCGGGGCGGTGATCGCATCGACATCCAATACGTCAAAGGCGTGGGCGAAAAACGCGCCAAGCTGCTCGCAAAGCTCGGCATCCAAACGGTAGAGGATGCCGTGCGTTTTTACCCGCGCGCCTATCTTGATTTTGCAAACTGCAAGCCCATTCGTGATCTTGTGCCCGGAGAGACGGCGTGTGTGCGCGCCGTTGTGGGCACTGCGCCGGTCGGCGCAATGATCCGCAAGGGGCTGACGATCTACCGTTCGGTTCTGACCGACGGTGACGGTACCATGCATCTGATTATTTTCAACAGCCGCTTTCTCGCCGAACGTCTGCAGCAGGGCGAGACGTATTTGTTTTACGGGAAGGTTACGGAAAACCGCGGTGTGCCGGAGATGACAAATCCGCTTGTGGAACAGGACAGCGAAAACGGCGGCTTTTTGCCCGTCTATCCGCTGACGGCGGGACTGTCGCGGCTGCAGCTTTCGCGCATCATTCAAAATGCGCTCGCACTCTGGAAGCAGGAGGCGCACACCGAGCTGTTGCCCGAATCGGTTCGCCATGATTACAGCCTTTGCCATGAGCGCTACGCCTTAACGCACATTCACGCGCCGGCTTCTCTGGAAGAGGTGCAGATCGCGCGGCGGCGGCTGATTTTTGAAGAGCTGTTTGTGCTGCAGTGCGGCATGGCGCTGCTGCGTGTGCAGGGGCGTCAGCGCAGCGTGTTCCGGGTGGACACCTCGTTTGCCGCCGCGTTTGAAGCTCGGCTGCCCTTTCGGTTTACGAACGCGCAAAAACGCGCCGTGCAGGACTGCTTGCGCGATCTTTCCGGCGCTTATGTGATGAACCGCCTGATTCAGGGCGATGTCGGCTCCGGCAAAACGGCGGTCGCTGCGGCGCTGCTGTATACGATGGCGAAAAACGGTCTGCAAAGCGCGCTGATGGCGCCCACGGAGATTCTTGCAAAGCAGCACTTTGAAACGCTGACCGCGCTGCTCGGCGACGAGGTGCGCGTGGTGCTTTTGACCGGCGGCATTTCCGCAAAGGAAAAGCGCGCGGCAAAGCAAGCGCTGAAAACCGGCGAGGCCGACATCGCGGTCGGCACCCATGCGCTGCTCACGGGCGATGTGGAATTTTCCGCGCTCTCGCTCGTTGTGACCGACGAGCAGCACCGCTTCGGCGTGCGTCAGCGCAGCGTGCTGACCGAAAAAGCGCGTGCGCCCCATGTGCTGGTGATGTCCGCAACGCCGATTCCGCGCACGCTTTCGCTGATGATCTACGGCGATCTGGACATCTCCGTGATCGACGAGCTGCCCGGAGGGCGCAAAAAGATTTTGACCTACGCCGTGGACGGCAGCTATCATGCACGCATTTTTTCTTTCTTGAAAAAGCATCTTGACGCCGGGGAACAGGGCTATATTGTCTGTCCGGCGGTGGAGGAGAGCGAGGACGGACTGCTTTCGGCGGTGGAATATGCGAAAACGCTGTCGGAAAAAGAGTTTTTTGCCTATCGCGTCGGGCTGCTGCACGGCAAGATGAAGCCGAAGGAAAAGGCCGATGTGATGGCGCGTTTTGCCGCCGGAGAGATCCAGCTTCTGGTCTCCACCACAGTGATCGAGGTCGGCATCGACGTGCCGAACGCCACCGTCATGGTGATTGAAAACGCCGAACGCTTCGGCCTTTCGCAACTGCATCAGCTGCGCGGACGCGTCGGACGCGGCAAGGCGCAGTCCTATTGCATCCTCATCTCCGACGCAAAGGGGGACGCTGCCCGGGCGCGGCTGGAGCTGATGACAAAAACGAACGACGGCTTTGCTGTTGCGGAATTCGACCTCAAACAGCGCGGCCCCGGTGACTTTTTCGGCAAACGGCAGCACGGTCTGCCCGAACTGAAGATTGCCGACCTGCTCGAAGATATGGAAACGCTGCAGCAGGCAAAGCACGCGGCGCTGGACGTGCTGAACACCGACCGCCGACTGGAAAAAAGCGAACATCGCGCCTTGCGGCAGGCGGTACGAAAATTATTTACACAAAACGGCGAAACCGCGCTGAACTGAACCGGTACCCACGGATTCACTCAAATATGCAAATCTTGACGGTCAGTTTTCACACTCCGAGTGAATCTATGGGCACGTTGTTTCTGCCGACGGCTTTTGGAAAAACGTTCGGCTGCGACGCAGAACGCATCACAGCCGTTTTTTTACATTCTTTATTTTATGATTTGCTGCACGCTTGCCGGCAGAGAAATTTCATCGCTTACCGCGTCGACAAAGGTTGTTACACCCAGTAGCATCAGCGCTGAGACCAAAAGCGCGGTTGTTCTGCGCAGTCGTTTCATCCAAAGCCCCCTTTGTGCGTTTTCTCTCATTATACATATAAGCGTGACAAAACTATGAAAAAATTGTAAATTCCGGAGGACCCCATGGTCAAAGCAGAGATTCAGAGCATCGGCACTTATCATTGCGACTTTCCGACAAAATTCGGACTGCCGCGGCAAAGCGGGCTTGCAAGTGAGGTTCGCGGCCGCGTGGTGTTTGAACCGGCATTTATTGACCGCAATTATTTTCGCGGACTGGACGCTTTTTCGCATCTTTGGCTGCTTTGGCAGTTTTCAAACGCAACCGAGGGCGGCGCAACCGTGCGCCCGCCGAAGCTCGGCGGCAACGAGCGGCGCGGTGTGTTTGCAACGCGTTCGCCGTTTCGCCCGAACCGCATCGGGCTCTCATGCGTGCGCTTTGAATCGCTGGAGTTTTCCGAGCACGGCGTACCGGTGCTGCATGTGCGCGGGGGCGATCTGATGGACGGCACGCCGATCTTTGATATCAAGCCCTACCTGCCGTATGCCGACGCTGTGCCAAAGGCTTCGGGCGGCTTTGCCGTTCCGCAGGGGCAGCAGACGCTGCGCGTGGTGTTCGCCGAAGCGGCAAAAACCGCGCTCCCGGCGGAAAAGGCCGATGCGCTGGTGCAAATTTTGCAGCTTGATCCGCGCCCGGGCTATCAGACGGACCCGTCGCGCGTGTACGGCTTGCCGTATGCGGGATATGAAGTGCGCTTCTCCGTGGACGGCGACGTGTTGACAGTGCATGAAATTTTGCCGGCGAACGGTTGAATGTTGCCGGAAAACATGGTATAATGATTTGAATCCGCGAGCGAAGAACCGACGCTTTGTCGCCGCCCGATCCGTTTCGCTCTTTTCCCTTTGAACGTTCCTTTTATCGCTTATGTTTCAAGTTTTCATGTATGCGTTCAACGCTGTCATGCCGATTTTGCTGCTCGTGCTTCTGGGCTATGTGCTGCGGTCGGTCGGCTTTGCCGGCGAAGCGTTTTTCAAAAAGGCAAATACACTGGTCTTCCGCGTGTTTTTGCCTGCCCTTTTATTTTGCAACGTCTATGACATCGAGACGCTCTCCGATGTCCATTGGGGCGATGTGGGCTATATTGCGCTGATCGTTGTGCTGCTTGCCGCCATCGGCGTGCTGCTTGCGGCGGCGTTTGTGCCCGAACGGCTGCAGAAGGGGCCGTTCATCCAATGCGTGTTTCGCTCCAACTGCGCCATCTTGGGCATTCCGCTGGCGCAGTCCCTCGGCGGCACACCGGCCGTTGCGTTCGCGGCGGTCGCAACAGCGGTGACGATTCCGCTGTTCAACACGCTTGCCGTGATCGTGCTCTCCTATTACGCCGACAAGACGCCCTCTGTCAAAGCGACTGTGCTGCGCACGCTGAAAAATCCGCTGATCATCGGCGTGGGGCTCGGTTTGCTTGTGCTGGCGATCCGTTCGTTTCTTCCGCATACCGCCGACGGCGCACTTGCTTTTTCGCTGGAACGGGATTGCAAATTCTTCTTTTCCGCCGTGCGCATGGCGGGGCAGGCGGCGTCTCCGCTGGCGTTGGTCGTGCTCGGTGCACGTTTCGATTTTTCTGCGGTGCGTTCGCTTTTGCGCCCGATCACCGTCGGCGTGATCGCCCGCATTGTATTTGCGCCTGCGCTCGCCATCGGCGGCGCCATCGCGCTCACCCATCTCGGTGTGCTGCAATTTACACCTGTGGAGGTGCCGGCACTCGTTGCGGTGTTCGGTTCGCCCATTGCGGTGTCCTCGGCTGTGATGGTCGGCGAGATCGGCGGCGATGACCAGCTTGCCGCACAGCTTGTGGTCTGGACATCCGCGTTTTCACTCTTTACGATTTTTATCACGGTCTTTTTGCTGCGCAGTTTCGCTTATCTGTAATTTGGGCGGCTGCAAAAGGAGCTTTTATGGAACAAAAAACAAAATGGAAAACCGCTGCGGCAGCGGCTGCTGCGGCGTCTGCGGCGGGTGTGTCCTCGCTGCTTGCAAAGCGGATGAAAAACAAAGCATTTTGCCCTGTTTGCGAATGGAAACGGTTGACGGGCAAGCTGAGACTGCACCCGGTCACGTCGCCCGACTGCGGCAACGGCGCTGCAAAAACGCCGCCGATGGGGTGGTCGAGCTGGAATTTGTTTGAGCGCAACATCAACGAAACGCTCATTCTGGAGATCGCCGAAGCCATGCGAAACAGCGGCCTTGCCGACGCCGGCTACTGTTATGTGAACCTTGACGACTGCTGGCAAAGCAGCGAACGCGACGAACACGGCCGTTTGCAGGCTGATCTTTCCGCTTTTCCGCACGGCATCCGAGCGCTGGCGGACAAAGTCAACGCGCTGGGTTTGAAGCTCGGCATCTATTCCTCCAACGGCGATCGCACCTGCGAGGATTATCCGGCGTCGCTGCGGCATGAGGCGATCGACGCCGACACGTTTGCCGCGTGGGGCGTGGAATACTTTAAATATGATTTTTGCCACAACCGCCGCATCAGCGAAAAAGCGCCGCTTGTCAGCGCAATTGAGCTTTCGCTCCCGGGCGAAAGCGCTTTTGAAACGATTGCCCCCGACGCTGTCACCTGCAGCGGCCGCGCACGGGTGTTCACTGACGAAAAAAGCGGCCGCGCCTATCTTACGGGGCTGGATTCCCATGCAGGCGCGTTCCGTTTTGAAACCGAAATGCAAACGGACTGCGCGCTCGTTTTGACGCTCCGGGTGAAAAAGCCGGCGGACGCCGAACGGTTTTTGCGGCTGACGGTGAACGGCAAAGACGAATATCACCTCTATGCGCCGAAGATGCGCGCGCCGGTGCCGGACCCGGGCGACCGCCGCATTCAAACGACGGTGCGTCTGCAAAAGGGCAAAAACACCCTTGTGTTCGACAACCCCGTGCGTTCGCGCTTTGATTCCGCCGCGCTGCAATATCGGCACATGGGCCGTGAACTGCGCCGCGCCACGCGTGAATTTGCCGAACAAAACGGCACAGAAGAAAAGCCGATCGTCTATTCCATCTGCGAATGGGGCTTCAACTTCCCCTGGAAGTGGGGCCGGCAGGCGGGCAATCTTTGGCGCACAACGGGCGATATCAAGCCGGTTTGGGCGTCGGTGCTGGCGATCTATGAGCGCAATGTGCGCCTTTGGAACTATGCCGCGCCCGGCGGATGGAACGACCCGGATATGCTGGAGGTCGGCGTTGGCAAGCTGACCGAGGACGAAAACCGCGCCCATTTTTCGCTGTGGTGCATGATGGCGGCGCCGCTCATCCTCGGCAACGATGTGCGCACGTTTGTGCTGCCCGACGGCACTGCGGACAGCAGCAACAAAACGCTGCAGATGCTCACGAACAAAGCGATGATCGAAATCGATCAGGACGCGCTCGGCATCCAGTGCCGCCGCATCAAGGCCGGACTGCAGGATGTGCTGGTAAAACCGCTGACCGGCGCGCGTGCGGCTGTTTGCGTGTTTAACAAAACCCGCCGTCCGGCAACCGTTGCACTGGAGCTGCAAGACATTGCGAACGAAGGGTTCGTGCAGCTCAAGCAAAAGGACTGCTATGAGGTCTTTGACGTTTGGGAAAACAAGACGCAGCAGTGCACCGGTGCGCTTTCGGCAACCGTAAAGCCGCACGGCGTAAAAGTTTACATTATCAAATAGGAGTTTTCATGAACAGCGAATTTTTTGAACTGAGAGACCGGATCATCGCGCGGGACTTTGCCCGGATGAACGAGATGCAGCGCCGCGCGATCTTCCATACCGAAGGGCCGCTGCTGATTCTTGCCGGTGCAGGCAGCGGAAAAACGACCGTGATCGTCAACCGGATTGCAAACCTTGTGCGCTACGGCCGTGCTTACGGAAGCAAACAGACGGCGTTTGAAATCACAGACGAGGATATCGCGCTGATGCGCCGATTGCTCGCCGGTGACGAAAGCGTGCGCGAACAACTTGCGTCTGTGCTGGCTGTGGATGCGCCGCGTCCGTGGGAGGTGCTTGCGATCACCTTTACGAACAAGGCCGCCAACGAGCTCAAGGAGCGCTTGCAAACGCTGCTCGGCCCCGACGGCGCCGACGTTTGGGCAAGCACATTTCACGCCTGCTGCGCCCGCATTTTGCGCCGCGACGGCGAATCGCTCGGCTATTCCAAGCATTTTTCGATCTACGACACCGACGACAGCCGCCGGCTGATGAAGGAATGCCAGCGGCAGCTCGACATCAAGGACAGCTTCCTTTCCCATAAAACCATCCTTGCCGAAATCAGCAAGGCCAAGGACAGCCTGATCTCGCCGCAGGAATATCTGCAGACGGCAGGCGCGGATGTGCGGCTGCAAAGAATCGGCGCGGCCTATAAGATGTATCAGAGCGCACTGAAAAACGCCGACGCGATGGATTTTGACGACATCATCTGCAACACGGTGAAGCTTTTGGAGACCAACGAAGAGGTGCGCCGCTATTATCAGCGCCGCTTCCGCTATATTATGGTGGACGAATATCAGGACACCAACCACGCGCAGTTCCGCCTGACGCAGCTGCTTTCCGAAGGGCACAACAACATCTGCGTTGTCGGCGACGACGACCAGAGCATCTATCGCTTCCGCGGCGCGACGATCGAAAACATTCTGAGCTTTGAAAGCACATTCAAGGGCGCGACGCTGATCCGCCTTGAGCAAAACTACCGCTCCACACAGACGATCCTTGACGCGGCGAACGAGGTGATTTCCAACAACACCGGCCGCAAGGGCAAGCGCCTTTGGACAGAAAACTCCGAGGGCGACAAGGTGACGGTCTATACTGCCTATGACGAGCAGGACGAGGCGCGGTTTATCAAGGACACGATCGAAAACAATCTGGCCGACGGCAAATTCAAGCTGGGCGACCATGCCATCCTTTACCGTATGAACGCGCAGTCCAACGTGCTGGAGGGCGCGCTGGTGCGTGCCGGCATTCCCTATCGCGTGATCGGCGGCCTGCGCTTTTATGAGCGCGCTGAAATCAAGGACGCGCTGGCATATCTGACGGTGATCAACAACCCGAACGACGATGTGCGTCTGCGCCGCATCCTCAATGTGCCCAAGCGCGGCATCGGCGACACAACGATCAACCGCGCCTTTGAGATCGCTGCCGGGCTCGGTGTGAGTTTGTTTGAGGTGATCTCCCACGCCGACGAATACGAAGTGCTCTCCCGCGGGTCGCAGCGGCTTTGTTCCTTTGCCGCGCTGATCAACGACTTGCGCGCGCAAAGCGAGACGCTGCATCTGGACGAACTGCTGAAAGCCGTGAGCGAACGCACGGGCTATATCGACTATCTCAAGGCCGACACGGAAAAGGGCGAAGACCGGCTGGAAAACCTTGCCGAGCTTGCGACGAACCTTTTGAACTATGAAAACGAGGCGGAAGAGCCGTCGCTTTCGGGCTTTTTGGAGGAAGTCGCGCTGATGACGGATATTGACAACTACAACGCGCAGACCGACGCCGTTGTGCTCATGACGCTGCACTCGGCCAAGGGTCTGGAGTTCCCGATCGTGTTCATCCCCGGCATGGAGGAGGGCATCTTCCCAGGCATTCAGAGCATGTATGACACGTCCGAGGTCGAAGAGGAGCGAAGACTTGCCTATGTCGGCATCACGCGCGCCAAGCGAAAGCTTTATCTTTCCCATGCGAACGCGCGGCTGCTGTTCGGCTCCACGGCACGCAACCTGCCCTCGCGCTTTTTGCAGGAGATCCCCGACGTGCTGACGGTCAAGACCGGCCGCCGTGCTGCGGGCTTCGGCACGCTGCACAGCTTCGGTGAATCGCCCGACACGCCGACCACACGCTACGGCGCCTACCGCGGCAACGGCATTTTGCAAAAGCAGCGCGAAGCGACCGCCGCAGCGGCCAAAACCGAAAAGAAAAAGCCCGCCGCAGCTTCGGTGCAATACAGTGTCGGCGACACGGTGCGCAGCAAGGTGTTCGGGCAGGGCGTGGTGCTTTCCGTCAAACCGATGGGCAGCGATCATATGCTGGAGATCGCGTTTGAAACGGCGGGCACAAAGAAGCTGATGGCAAATTACGCAAAGCTGGAAAAAGTTTGAATCTGAAATGAGCGCATTTCACATTTTTGAAGGAGGTTTTGTCATGAAACGTCTGCTCAGTTTGTTTTTGGCTGCCGTTTTGCTGCTCGGTCTGGCTGTGCCGTCTGTTGCCGCAAAGCCGGCAAAGGTGACGCCGGTCATCGTGGTCAGCGGCATGGGCTCGTTCCCGCTGTATGACGGCGAGATCAAGGAAGAAAACCGCGTTTGGGGGCCGCAGACGAAAAAGATCCTCAAAGCGGTGGGAAAATCGCTGCTGCCGCTGGCAAAGGCCGCGCTCAAACACGATATGGATGTGTTTGCCGACGAGACCTTCGACATGGTCTATGAGGATTTGTTCGAGATCGTCTCCTGCGACGAGACGGGCGAGCCGCTGCATGAGATCAGCTATCCCGTGTTCCCGCAGTCGGTCGATCATTATCCCGATGAGATCCTGCACAGCGACCAGAACGAGGACGAGGTTGCGATTTTGCGCACAATGGCGGACGCGGTTGGTGCAGAAAACACCTATTTTTTCAATTATGACTGGCGGCGCAACCCGACCGAGCATGTGCGCGACCTGCAGGCATTCATGGAAAATGTAAAGAAAGAACGCGGCGCAAAGCAGGTGACGCTGATCCCGTGCAGCATGGGCGGCACTGTGGTCAATTCCTATCTGCGCGAACACGGCAGCGACGGCATTGCGAAAATTCTTTACTGCCTTGTCGCGTCCAAGGGCATCGACATGGTAGGCGAACTGTTTTGCGGCAATATCAAGGTGGACACGAATGTGCTCATGGAGCGGCTGTTCAACTTTGAAAACGGCAACGTGCTCACGCAGCTTCTGCTTTCCGCGCTCAAGACCGTGACCGATTCCGCGCCGCTGCTGACAAAGGGTGTGGACGCGCTCGCCAAGGCGCTGCTCGATGCGACTGCCGACCGCGCCTACAGCGATATTCTCTCGCGTTCGCTGGCGCGCATGCCGGGCATGTGGGCGTTTGTGCCGGACGAATATTTTGCTGAAGCAAAGAAAACGATGTTCCCGCAGGGCGGCAACACGGTGTTCTTGAAAAAGATCAACGATTACCATCAGAATGTGCAGGTGCCTGCCGAACAGATCATGCAAAAAGCGATCGACGCCGGTACACAGGTTTACATCACCGCGTCCTACGGACTGGTCGGCTTCCCGATGACGAACAAAGCCTATACGCAAAGTGACTGCCTGATCGAGACGCACAACGAATCCTTCGGCGCAACCACCGCGCCTTACGGCCAAACGCTCAAACAGACCGCTGCCGCGGGCAAAAACTGTGCAAATGCGGCGCACTGCCACCTTTCCACCGACGGGATCATCGACGCATCCACCTGCGCCTTTCCCGAAAAAACGTGGTTCATCAAACATATGAAGCACGTCGGCTTCCCCTATGGCAGCGAGGCGGCAAAGCTGCTGGTGTTCCTTGCCACGGCGAAAGAAGAGGTTGACATCTTCACAAGCGCAGCGTTCCCGCAGTTTACGGATCTGCATGTGCTGACCGGGAAGCTGACGAGCCTGACCGGCAATCAGGTGCAGCCCGACCGGCTGGACAAGGTGTCGAATGTGCTGCTCAGAGCCATCAAGCTTGCGCGGGACCTGCGTGAGCTGATTGAAGATAGATTCCAAAAATAAAAAAACGGAGGATGCAATATGAAAATAAAAACGGTTCAACGTATCTGCGCAGTGCTGCTGGCGGTTTTGCTGCTCGGCACGACCAAGAGCGCGGCTTTTGCCGCAAACGATGTGACGCCGGTGCTGATCGTCAGCGGTATGGGTTCGCGCCCGATGACCGACCATGAGACCGGCAAAAGCGTGTTTCCGCCGGAAACCGGCACGATCATCAAAGGCGTTCTGGAAGCGCTCGGCCCCATTGCCGGAACGCTTGCGCTGCAAAACGGCGTGCTGTTTGACAAATTCGGCGCGGACGCCGTGCACGGCATTCTGTCTGACCTTGCCTGCGACGAAAACGGCAACTCGATCAAACAGATTGACTCCGAGGTGTTCCCGGATTCCATGGATCACTACAAGGAGACCTTCGCCGACGCCACAGTCAACGAAAACGCCATGGTGCGCTCTGTGGGCGAAACGGTCGGATGGGAAAACACCTACTTCTTCAACTATGACTGGCGCATGAATCCGCTGGACATCGCAAAAGACCTGCACACGCTCGTTGAAACGATTCAAGGCAAATATCACAGCAAAATTTCCATGATCGCGCTTTCCATGGGCGGCAATGTCACGATGGCCTACCTGTCGCTTTACGGCAGCGAGGCGTTCAAAACGATCGTGCTCGCTTCCACGGCCTTCCTCGGCGTGGAGATGGTCGGCCGTATGCTTGCCGGCGATCTGACCGTGACGAGTCAGGCGGTGCTGAACTATTTTGTGCCGTTCTTCAAATCGCTGAACCTCAACGTGCTTTCGGGCGCGTTCGGTGGGCTGGCATTTGCGGCAGAAAAGACCGGCACACCCGCCGTCAACCGTTATTTGAAAAATCTTGTTGCCGCGCTGAAGGATCCGCTGTATCAGAAGGTTTTCCGCGATACGTTTGCGCGTTTCCTCGGCGTTTGGAGCTTCGTGCCGGCCGCGTTCTATCAAGACGCACGCGCCCTTGTGCGCACCTATACCACGGTCAGTGACAGCTTTCTTGCAAAGACAAAACAGTTGCAGGATGTGCAGAAAAACGTGCCCGCCCTCATGGATCAGGCCGAAAAGAGCGGCACGAGCGTTTACATCGTCGGCGCTTACGGTTTTGCCGGCATCCCCATCACTAAGGCCGCAAATAACCACACCGACAATCTGATCGACACGCACCTGATGACCGGCAACTGTGCCGTTGCGCCGTTTGGCAAAACCCTTGCCGACGTGGCGTATGACCGTTCGTGCGCCTGCGCCGATCCGAAGCATCACCACTGCTCCGCAGACGGCGTGATCGACGCGAGCGTTGGCCTGCGCCCGGAGCGCACCTGGGTCATCAAGGGCATGAGCCATGTGGAGTTCGGCTATGAGCACGAGACGACCGACCTCGCGCTGTGGCTGCTGACGAGCAGCAAGCCGGTGGACGTGCACAGCAACGCGCGTTTTCCGCAGTTCACGGAGCTTGACCGCAAAACCGGCGCACTGGTTTCGCTGACCGGAAATGTTGCCGAAGACGGCGAAGCGCCGCAGAGCTTGCCGCAGCGCATCCTTTCGTTTTTGAAAAGCATTTATATAGACTTGTTCAACCGTCTGTTCCCGAAAGTTTTTTAAGCCACAGCACAATTAAAGGAGGATTTTTCCATGAAAAAGAGATGGACCCGAAAATCGGTCAGCCTGATGCTTTGCCTGCTGCTGGCCCTGTCCGCATTCGCTCTGTCCGCTGCGGCGGCCGAACCGACCGTCAAAACCGTTGCCTATATCGATGAAAACGGCGAACCGCAGACGGCACAGGCCACTGTCATAACGCCCGATCAAACGACTTACGGCGCAGCTGGCGAAACGAATTGGTATGTGATCGAGGGCGAAACCGAAAGCGGCAATACCATCATGACCTTTGATGCGGTGTCGAACTTCATCCTTGCAGACAACGCCGCTTGGACGATCACCAATACAGCCAGCTTCAACATCATCGGAACTGCCGGTTCCCTGAACTTTTTCGCGCAGAAAAACGGCAGCGGCTCGCTGACGCTTTCAAATCGCCTTTTCACAGACAGCGGCAATGTTGCAATCTATGGCGGTACGATCACAACGCCGGCCGTTCAGGCCAACATGAGCAGTGGCACGGTCTTCGTTTACGACGGCGTGATCCGGACGGAATCGTTCTATTCAAAAGATCTGCTTGTTGCGGGCGGCGAGGTCCACACCCAGACAACAAACTGCAAAGGAACGGTCACGGTCAGCAGCGGCACGGTGGAAGCGCTGCAGCCAAACAGCGGCTACACGGCGTTGATAAGCGAAGGCGATCTGGTGATCTCGGGCGGCGAAGTGACGTCAAGCGGCGCGTTCGGACTTCGTTCGAACACCGGCTCCGTTACGATCACCGGCGGCACCGTTGTTGCCGAAGGCACCAGCATGGGTATTTCGGGCCGTGCCGGCATCAGCATTTCGGGCGGTACAGTCACGGCGACCGGCATGAACACAATGGGTCTGTTCTCCGGAGGTCCGATCACGATCACCGGTGGCACGGTCAATGCGACCGGCGGGATCTTCGGCGTTTATCCGAACGCGGAAGACGTGGTTGTGACTCTCGGCGCAGACCGGCCGGGCAGCAGCTATACGTTCAACAGCATTTTGCCCGGGACGGCTGTCTCTGTTAAGGAGGGCCAGACCCTGACGGACGGCAAAGCCGATTACAGCGGCGAGCTGACCGACGAACAGGTTGCGGCGCTGGCCGGCAAAACGCTGGTTTGCAAGCATGCGTGGGGCTGGGTCACAGACAGCGAAGCCGGCTGCGGCGAAGCCGGCGTGAAGCATGAAGTGTGCGCTGCCTGCGGTGCAACGCAAAACGAGAACACGGCAATCCCCGCCACCGGCGCGCACATCACCAACCTTGTGAACGCCAAAGAAGCAACCGCCACGGAAGACGGCTACACCGGCGACGAGGTTTGCACCGTCTGCGGCCAGACGATCAAGACCGGCGAAACGATTCCCGCCACCGGCGAAATTGCGCCCGACGAACCGGCCAACGAAGAGTCCAGACCCGCAAGAGGCGATTTCTTCAGCAAGCTGTTCGCCTGGTTGATCGAACTGTTCCGTATGTTCACCCGCTGGGTGCAGAAATAATGCATCAATCAATGAGCAAGCCCGCTGTGGATGCGTTCCGCGGCGGACTTTTTTTCGCGTTGATACGGGTCGGGAAGAATGAGAATTTTCAGTTCTTTTTTCTCCCACTCCCGTTTTTTGTACGTTTGTCAATGATGTGAGACAAAGTTGTTGAAAAAAGAAGTACGAGATTAGAATAAGCTTAGCGGATGGATGCAAGCGCCTTGGGAAGCGACCGAAGGCGTAGCCGAGGGAGCT
>JAFTCX010000058.1 GCA_017454485.1 Clostridia bacterium | reverse complement strand
GCGGCGGGACCGCGCGGCAGACGCCGCGCGAAAAACGAAGCGCCGCTTCGTTTTTGAACCGTGCGCCGCACGGTTCGTCCCGCCGCCGCCTTGCCCGCGCAGCAAGCTGCGCGGGCAGAAAAGCGCGCGCAAAACCGACCGTCACTTCCCGTAGCGCAAAAGCACAAAGTCCACGTCCGTCTCAAGCGTTTCCAGCTTTTCGATCTTTGCCAGGTCTTCGCGCGAAGTGCGGTAGGCATAGGGCGTCATGGAAAACAGCGCCCGGATGTCTTCGTTGCTTTCCAAAAAAATCGTTTTCTTCACCCGTGTGCGTTCCAGCAGCCGCAGCACGCCGCCGTCCGGGGCTTGTTCGTCGTTGCGGTAAGGCGTGTCATAAACGGCTTTTTTGAGCGAAAACAGATGGTCGCGCCCGGGAATCACGGAAAGGAGCGTGCCGCTTTCTTTGAGCACGCGGGCAAACGCCTGCGCGTGGAACGGCGCAAACAGATGCATCGCAAAATCGACCGACTGTTCCGGCAGCGGAATGGCAGAAAGGTTCGCCACAAAAAACAGCGCGTTCGGCACCTTTCGCTTTGCCGCAAGGCGCACCATCTCTTTGGAGAGGTCGAACCCGAGCAGCCGGCAGGGCTTTGCCGCCGCGACGCCTGCGGCATAGTACCCTTCCCCGCAGCAGATATCGAGTACGAGAGGGTTTTCGCCGGTCAGCGTCTGCATCTGCTGCGCCATCGCAAGGCGCAGCACATCAAAATAGCCGCGCTCCAAAAACTGATGTCTTGCGCGCGCCATGGCGCGGCTGTCACCGATGGAATCGCCGCTCTTATGGTTGCCGATCAGCAGGTTGACATACCCCTCTTTTGCCAGATCAAAGCTGTGCCGCCGTGCGCATTGCAGGGTGCGCCCGTTTTGCGTCAGTGCCGCGCCGCAGACCGGACAGCACGGAAAAAACTGTGCCTGCAACTTTTCATCCCCTTTTTCTTGCATTCTTCGACAATTTATGATAGTATAGCCTAAAAGAGACCGCCGCGTCAAGCGGTTTGTGCAACGAAATGTCCGGGAGGCTGCCATGGCAAAGGAAAAAGCGCAAAAAACCAACGCGATGCGTATCCTCGATCGCGCAAAGGTGTCCTATCGGGTCAACTACTACGAGTGCGACGAATTTATCGACGGCGTCCATATCGCAAACCAGCTCTCGCAGCCCCTTGACAGCACCTTCAAAACCCTGGTGGCAACCGGCAAAAGCGGCGCATATTATGTGTTTGTCATCCCTGTGGCCGAAACGCTCGATCTCAAAAAGGCGGCGAAGGCAGTGGGCGAAAAGAGCGTGGAGCTGCTGCACGTCAAGGACATCCGCGCCGTGACCGGCTACATCCGCGGCGGCTGCACCCCGATCGGCATGAAAAAGCAGTATCCGACTGTGCTGCACACTTCGGCGATGCGGTTTGAAGAAATCATTCTCTCCGGCGGCTGCCTGGGCGCACAGATTTTTCTTGCGCCGGCAGACCTGGTGCGGGTCACGCACGCGCTGGTAACAGATCTTTTGATGGAGAACGGAGCATAAAGATGAAGCGTGAAAGAAGACACCTTTGGCAAAAACAGCTTTTCTTGCCGGTGCTGCTGCTTTGCACGGCGCTGCTGCTTTGTGCCTGCCAAAGCAGGCAAAGCGCGCCGGTGAATGCACCGGCACAGGACACCACGGCGCAGACAACAACCGAACCGACAACCGCCGCGCCGGTGGCGGAGCTGCTGATCAATGAATACGCAACCAAGAACACGCAGACGCTCCTGTCGGAAGACGGCGAATTCGTCGGCTGGGTCGAACTGTTCAACCCGACAAAAGCACCGGTGGACCTGCGCGGCTTTGCCCTTTCCGACAAGGCGAACAAAAAAGACAAGTGGCGCTTCCCCGCTGTGACGATCGACGCGCAAGACTACCTTGTGGTTTTGCTTTCCGGCGAGGAAAAAAGCTTTGACGGCGGCGAGCTGCACGCCTCCTTCAAGCTGAACGGCAAGGAGGACGGGCTGTTCCTCTTTGACGCGCAGGGCCGCACCGTGGATAGCTGCAAGGTCTACGATCTGTTTTCCAACCTCACCTGCGGGCGCGCAAAAAACGGTTCGTTCGCGTTCTTCTCCTATGCCACCCCCGGCAAAAGAAACACCGCCGCACCCTTTGACTCTGTGGACAGCGCCGCGCTTTCCAAGTCAAAACAGCTTCTCATCACGGAGGTTGCCGCAGTCAACACCGAACAGAAATCGCCGAACGGCACGCTTTGCGATTACATTGAACTTTACAACACGTCCGGCAAGAACCTTTCTCTGAACGATTTCAAGCTCTCCGACAAAAAAGACGCGGGGAGCTTTCTTGCTTTGCCGAAAAAAACGATTGCCCCCGGCGCCTATGCGGTGATCTGGTGCAATGAAGAAACCGCCGGCGGCATCACGCTCGACCTCGGGCTCAACCGCTACGGCGAGACGGTGTATCTGATGGAAAAAGGCGGCGCGGTTGTTGATTCACTCTCCTACGGCCGCCTGAGCGAGGGCTACTGCTGCGGACGCGATTTGGAAAGCACGGATGCGCCGGTCTATTTTGACACGCTCACGCCCGGCAAAGCCAACCCGCAGCGCCATCTTTCCGCCATGCTGCGCGATCCGGTAATCGACACGGAAAGCGGCTATGTCAAACGGGGCAGCGCCGTTACGATTGACTGCGCCGATCCCGTCTATTACACGCTCGACGGCAGTGTGCCCACCGCAGACAGCACGCGTTACACCGCGCCCATCGTCATTGAAAAAACCACCACGCTGCGCGCGCGGGCGATCACGTCCGGCGCCGTACCGAGCGCGGTTGTGACAAAAACCTTCCTTTGGGAAAAAAAACACACCCTGCCCGTGGTTTGCCTTTCGACCGACGCGGCGGGACTGTTCAGTGAAGAACGCGGCATTCTCGCCACCGGCAGCGGCGCGTCGCCGGAATTTCCGCATCTCGGCGCGAACTACTGGCAGGACTGGGAGCGGCCGATCCATTTTGAGTACATGAGCGCAGACGGCGTGCCGCAGGCGGCATTTGACGGCGGCGTGCAGGTGTTCGGCCAATACAGCCGCGCGCTCGAGCAAAAAAGTCTTGCGATCTATTTGCGCGACAAATACGGCCCCGGCGAAGTCTGCTGTCCGTTTTTCAAAAACAGCGCGGTCAACGTCTTTTCGTCCCTTGTGCTGCGCAACAGCGGTCAGGACTTTTCTTCGGCCCATCTGCGCGACGCGTTCTGCGCCATGGTGATGAAGGGGCAGGTGGACGTGGAGTTCATGGATTACCAGCCCGTCGCGGTCTACATCAACGGCGACTACTTCGGTCTGTATGATCTGCGCGAAAAAATCAACGGCGACTATCTCGAAAACCATCGCGGGCTGAACAAGCACAACACCGACCTCATCAAAGGCAACCGCATCGTCCAACTCGGCACACTCGACGACCACACGGCGCTGCTCGAATATGTCAATACGCACGATCTGCGCGACGACAAGGTCTATGCGCGCGTGCGGCAGTGGGTGGACATCGACAACCTGATCGAATACTGGATGTGCGAATCGTTTTTCTGCAACACCGACACGGGCAACATCCGCTTTTATCGTGAAAAGACCGACGGCGGCAAATGGCGCTGGATCTTCTTTGACGTGGACTGGGCACTGTTCCCCTCCACCTATAAGCTCAACTCCATCCAGCGCTATCTCAACCCGCGCGGTCACGGCGTCGGCAACGGCTTCCACACGACGCTGATGGTAAACCTGATGAAAAACGCGTCCTTCCGCGCCCGGGTGCTGAAACTGCACAAAAAGCACCTTGCAACGACCTTTGACAGGCAGCGCCTGCTGGACATCTTCGATTCCATGGTCGCCGAGATCGAGCCGGAAATGCACTTGCACACCGCACGCTGGAGCACGGTCAGCTATGAGGGCTGGTCCCGCAGTGTAAAGCAATTGCGCACCATCGTATCCCAGATGCCGGCACTGTTCAAAGAGAAGATGAAAAGCGGATTCAATATGACGGCGGCGGAAATCGAAAAGTATTTGTAAAAAAGTCGATAGTCGGTAGTCGATAGCTGGTAGCTGATAACTGGTAGCTGGTAGCTGTTAGCCTGTTTGAAACCCCACCGTGGATGTGCTCCGCGGTGGGGTTGTTTTATGATGGATCATCAGCCGAACAGACCGGCAAACAGGTTACGGAACCATTGGATGATGCGCTGGAAGAAGTTGAGCTCCTCTTCTTCGGGTTCCTGCGCATGTGCGCTATCCTGAATCTGTGCACCGCAGCGGTCACATTTGTTGTCATTGTTGGCATCCGCATGACCGAGGGCAGCGGGATGCGTGATCACTTCATCCTTGCAGCGAGTGCAGATTGACAGCGAGTATCCTTCTTTTTCGCAGGTCGATGCAACCTTGCTCGCTTCGTCCAGCTTGTAGTCGTGGCCGAGCGCCTTGATTTCTTGGGTCTCTTCTTTGTTGCAGCGTTTGCAGATGTGTTTTCTGCTTCCTTCCTGCGTACAGGTTGCATTTCTCAAAATGATCCATTCGCCGAAGTCGTGCCATTTTTTGCATGGATCGGTCGGCGCGGTCGGATTGATCTCCTTGCCGCAGCGGTCGCACTTGTTGTCTTTGTTGACATCTGCATGACCGAGGGCGGGAACGATCGTATCATTGAACCCGTAGCGGCAATACAGGCAGGTGTGCTGCGTGTAGCCCTGCTCGGTGCAGGTGGCAGGAACGATCACGGTCTTCATCTCGTGGACATTCGCGTTCTTCGGCAGGGTTTTTTCCATCGTTTCGCCGCAGCCGTCGCGCGTGCAGGTATACAGGATCGTGCCGGTCGTGCTGCAGTTGGCCTCCTTGGTCACATAGCCGCTGTTCCAGCTATGTCCGAGGGCAGGCACAAGGTCGGTTTTCTTTTCGTCGCCGCAGCGCGCGCAAACAAACGGCGTGTAGCCCGTTTCGTTGCAGGTTGCGGGAACCGTTGCGCCGATCACATAATCATGTTCCAGTGCGTCGATGATCTCCGCCTTGGTTTCGCCGCAGGTGCAAATATAGCGCTTGTATCCGGCAAGCTCGCACGTTGCGGCTTTGGAATCCACAAGGGTGAACGTGTGCGTATGGGTCGGGTCGGTCGGCGTTTGGGTCCCTGTGCCCGTGCCGGTGCCGGTGGTTTCGCTTTCGCGCAGCTCATAAACGGCACAGACGCTGCAGAAGCGCACGTCGATCCCCTTCACGCCGGCTTCGGTGGGCAGGAAGGTTTTCCAATTGCCGAAGGTGTGGCCGGGCGCGGCACCGATATCGGTATAGGTGTGGCCGCAGCCGTAGCAGACGTAAGTGGTGAACCCGTCCTCAAGGCAGGTCGCCGCGCGGGAATCGGTCACGGTGTAGTTGTGCGCGTGGCTGCTGACCGGGATCACCTCGGTGTAGGCCGCGTCACAGCGCGAGCATTCATAGCGTTTGAAGCCGTTTTCGGTCTCGGTGGGCAAAACGGTTTCTTTGAGCACATAATCATGCCCCAGCGCCTTGATGGGCTTTTGTTTGGTGATCCATTTTCCGCAGACGGAGCACTGGTAGCCGTCGGTCAGACCGGCTTCGGTGCAGGTCGGCGGGGTGCCTTTGACAAGGGTCTTGTCGTGCTCGTGGGCGGGCGCGTCGGTGAGGGGTTCAAAGTTATAGCCGTACTTGTCGGCAAAGGTTTCCGCTGTGGAGCCGAGGTAGCCGTGGATGGTTGCGGAGGGGTAGATCGCGTTTTCGTTGATGGAGCAGGTTGTGTTATAGATATAGATATCTTCGATCGCCGCACTGGAGAACGCGCTGCTGCTGATCGTCCGCACGCTTTCCGGCAAAACGACCGTGTGCAGGGAGGAACAGCCGGAGAAAGCGCCGCTATAAATTGACTGCACATTCTCGCCGATAGAGACGGTTTCCAGCGCGGAACAGTTGTCGAACGCACTGGAGAGAATCTTTCCCACACCGTCGCCGATCACAGCGGTTTTCAGCGCGGAGCAGCCGTAGAACGCCAATTCGCCGATGCTCGTCACGCTGTCAGGGATGACGATGCTTTCCAGCGCGGAGCAGTACCGGAACGCCTCGCCGCCGATGCTCGTCACACCGTCGGGAAGGGCGATGCTTTCCAGTGCATAGCAGTACCGAAATGCTTGGTTGCCGATGCGTTCGATGCCGTCCGGCAAAGTGACACGCTTGATGTTATAGCAATTTGCAAACGCGCCGTCGCTCACGGAGGTGCAGCCCGGCAGGATCACCACATCGGTGATATACTTCTCATACGCACTCCAAGGGGCGGTGTAGGCAGCGAAGGACACCATCGCTCCGTTGTTTTCCACGGTCAGGGTGCGGGTGCGCTTGTTGATGGTGTAGGTCAACTTTTTGTTGAACACCTTATGGATGAGGTTGTCCTCGTCTGTGCCGTCAAGGAAGGCATAGGGGATGTCCGTCGCGGCAAAGGTCGCTGCCGTGGTCGTGTTTTTGTTGCAAAGGGCAAGGATATAGCGGTTGTTGCCGGAAAAAGCAGACCCGCCGATGCTTGTGATGCCGTCCGGCAGGGTCACGCTTTCCAGCGCGGTGCAGTCGGAAAACGCCCATTCGCCGATGCTCGTCACGCTGTCGCCGATCGTTACGCTTTCCAGCGCGGTGCAACGGTAAAACGCAGAGCTACCGATGCTCGTTACGCTGTCTGGGATCGTTACGCTTGCCAGCGCGGTGCAGTCGGAAAACGCATAGTCACCGATGCTCGTCACGCTGCCGGGGATCGTCACGCTTTCCAGCGCGGAGCAGAGGGAAAACGCATTGTAGCCGATGCTCGTCACGCTGTCGGAGATCGTTACGCTTGCCAGCGTTTTGCAATTATAAAATGCATAGGCCGGAATTTGCGTTACGCCGTCGGGAACCACAACGTCCGTCAAAGGTTCCCCGTTGAGAAAATAAGCTTTATCCGATTTTCCATATGTAGTGATATTGCTCAAATTCGAACTGCCAAGCCAAGCGCTCAGGTCGGTGAGATAGATCGTGTTGAGGTTTGAGCAGCCGGAAAACGCATAGCGGTCGATGCTCTTCACGCTGTTGCCGATCGTTACGCTTGCCAGCGCGGTGCAGTACTCAAACGCAGAGCCGCCGATGCTCGTCACGCTGTCGCCGATCTTCACACTTTCCAGCGCCTTGCAGGCGTAAAACGCATAGTCGCCGATGCTCGTCACGCTGTTGCCGAGCACAACGGACTGAATGGTTTTGTAATGCTTGCCCCACGGGGCGTCGGTGCGAGAAACACCGTTGTCGTTGGTGATTTTGTAGTCATGCATGGGTCCTTCGCCGCTGATGGTCAGCGTGCCTTCGCTGTCCAGCGACCAGGTGAGGTTGTCGTAAAACTGGGTTGCGCTGTTCCAGAAAACGCCGCATGTTCCGCTGTCCACAACGTCGGCAGCAAAGGCCGCCGGAACGCTGCAAAGCAGCAGCAAAGCGGCAAACAGAACGGAAAAAACGCGTTTTGTGTGTTTCATGTAATTTCCCTCCGGTTCAAAAGTTGGCTTTATTATAGCAGACATTTTTCTGTTTTGCAATTCCTTTGGAACGAAATGCGCAAAAAGCGGAACGAAATTGCCTCATCCGTCCGGAAAGCGGCCGCTGCTCCCACCTCATCCACCACTTCGTGGTCCCCCTTCCCCGCGAGCGGGGAAGGCTAGAGAAGTACGCTTTTGCCGTAAGGTTCGCTATAAAATGAAAATTGTACAACGAGTATTTCCATAACGAACCTATCTATAATAGCGAACCCAACTTGCCTTCCCCGCTCGCGGGGAAGGGGGACCGCACGCCGCAAGGCGTGTGGTGGATGAGGTGGGAGCAGCGGCCGCCCCTACGGATTCTGATATTTTCGCGCCGCAGCGGTTCACATCCCGCAAAGAAGCGCTCAACTGTCCACTGTCCACTCGCTACTAACGACTATCGACTATCGACTATCGACTAACTGCTAGCAGCTAGCAGCTAACAGCTAACAGCTTTCCACTGACCACCGCGCTCACACCTTCGACTCGTCCAGCGGGATCACAATGCTTTCGCGCCGGGGGCTGAGCTTGCGCAGGCGCACGCCGGCCGCGTGGAACATCCGCTTGGACGCGCGGGTCATCGGCGTGTCGGCATATTTGTCGGACAGGTACACGACCTCCTTGATGCCGCTTTGAATGATCGCCTTCGCGCATTCGTTGCACGGAAACAGCGCAACATAGATGCGGCAGCCCGCAAGGGACGCGCCGGCATTGTTGAGAATCGCGTTCAGCTCCGCGTGGCAGACATAAGGGTACTTCGTGTCATACGGTTCGCCCTCGCGCTCCCACGGAAATTCGTCGTCGCTGCAGCCGGCCGGAAAACCGTTGTAGCCGACCGACATGATCTTATTGTGCTCGTTTACGATGCAGGCGCCCACCTGCGTGTTCGGGTCCTTGCTGCGGAAGGACGAAAGCAGGGCCACGCCCATGAAATATTCGTCCCAGGTCAGATAATCACTGCGCTTTGCCATCGGGATTCCCCTTTCGATTTTTATTCCACGCCGCGGTAATAGAGTCCGCGGGTAAACGGTTCACTCGGTTTTGCGCCGGTGCGGTAGGCTTCCAAAACGGCGTCGGCTTCGGCCTGCGTTTCCGTTGTGAAGCTCAGGGCGAAAAAGTCCATGCTTGAAAATTCCGCCAGCCGGTCAGACAGCACGATCGGGCGCGAATTGAACACCTCGCTGCAGCCGAAGTTGCAGCGCACCGGGAATTTGACGCCCAGCCGGTCGGTCAGGTCGCTTTGCCCTTTGCAGTCGCTGCAGCGCTTCACATTAGCGACCGGACAGTTGCGCGTGAGCATCAGCGGCAGTCGGCCATAGGCGAAAATGCCGCGAGGAACGTGCGAGCGGATCTGCCGCAACTGTGCCAGCGTCAGCTCAGGTGACAAGGTGATTGACTTTACATCGAGATTTTCCAGCACAGACACCGACGCGCTGTTAAAAACGTTCATGGAAAAGCCCGTATGAATTTCCATATCGCAATTTTGCGCGATCGCCACCGCGTCGAGCGTGAAACAAAGCGCCGTGTGAATGCCGTGCGCCTTTGCGCGGCGCAGCGCGGCTTTGACCGCTTCGGTTTTTCCGAAAATCCCGCGCGGGAGTGAAATTCCCACGCATTTGACGCGGTTTTTCACATTTTCCACGGAGTTTTCCTTGAAATTTAACGGCAAATACAAGTTTTCCACATTGGAAAGATCGGTCGGGATCTGGTGATCATTTTCCACATAAACATGAAATTTCGGCTTCGTTTCTGCCGTTTGCGGCGTTGTTTTCGACATTTTTTCCATATCGGAAAGCGTGAAACACTGTGCGTTTTCCATCTCCGGGGTGTTGAAAACAATTTTCCCGTCCGCAAAATTGACCGCATCTGTAAAGTTTATTGGCTTTACAGATGAGAGCGCATTTTCCAGTTGCTCCAGCGCGTCTCTGCGCAGCGCGTTGAGCGCAGACGCCGGCAGCGACAGCCCGTCGTCGAGGTCGATTTCCGTGCGCGACACATAAAACGGGGTGCCGCCGCATTTTTGCAGCCGTTCGCGCAGCGCGTCCTCGGTCAGCGGCTTGGTGCGCGCCGGTTCCGGCAAAACATCCGCCGCCGCAAACACCGTTTTTCCTGCCGCCTTTGCAGCCAGCGAGGGCGGCTCGTCTTTGCAGACCGACAGAAAAAATTCCACCGGCACACGCGGCGTCTCCTTGTCATAGATCCGTGCCAGAGAAGACAGCACCTTGCCCGTTGCGGCGGTCACGTCCTCCTTGCGGCGAATGCCGAACATCTCCTTGCCGCGGCGGTCGTCATAATAGCCGGACGTGAAGCCGGAACGCGAAAACACCGCTTCCAGCGCCGCCGTCAGCTCCGGGTCACGGTCGCCGTTCAGCGCGTTGCGCGCCGCCTTCACCGCCGCCGCAACATACTCCGGCCGTTTCATCCGCCCTTCGATCTTGAACGATTCCACGCCGAGCGCGGCGATCTCCTGCAGGCGGTCCATCAGCGAAAGGTCGCGCAGGCTCAAATCATGCCGTCCGGGCGCGCCGGCGGAAAACGCCAGCCGGCAGGGCTGGGCGCAAAGACCGCGGTTGCCGCTGCGTGCGCCGAGCATCGCGCTCATGTAACATTGGCCGGACACGCACATGCACTGCGCGCCGTGGATGAACACCTCCAGCTCCAGGTCGGTGCTTTCGCGCAAGTGTTCGATCTCGCTTTTTGTCAGCTCGCGCGGGAGCACCGCACGGCAATAGCCGAGCTTTTTCAGCAGCGCGATTCCGTCGGACGTCTGCACCGACATCTGCGTTGACGCATGGCGTGGCAGCTCCGGCGCACAGGCACGGCACAGCGCGGCAAGACCGAGATCCTGCAAAATCAGCGCATCCGCGCCGAGCGCACAAATATGCCGCAGCGTTTCAAGCGCACGCGGCAGCTCTGCGTCGCTGACCAGCGTGTTCAGGGTGATATGCACACGGACGCCGCGGGCGTGACAATATCCCACGGCGGTTTTCAAAGCTTCATCATCAAAATTTTCTGCACCGCGGCGCGCATTAAAATCCCGCGTGCCGAGATACACCGCGTCGGCGCCGGCGCGCACGGCGGCAATCACCGCCTGCGGCGTACCGGCGGGCGCAAGCAGTTCCGGTTGTGCTGCCATCTTATTTCTTGCCGATTTGGTCCAGCACAGAGGCGAGCTGCGCCTTCAGGCGGTCAATTTCAAGGTTGGCGTTTTCAAGCTCACGCTTTGCCTTCTCCGTCTCATGGCGCGCAAAATCGGCCTTGCTTTTGGCGCTGGATGCGTCGTCGAGATAGTCCTTGATCTGTTCGCGCAGATGGTCGGCCGTTGTGGTTGCCTTTTTGTATTCGTCCGCGTAGTTCAACGTGGTCAGCACGGCGGCCTGCGTGACAGAGATGCGCGGGTTTTCCTTCATGGTTTTCGCGATGGCGCGGTCCACATCCTTGCCGAGCTCGGCAACGTATTTGACATCGTCCTCGGTAATGACGGAATACTCCGCCCCGGCGATAGAGAGCTTCACTTTGTTACGATCCATAACATTCATCCTTTCCGTTTGCGTTCGATGGGGTATATTCGTAGTTATTATACAATACTTCGTGGCGATTATCAAGCGTTTTGGAGAAAAAAGTGAGGGGCAGGGTGTAGGTTTACAATTGATGTGAGACAAAAGAGTATAGAAAAAGTGATTGAGTTTTGTTAGAATAAGTTTACCACAACCACAACTAACAAGAAGGGACTCAATCACCATGACAAGTATAACACAACCGAAGATCAAAAGTC
>JAFTCX010000057.1 GCA_017454485.1 Clostridia bacterium | reverse complement strand
GACTTTTGATCTTCGGTTGTGTTATACTTGTCATGGTGATTGAGTCCCTTCTTGTTAGTTGTGGTTGTGGTAAACTTATTCTAACAAAACTCAATCACTTTTTCTATACTCTTTTGTCTCACATCAATTGTAAACCTACAGGCGATTTGAAAACCGGCGGCACGAAAGGCTTGACAAATAGCACGAAAACGGGTATAATGAAAGTACAAGAGAGCTATCTGATAGACGGTTAGCCCTTAGAAATGCAGAATTAACCGCACCGGGGCGTTAAATCGGGCGGTTAATTTTTTATTGCAAGGATTATACACAAAATAAGCACAAATGCTACCAGTGTCAGTTCCATACGCATCACCCTTTCAAGCAGTCTCGAAAGGGCGTAAACCCTTTCGGAAGAAAGGGACTAACCGCCTACCGTTTATGTAGATAACTCTCAGGGATGCCGAAGCACCGCCGATATTAAAAACCGCACCACTTTTCGCTCAACTGCGGCGCTTGCAAAAAGCGTCGCTTTGTGCTATACTATATAGTATACTGACGAAAAAGCTTTTGCGGAAAGGAGCGGTCGGGTTGCAGCGCAGGAAAACACACGCAAAAAAAGCGGACGTTTACGCCGTTTATGACGGCAGAGAAGCCGCGCGTATCATTGAGCCGACCGAAGAAGGCGCGCGCGTACTGCCCGCCTGTCCTTCCCTTTTTGAAAACGCAAAGGGTGCAAGTGCATTTTCCCCCGACCGGCTGATCGAATACATCTTCCGCTTTGCTGCCTTTCTCGGCGATTTCACGCTGACCGCCGTGCTGTTCGTGTTTCACCGCTACGGCACTGCCCTGCTCGCGCTCCTGCGGCGCGGCGCGGCCTTTTTCGGACAGCGTTTTTCCGTTGTTGCGGAAACGCTGCTCGCCTTTCCCTATGCGGTCGCGGACGATGCGCGGGACTTGCGCAAAAAGCTTTCGGCGATCCACCTGCAGGCAAAAAACGCCAGCCGAACCGTGGACAGCCGCGCGGTCTATCTGCGCTTTTTTGCGCAGGAGCTCAAAGCGCGGCGCGGGGTTTGGCGCGTTTTGGGAAACACGGCGTTCCCGCTGCTGGCTGTGGTTTTTGCCGTTGTTGTGAGCGTGAACCTGTTTTCTTCCGGCTATGCGCTGGAGGTGCGGCTCGGCGGCGAAAGCCTCGGCTATATTGAAAACGAGCAGGTCTTTGACGAAGCAAAAACCCACGCGCTGTCGCTCTTGCGCGCAAGCGAAGAAACCGAAGCGGCACTGCAAAACAGCGTGCCGACCTTCCGGCTTTGCCGTGTGAAGCTGACGGGCCTTCAAAACAGCGCGGCGCTTTGCGAAAAGCTGCTGCAAAGCGGCGACATTGCGCTCACCCACGCTTGCGGCGTGTTCATCGACGGCAGCTTCTTGTGCGCTGTGCGCAACGAGGCCGACGCGGTTTCCGCCTTTGACCGGCTGTTGACCGCCGCGCAAAAAAAAGACGCCGACGCCACGGTCGGCTTTGCCGAAGAGATCAGCTATGTGGACGGGCTGTATCCCGACAACAGCGAAACGCTGCGCGATCCGCTCTCGCTTGCGCAAACGCTGAAGGAAGAAAAGACCGCCGCCGTGACGCACACGGTCAAAAGCGGCGATTACATTTTTTCCATCGCGAACCAATACGGCGTGAGCACGGCGCAACTGCGCGCGCTGAACCCGGGCGTTGATTTTTCACACATGACGGTCGGGCAAAAAATTCTGATTGCGCAGGCGACGAAATATGTCCATGTCAAGCTGATGAAAACAAAGACCAAAACGGCCGCGCAGCCGTTTGATACGATCAAGCGCAAAAGCAGCGCACTGCCACAGGGCGCAACGCAGGTTTTGCAGGCCGGAAAGAACGGCAAAGCAAAAGTGACCGAGCTTGTCACCTATGTGGACGGCACGCAGACCGTGCGCAGCGTGATCCGTTCCAAAACGCTGGTCGCGCCGGTGAACGAGATCCTGCTTGTGGGCACCAACGAGGGCTACGGCGGCACCCAGTTTGCTTCCGGCTTCATCTGGCCGACGATCGGCGCCTACAGCCTTTCGTCACGCTTCGGCTACCGCAGCGCCCGCATCTCCGGTTGGAGCTTCCACGGCGGTGTGGACATCATCAAAACCGGCGGCCATTCCACGGGTATGCCCGTTGTTGCCGCAGCGGCAGGCACTGTCATCGTTGCGCAAAAGGGCTATCGCGGCTACGGCCACACCGTTGTGGTTGACCACGGCAACGGCCTTTCGACCCGCTACGCGCATATGCAGCCGGGGTCGTTACAGGTGCGCGTGGGACAAACCGTTTCGCAGGGGCAGCAGCTCGGGCGCATCGGCTCCACCGGCAACGTCACAGGGCCGCACCTGCATTTTGAGGTGCTCAAAAACGGCGCAAAGGTCAATCCACTGAATTACATCGGGTGAGGACATGGGAAAGAAAGCATCCAAAGCAACCAAAAGTAAAATCGTCTCCGCGGCGTGGCGGCTGTTTTATGAACAGGGCTATGAAAACACGACCGTGGACGAGATCATCGCGCTGTCCGGCACGTCGAAGGGATCGTTTTATCATTATTTTGACGGCAAGGATGCGCTGCTCGGCTCGCTGGCTTATTTGTTCGATGAAGAATATGAGCATCTTCGCACGCAGATTCCGCCCGACATGCACACCGTAGACGCCTTGTGCTTTCTCAACCGTGAGCTGTTCGGCATGATTGAAAACCGCGTGGACATCTATCTGCTCACGCGCCTGTATTCGACACAACTCACGACCAAAGGCGAAAAGCACCTGCTTGACCACAACCGCGTGTATTACAAGCTTTTGCGCAAGCTTGTGCTCGACGGGCAGGAAAAGGGCGAACTGACGAAAGACAAGAGCGTCAACGACATTGTGCGCCTGTATGCAATGGCCGAACGCGCACTGCTGTATGACTGGTGCCTTTGCGACGGCGACTATTCGCTGCAGGATTACGCCGGCTCCGTCATGCCGATGTTTTTGGACGGGCTGCGGGTGAAAGAACGAAGCTGACGTTTTTCTTACATTTTCTGAAAAGCACTTGCAAAGCGCAGGCGCTTTTTCTATAATATAATAGACAAAACACAAAGGAGAAACCGATATGAAAACAAAAAGAGTTTTGGCGGCAGTGCTGCTTTGTCTGATCGCCGTACTGCTTTGCGCTTGCGGAAAAGCGCAGCCCGGAAACACCGACACTGTGGAGCGCATCATCCCGCAGGACGCGAAATTTTCCGCCGAGGAGATCGGCGCCGCCATGGACCTTGTGGAGCGCAAATTCACGCGCGATTTTCAAGGCTGCACCCTGCAAAAGCTGTGGTATGACAACGCGCAGGCAAAAGCCGAGGCAGAATGGGCGCAGGATTATCACACGGACGAGGCGATCGTGCTGCTGTCGAATTTCCATGTCAGTGAAAACGGCGGCGACGGCAGCCTGAACCAAAACAGCGATTACACAAACTGGAACTGGGTGCTTGTGCGAAACAGCGGCGGCAACTGGGTACTGCAGACGTGGGGATATTGAAAAGTACCCGCTGATTCATTCAGATGCGTTATTCGCAATGCATCAGATCGCACTGCACGTAATGCGTCTGTCAAACCTCTCCCGGCAGCCTTGCGGCTGCCTTTCTTGCGCCCGGCTTGGCCGTGCGCACCGGCAGCGGGCGGGCTCCCTGCGGCTGCGCCGCAGGGAAAAAGGGGCGCAAAAGGCGCGGCGACTTTTGTTTAGATTCGCCCAAGCGCCCCTTTTCGCCGACGTGCTGCGCACGTCGGCGGCCCGCCCGCCGCCTGTTGCGCTGTGCCGCAAGGCACAGCGCAACCCGGACGGTCCTTCCGGAACATTTCGCATTGCAAGCAAAAACGCAGAACCGCCGACCGGGGGACACCGGCCGACGGTTCTGAATCCATGGAGAAGTTGTCAAATGTTGAAAAATGCTCAGGAAATCATCGCGAGCAGACCGCCGTCTTCTTCTGTGGGCGGCTGATAAACCGGCTCGTCCGCACTGTTCTGCGTGAGCTTCATGAAGTCCACCTTCATCAGCGGCGTTTCCGGCATTTTTTTCAGCTCTACAACCTCCTTCGGCAAGGAGAACTTTGAAAAGTGCTGCTGAATGTCATCGAGCATCATCTTTTCATATGCTTCACGGTCGCCGTTTTCGTCGTTATAGGTAACAAACAAGCGGATGATCGGCTTTCCGGTTTCTTTGGAAAAGCCTTTGACGCAGCAGGCCTCTTTCACAAAGGAAAGCTCGCACAGACGCCGTTCAATATCGGAAGGATAGACATTGTAGCCGGAGATGATGATCACGCGCTTTTTGCGTCCGGTGAAGAAATAGAATCCGTCCGCGTCGCGATAACCGAGGTCGCCGGAGCGCACCCAGAGCTTTCCGTTTGCGTCTTTGGAAAGGCCTTCGCCGTCGTGACCGTCATCGGTGTAATAGCCCTGCATGATCGTGGGACCCGCGATCACAAGCTCGCCGATCTCACCGACCGGCATCGGGTTTCCATCGTCGTCCCAAATGTCCATCTCCACGCCGTCGATCGGAAGGCCGATGGAGTTGGGCTTATATTCATCCACGGTGCAGACGCAGCAAACCGAGCCGACCTCTGTCAGTCCGTAGCCCTGACGCAGTCTGCCCACGCCGCCCCATTTCTCGATATGGCGGTTGAACTCATTCATCATAGATTCCTGTGCGTCGTCGCCGCCGCAGAAGCCCAGACGGAAATGCTCCAGCCAGGGACCGTCAAAGTGTTTTTCTTCCATCAGCTTTTTGAACATGACCGGAATACCGACAAAGCCAACCACATTGTATTGACGCATCAGGCGGTTGAACAGCTTTGCGTCAAAGTTCATCATCGGAATCAGACGCACGCCGTTGCACATCGACATATGCATCGCGACGGAAAGTCCGAAGCAATGGAACAGCGGCAAAACAATGATTTCCGCTTCCTTGCCGGGAACATGAATTCGGTCAAGCTTTGACATACGGAAAACAATCTCGTTGATTGCGCGGGAGGAAAGCTTGATGGTTTTGCTCTTTCCTGTGGTGCCGCCGCCGTTGAGATAAACAGCGGGCTTGTCGCAGTCGCAGTGGTTTTTCACCCTGGATTTACGAAAACGCCAAACGGCCTTCAGATATTCGTCGCGTTTGTTGAGCTTCGGGAACGCGCGCTTGAGAATCGCTTCGCCGGCGCCGACCACTGCCTTTTGCGCGGCGAACGCATAATCGGAGCTGTGGCAAACAAGCACCGGGATATTCAGACCGTTGATCATTTCCGTGTGTTTTTTCACAAGCAGATCGAGTACCATGATGCCCTTGGAATGCAGCGAGGTCACTGTCTCCTCCACCACCTCCGTGGGCAGCAGCGGATGGATGAAGTTCACGATCACGCCGATTTTGTTGAGCGCATAAAACGCAACGATGCTCTGCACCGTGTTCGGCATAAACACAGAATAAACGTCGCCGGGCTGCAGACCGAGCTCAATGCGAAAATAACCCGCAAGCGCGTCCATGTCGGCGATGATGCGCGTGTTCGTAAAAAACTTTCCGAAGTGCTGCTGGCAGTAATACTCGCCGTACTCCTCCGTACAGGCCTTGTAGTATTCGTAACAGCTCATGTCCTTGGGTTCAACCATGGTGAAACATCCCCTAACATTTTTTTTGGATTCAGAAATACATGACAAATTTTCATGTTGTTTTTATTTTACGCGCATTTTTTACAAAAAACATCGTTTGTGTTTGATTAAAATCGGACTATTTTTACACCGTCCATTTTTTTATTTCTCAGGACTATTGTCATTTTTGAAAAGGTGTGCTATAATAACTGATATTATGGGGATAAGAGGACTAAATCAATGGATGCATCGCTGGAACTGGCATATGATCCCTTTGTATTTACAACCGGCTCCTTTTCACCGGGAACGGCAGACGTGTTTTGCAGCGCCTTCACCGACGAGGAAACGCGCCGCATCGCCTGCGCGGAGCTGGAATACTACCGCGGCAATGTTGAAAAGGCGGCTGCGGAATTCGGTGCGCTGCTCGGCAGCGAAAACGACAACATCGCCATCTCCGCCACGCTTGGCACCGCCATCAGCTCCCTTTCCGGCGGCGATATCAACATCATTATTCATCTTTACCGGTTCGCCAAGGAGCTGAGCGAATCTCACGCAGAAGACGATCCGCTCAAAAAGATGTGCGATTTTCTGCTGCTGTATTTCAACATTCTTTTGCACAACACGCCCGACATCCGCTTTCCGGCGTTCGGCGTGCAGGCATTTGCCGTGCCGGAATCGCTGCGCCCGATGGCGTTCTATATTTATGCGCATTACCTGATCTCCGTCAGCGACGTCGGCCGTGCCATCGGCATGGCGGAGGGTGCGCTGATTTTTATGAAACGCCCCTCCCCCGTTTCGGAAATCTACCTTTCCCTCATCATCTCCGTGGGCTATATGCTCCGCCAGGTGTGGGACAAGGCGGAATACTATTTCCGCTATGCGTGGAACCTCGCAAAGCCGGACGGTATCCTTTTGCCGTTTGCGGAATTTCGCGGTATGCTCTCCGGCCTTTTGGAAAAATGTCTGCGCTTTGAGGAGCCGGCGGCATATAAGCAGATCAGCAAGCTCTCCAACCGCTATCACAAGCAGTGGGTGTTTTTGCACAACCTGCTGACCGGCGAAAAAATCTCCGACCGGCTGACGGCAATCGAATTCAACGTCGCCTCGCTCGCCTCGCGCGGACTTTCCAACCAGGAGATCGCCGATTTTCTCGGCATCACGCTCAACAGCGTGCGCGCGCATTTGCGCAACATTTTTAACAAGCTCGCAATCAGCAGCCGAAAAGAGCTGCATCATTACGTGATATAAATTCGTTCAGAAACAAGGAGGTCGAACGCATGGTCGTAATCAATGATTCTTTATGCAAGAACTGCGGCTATTGTGTCAAGTTTTGCCCGAAACACATTTTGGAGATGGGCAAAACCAGAAACAAACGAGGGCACTTCTATCCGGTCATGACGGATACGGACAAGTGCATCACCTGCGCCATCTGCGCAATGATGTGTCCGGAAGGCGCCATTGACGTGTCTGAGGAAAAGGAGGGTTGAGCATGGGCGAAAAACGATTTATGAAGGGCAACGAAGCGATTGCCGAAGCTGCCGTGCGCGGCGGCTGCCGGTTTTTTGCCGGCTACCCGATCACCCCGCAGAATGAGATTCCCGAATACCTCTCCTGGCGTTTGCCGGAAGTTGGCGGCGCATATGTGCAGGGAGAAAGCGAAGTGGCTTCCATCAACATGGTCTACGGTGCGTCCGCCATGGGCACGCGTGCCATGACGTCGTCCTCCGGCCCGGGCATCAGCCTGAAAGCCGAAGGCATCTCCTATCTTGCCGCTGCAATGCTGCCTGCGCTGATCGTCAACATCAGCCGCGGCGGCCCGGGTCTCGGTTCCATCCAGCCAGCGCAAAGCGACTATCTGCAGGCCACAAAAGCCCTTGGTCACGGCGGTTTCCACGCGATGGTCTTTGCGCCGAACTCCGCGCAGGAGGCCGTCGACCTGGTCTATAACGCCTGGGATTATGCCGAGCGTGACCGCAACCCCGTGCTTGTGCTCATGGACGGTTGTCTGGGCAACATCATGGAGGAAGTGGAGCTTCCCCCGATGAAGGAGCTTTCAGACGAGGATATCCCGGAATGGAGCCTTTCGCGCCGCAACGGACGCGATTATCAGGGCAATATCACGCCGATCTATACCGAGCCCATTTTGGAAGGCATCAACATGATGAGCGGCGAGATGTATAAAGCGTGGGAAGAAGACGACGTCAAGGTGGAAGAATTCCTGATGGACGACGCGGAATATGTGGTGGTTGCCTACGGCATCGCCTCGCGCGTTTCCAAGGAAGCGATCCTGCGTCTGCGCGAAGAGGGCTTCAAGGTCGGCATGATCCGTCCGATCACACTCTTCCCCTTCCCGAAGAAGAATCTGCACGATTTGGATTACGACCGCGTCAAAGCGATCATCGATGTGGAAATGACCATTCCGGCGCAGATGCGCGACGACATCGCCCTGCAGGTGATGGAGCGTGCACCGATCTATGAATACGGCCGTTCCGGCGGTATGCTGCTGGACGACGACGGCGTGTATGAAGCGCTCAAAGAGATTGTGACAGGAGGGAACGACAATGGCTGAATATCATCGCTCTGACATGCTGGCCGCTGCACCGTCCGGCTACTGCCCCGGCTGTCTGCATTCGCTGGCAACCCGCCTGATCTCCGATGTGATCACCGAGCTCGGCCAGCAGGACAATTCCCTGAACGTCATCTCTGTCGGCTGCTCCGCGCTGAACCTGCTTTATTGGAGCGGCGACAACCTTTCTGTGGCGCACGGACGTGCACCGGCCGCTGCAACGGGTGTCAAACGCACGAACCCCGAACGCCTTGTCTTCGCTTATCAGGGCGACGGCGACCTTGCCGCCATCGGTCTTGCGGAGATCATGTCCGCCGCCAACCGCGGCGAAAACTTCACGGTCATCTTCGCCAACAACCAGACCTACGGCATGACCGGCGGTCAGATGGCGCCGACAACGCTGATCGGTCAAAAGACGACCACCACCGTTTACGGCCGTGACCCCGCCACCACGGGCTATCCCCTGAAAATGTGCGAGCTGATCTCCCAGCTTCCCGCCCCCGCCTATGTGGCACGCTTTGCGCTCAACTCCCCGAAGGGCGTCCGCGAAGCGAGAGCCGGCATCAAAAAGGCGTTTGAGCTGCAGCTTGCCGGCAAGGGCTTCACGTTTGTGGAGCTGCTGACCAACTGCCCGACAAACTGGCACCTTTCTCCGCTTGACACGCTCGAATACATGAACACGAATACCATGCAGTATTTTGTTCCCGGCGTTTACAAAGACATCACCGCAAAGGAGGCCCAGGCATGAAACAATCCTTCGTTTTCTCCGGCTCCGGCGGCCAGGGCATTATGAGCGCCGGCATCACGCTTGCACAGACGGCAATCAGCATGGGCAAGCACGCGACGTATCTTCCGGAATACGGTCCCGAACAGCGCGGCGGCAGCGCAAAATGCACCGTTGTGATCAGCGATGAGCCGATCATCTCCCCGCTCCCGAAATGCTGCGACAACCTGATCGTCATGAACGAGCAGGCCTATGCGAAGTTTTTTGAGGATCTCAAACCCGGCGGCCTCCTTTTGGCAAACGCCAGCCGTGTCAAAGAAGCAAACGACCGCGACGATATCACGGCGATTCTCGCGCCGGTGGACGACATTGCGCTCTCCCTCGGCAACCCCAAAGCGGCAAACATCGTGCTGCTCGGCGTGCTCATCGGCGCAACCGGCGTTGTCAGCCGCGAGGCTTTTGTGAAGAGCCTCGAAGAAAAATTCAAAGCGAAAAAACCGGAGGTGCTTGCAATGAACCTGCAGGCACTGGATCAGGGCATTGCCCTCGGCAAGCAATAAAACTTTTTGGAGGAACAAATCATGGCAAAAATTGGCATCGGCTCCTGGGCCGGCAAAATCAACGTGCGTCTGGCACGCGGTGAAGTGAAGTTTACGATTTCCGAAGACGCAAACGGCGATTATAAAATTGACGTTGCCCTTCCCGGCGCACTCAAGAGCGCAAAAATCGCGTTCATGAACCTCAAGGAAGAGGAAGACGGCAAGACCATCTCCGGCGAAGGCACGATCTCTGTGCTGCCCGGCAGAAAGCTCACCGGCGCGTTCACCTTTGAAGAGGACAGCTTCGTTGGCGAGATCAAAGCCCCGGTGGTCGGTAAGATCAAGATCACTGACGGTCACAGAATCTGAGTTTTCGTTTTTACAATGCGTCTGCCGCAAGCGAAGCTTGCGGCAGCTTTTTTATGGGAACCGTGCGGCAAATCCGGGCGAGCAGGCAGCGCTTTGCGCGGTCTGCGGCGCAAAGTGCCAAAGCGCACGGCGCCGCCGTGCGTGCTCGCCCGGACGGCGCAGCTTCGCTGCGCCGAAAGGCGGCGGCGAAGACGCATCGCGCGTTGCACGATGCGGGAACAGGCGCGCCGGCGCACCTGAGGCGCAGAATGCATTCTGCGCCCTTCGCCGCCGCCCCGGGTTCATCCGCCGCCCTTCGTTTTTTCCGCAGCAAAAAACCGCCCCCATCGGAGCGGCTTTGCAGCTTTTCAGTTGTCAGTGTTCACAGTGGCAGCAGCCGCCTGTGCCGAATCTATCACGCTGTCAATGGCAAGAATCACGGCCAGCGCCATCACTTCATCGGCGTTGTCATTGATATCCAGCTCAAAGGTATCGCCCCACGCCATCCACTTTTTATGGATGTTGGCAATCACCTTGCCGTGCTCCGCAATCGTGTAATCGTGTGCGAGGAAGTTTCCTTCCACATCCCAGTCCAAACCTTCCACAACGTACTTCGGTTTCAGGAACGTGAATTTCTTCTTGATCCACGCAACCTCTTTGCCGTCCATCTCGACAATGAATTTCGGCATGATGGCCAGCACTTTCTGTCGGATCGTTGCAAGCTCGTTGCCTGCCGCGTCAGTCAATGTCTTCTTTTGACCAATGGAAACCAGCTTGCCCTCCACGAAATAGCAGTCTTCGCCGTTTGCGTTTTTCACGGTAAAACGATCCTTGAGGGAAAACACTTTTTGCTTGATATACAGTTTCATAACGTCACCTTATCTCCGAAAAAGATCTCTGAAAAAAGCCAGAATGCGGTGGAAGAACGCCACAATTCTTTCCAGTCCCCCGCCGTGCACCTTGTGGCAATACGGGCAGGAGTCGGGCGTGTTCATCGTTGCGCCGCAAACGTCGCAGCTTCCGTCGTTGTTGGCGTCGTTGTGACCTGTGGCCGGAATGCGCTCCACATAGTCCAGCGCGTCGCAGTCCTTGCAGGCGCGCACCTTGCCGCCGTCGCGCACACAGTTGGCGGAGATCTCACTCACACCCTCCATCCACTGATGGGTGTGTCTGCCGGCGGAAAGCGCCATCGCCTTCACCGGCACATTGCACACGGTGTAGGACGCAGTAATGATAATGGAACGGCTGCTGAAATCAGACGCCGGATACCATCTGCCGTTGTCGCCGTCGTCGAAGAAGATAAAGCTCTGGCCGTCCTTTGAAGCGTAGTTGTTCGCACCGATGTAATTCGCTTCCACAGGCACGTCCATCGTGGAACCGTTTGCCGCGCGCACAACCGCCGAGAAGGTTTCGCCCTGTTTCACAGCGGCAAGGCGGGTCAGATCCACGGTGTGATAGCCGGAATACGGACATTCGACGCGCACGGTGCAGACCTCGTCGCCGCTGTCGGGGATGGCAGGGTTGCGCAGGTTGCGATAGACGCTCACATCCACCGTTTCGTTGCCCACTGTGGTGTAAAAGCCGATTTTGGACACATAGCCGTCCTCGTCCGCAGTAAAGATATTGGCATACGCGGCGCGCTCCTCGGCCTCCATCGGGAAGGAGGCGCTGTAGAAGTAGCCGTCATATTGATACATCTTGTCATAGGTGTTCTTTTCCATCGCCTCATAGGTCACGAATTCGCAAAGTGAGCCATCCTCATAGGAGATGTAAAGATAGCCGTCCGGCAGGCTCAGGGGGCCTTCGCCGCCGATGCCCCAACTGTTTTTGATGATCCACGCGCCGGGGTTCTTCGGCTGCTTTTTCGGGTTGAAATGATCCACGGCAAAGCTATCGTCCCAGCCGACGACCGTGACCATGTGATCCGCGTCTGCGGGATCGGAGGTCTTGTCCTGATAATAGGACGTGACATCGGCGCCGTTCAGCTTGGTGTTGTAATACAGCTCATCTTCGCCGGACGCGTAAAAGCTCATGGAGACCGAACCGTATTCCATGATCGCGCGTTTTACGTCGGCCATCAGCGTCGCCTTGTCCTCGTCCGCAAAGCAGTCGAGCATATCGCTTTGGCTCATGTGCAGCTCGCTGACATAGCGATCCTTTTCCTGATAGGTCTTGAACCCGAGGAAGTCGCGCTTGAAATTGAAATCGGATTCCAGCGCAACGCCGGAGCCTCTGGCGATGGACGCAATGGCATAGGCCGAGTTGCCGCCGGTCTGATAGATCGTGTTGAAGTTTGCACGTTCCCCGTCGCCGTAGGTGCGGTCGTTTTTATCGGTGGTTTTGCTGTTGATGGAAAACCACGCCAGGTGCGATTCGGAATAGTCCACATTTGCGGGTGCAAGCTGCTTTTTCATCGCGTTCGTCTCCAGACACGAGACCACGGAAAACGCCCAGCAGATGCCGGAGGCGTCCTGATCCTTGACCGGCGTCACAAGACCGAGATCGCGGCTGTCATAGCGTTCCGGCAGCTTTGCCGGCGCTTTTTTTCTGCCGGAAAGCCCCTGCTGCGGATACGCGGCGGCAACGCGCTTGCCGTCGGGTGTTTGCAGATGCATACCGAAGCCGTTGGGGTTCGAGACCACCTGCAGCGGCTCGCCGTGCAAAAGCGTTTGTTCGTCTGCGGCAAACGCCACGCACTGCAGCGCACAAAGCAGCATCAAAACCGCAAGCAGCGCACTGAAAATTCTGTGTTTTTTCATAAATAACCCTCCTAATTTCGATATGAAAATTATACGCGTTTCATGGAGCGTTGTCAACCGCTTTGCAAGAAACGCGCCAAACGTCACCGAACGTCACAGCAGCTTCTTCTTTTTGAAGAAGATCAAGCTGCCGATGACGATGGCCGCGCTGACTGCAATCACAATCGGATAGCCCGCCGGGGAATCCAGCTCCGGCATATAGCGAAAGTTCATGCCGTACCAGCCGGCAATCAGCGACAGCGGCAAAAAGATGGTGGTCACAACGGTCAGCACTGTCATGATGCGGTTTTGCTTGACATCGAGCTGCGACTGATACAGATCGCGCAGCTGCACCGAATAGTCGCGCAGCGCGGCGGAAACGTCGAGCAGCCGGGTGATCTTGTTGTTGAACAAACGGAAGTAACGCACGTTTTCCTGCGAGAAAAAGTTGTTTTCGTTTTCTTCAAGCGACTGGCCGAAATCGAGCAACTGCTCATAGTGGGTGCGCAAGTCGGAAATATCGCCGCGAATTTCGTGCAGCCTTGTCATCGCGCCGTCGTCCTCGCCGCGCAAAATGGCGTTTTCAATGCTTTCCAGCTCCTTCTCATAGCGCGCGAGCACGCCCTGATCGGAACGGATGAGCTGCACCAGAAAGTCATATAAAAACCGTTCCAGACTCGGCAGCCGCCATTTTCGGCACGCGCCGATGCGCTGCACGATGGCAGCCGCCATGCCGCTGTTATCGATGAACACAACGCCGCGCTCGTCGAGCGCAAAGGCAAATTTGCGCGGCTCGGCGCTGATGTCGGTGCGGTCGGGGATGCTGAACGTACCCGTCAGAGAGTCGTAGTTTTCTTCGATCTTGGTGTTGTGGACCTCGGTCAGGCTCTGCTCAAGATCGATGCCCATTTCAAACACGTCCTTGTTCTGCTGCCAGAGCTGCGGCGTCAAAACAGCGACATAGGGCGTCGCGTCCTTATGGCAATCGGCCAGCGAACAGGGCGTCAGCGTGGATTTGATCAGATAATACATACAGTCGCCTCCCGGTCACAGCAAAATGCAATAGCGAAAGATTCCGACAAACTGCAGCGCACTGCCCGCCAGGATGAACAGATGAAACACACCGTGGCAGTACGGGCGCTTGATGCCCAGCGCAAAAAAGATCATGCCGAGACAGTAGACCACGCCGCCGGCGAGCATCCACAGGAAAAACGGCAGGCCGAACGCGCTCAGAAGCGAACGCAGCGCAAAGATGATGCTCCAGCCAACAACGAAATAACCGCCCGTGGCAATCACAGCATAGCGATGAAAATCAATCGCCGTAAACGTGACGCCGACCGCTGTGCCTGTGACAAGCACGGTCAGCAGACCGAAGAACAGCGCCACACTGTAGCTGCGGATGCCGGTGAGCAGAATCGGCATATAAGTGCCGAAGATCATCGCGTAGATCGAGCAGTGATCGAGCACCTGCAGCACCTTTTTTGCTTTGCCCTTCGGCAGCCCGTGATAGACGCTCGACATCGTATAGACAAAGATCATCATCAGCCCGTAAACGATGCCGCCGCCAAGGCCCCAGAAATTGCGCCGCACCGACGCAAAAACAATGCACAGCGTCAGCGCAATCACGCCGAAGCCGCCGCCGACGATGTGGGAGACCATGTTGAAGATCTCCTCCCCCGCCGTGTAGCGCGGCAGTGTGCGGTCCGCAAGCTTTGTTCTTGTCATGAAAAGAATCCTCCTTCCGAGGGAAAAACCAAAAAGAGCTGTGTACCCGCTGATTAACTCGGTGTGTGAAGATTGGCGAGGAAATTTTTCGTCAGATGTAACAGAAATCGCGCAGCAAACCTGACGGTTTGCAAAAGATTTCTGTGCAAAATGACGGAAAATTTACCGTCAAGATTTGCATATCCGAGTTAATCAGCGGGTACCTGTCTGTTCCTGCGTTTTTGCCGGCAAAAAAACGGAAAGCGCTTTGCATTCAGGATACGTCCCGATCGCGAAGCGCTTTTTTCAAGATTTGCTTTGACGGTTTACGCGAAATGCAGCAGCCCAAAAATCTTCGCTTTAAACGCCGAACAAGACAAGCAACGCAGTCACCAGAGAAAGCACAAAGAAGATGGTTCCGGCGATCTTGGTATATTTTGCGAGCTTTGCTTCCATCGTTCTGCCCTTGTTTTTGCCGAAGAAGGTTTCAGCGGCGCCGGAGATCGCTCCGGAAAGGCCCTGCTGTTTGCTTTCCTGCATCAGCACAAGGATGGTGATCACGATGGAAAGAAGAATAATTACGATAGATAATACATATTGCAGTGCAGTCATAATTCATGAACCTCCGAAATTTTCTAAGCACTGTATTTTAACATACACGCGCATAAAATGTCAAGTAAAAATGCATTCTTTTTACTTTTTTGACGGAAAACTGCTCATCACACGCCGGTCTTCGGGCGCGGCGGCGCCGTCATGTTCCACAATCGGCGTGCCTTTTTCTTCCACAACGTCGCGGGTGATGGTGAGCTTTGAAACGCTGCCGTCCGAGGGCAGATCATACATATAGCCCAGCAGCAGCTTTTCAATCACCGAGCGCAGACCGCGCGCGCCGGTTTTGTATTCCAGCGTTTTTTGCGCAATCGCCATCAGTGCGTCGTCCTCAAAGGCAAGCTCCACGCCGTCCATGGAGAAGATATATTGATATTGCTTGACCAGCGCGTTTTTCGGCTCGGTCATGATCTTCACCAGCGCTTCTGCGTCCAGCGCGTTGAGCGCCGTAATGACCGGCAGTCGGCCGACCAGCTCCGGGATCAGACCGTATTTGACAAGGTCATGGTGCACCACCTGCTGCATCAGCCGGCTGGCTTCCACCTCCTGCTTCGTGCGAATTTTTGCGCCGAAGCCGAGGCCGGCGTTGCCCATCCGGTTTTCAACGATCTTTTCAATGCCGTCGAACGCGCCGCCGCAGATAAACAGAATGTTCGTAGTGTCAATCTGGATGAACTCCTGCTGCGGATGCTTTCTGCCGCCCTGGGGCGGAACGTTGGACACTGTGCCCTCCAAAATTTTCAGCAGCGCCTGCTGAACGCCCTCGCCGCTGACGTCGCGGGTGATGGACGTGCTTTCGGATTTGCGCGAGATCTTGTCGATCTCGTCCACATAGATGATGCCGCGCTCGGCGCGCTCCACATCGTAATCCGCCGCCTGAATCAGACGCAAAAGAATGTTTTCCACGTCTTCACCGACATAGCCGGCCTCTGTGAGCGTGGTTGCGTCCGCAATGGCAAACGGCACATCGAGGATGCGCGCAAGCGTTTGGGCAAGCATGGTTTTTCCGACGCCGGTGGGACCGAGCATGAGAATGTTGCTCTTTGTGATCTCCACCTCGCGGTTGGATTTTGAATAGATGCGCTTATAGTGGTTATAGACCGCGACGCTCAGCGCCTTTTTGGCCTCGTCCTGCCCAATCACATATTCGTCCAGCTTCGCCTTGATCTCATGCGGCTTGGGCAGGGAATCGAAGTCCTTTTCGTGTTTGCCGTGCTTTCTCGCAGCCGGGTCCTCATTGATGATGGACTGGCAAAGCTCCACACATTCGTCGCAGATATACACGCCGGGACCGGCGATCAGGGTTGTAACATCGTTTTGCGCTTTGTTGCAAAACGAACAGCGCACGGGCTTTTCCTTGTTGTCATCGTCTCTTGCCATGAAACTCAACTCCTTCCTCCGGGCCGCCTGAAAGGGTTTTGCGCGTCCCGGTTGTTAGCTTTGGAAGAAACTGCGCGTTTTATTCGGCAGACGCTTCCTCAGCCGGCGCAGCCTCTGCGTCCGCTTCGTCCGTCTTCGGCTTTGCGGCTCTGGGCTTGCGAGCGGTCGTCACTTTTGCGTTTTCGCGCACAAAGTCGGACGCCTTCTGCACGGAAAGGTCTTTCTTCAGGCTGTCTGCGGAGATGATCGCCTTGATCTTGTCCGCTTCCATCTGATACTGCGCGGCGAGCTTTTCATATTCTTTGTCGAGGTCTTCCTCGGTCACTTCAAGGTTTTCAAGCTCCACGATCTTTTCCAGTGCAAGGCGCAGCTTGACCGCCTTTTCGGCGTCTTCTCTCTGCTGCTCTCTGTAATCCTCCACGCTCATGCCCATATACTGCAGGTAGGTTTCAAAGTTCATGCCCTGCGCGGACAGACGGTAGTCGATGTCGCGGATACGGTTGTCCAGCTCGGAATCGACCATCACCGGCGGGATGTCGGCAACGACGTTTTCGATCAGCTTTTCAAACACCTGCTCGCGGATCTCGTTCTCGTTCTGCTCTTCCTTCTGCGTCTTGATCTCGTCGGCAAGGCTCTTTTTGAGCGCGTCAACGGTGTCGCAGTCCGCAGCGTCCTGCGCAAACTCATCGTCCACCTCGGGCAGCTCCTCGGTCTTGATCTCGTGCAGTTTGACTTTGAACACCGCGTCTTTGCCGGCGAGCTCCGGGGTATAATCGGTCGGGAAGGTCACGTTGACGTCGAATTCATCGCCCGGGTTGTGGCCGACGATCTGCTCTTCAAAGCCGGGAATGAAGGAACCGGAACCGAGCTTGAGCTCATAGTTTTCGCCCTTGCCGCCGTCAAACGCAACGCCGTCCACAAAGCCTTCAAAGTCGATCACGGTCGTGTCGCCGTTTTCCGCGGCGCGGTCTTCCACGGCGATGATGCGCGCGTTGCGGTGCACAAGCTCGTGCAGCTTCGCTTCAATCTCTTCGTCGGTCGCTTCCACTTTTTTCTTGGTGGCCTTCAGCTCTTTGTATGCCTTGATCTCCACGTCGGGCTTGACATAGACTTCCACAGTCAGCGCCACGCCGTTTTCGCCGATTTCCTTCACGTCGGCGTTCTTTGTGCCGACAACGTCCAGCTGAGCTTCCTTGATCGCGCCCTCCACTGCTTCGGGATAGACGAGGTCCAGCGCGTCTTCATACAAAAAGCCCTTGCCGTAAAACGCTTCCGCCATTTTGCGGGTCACCTTGCCCTTGCGGAAACCGGGGATGCTGATGCGGTTCTTCAGCTTGGCGAACGCCTTCTGGCAGGCCGCTTCAAACGCGTCTGCGGCAATCTCGATGTCAAGCGAATAGAGGTTGGCTTCTTCTGCTTTGGTGGATGATTTCAAACTCATGTTGTTTGCTCCTTTACGTGTCTTCTATTTTACAACCATAGCATTATAGCAGACTTTCTGCTGAATTTCCATAGTTTTTTAAAATTTTTCCAATAATTTCGGACAAAAGCCGAGATGATCCGCCGAAACAAGCGAAAACTCTATCCCCGCATAGCTTCCTTCCATTGCAAACGGGCGTGACGGGCCGTGCAAATGGCCGTAAAAGCAGCGTTTGACGCCCTCCTCGCGCAGCACATCCATCAGCTCGCCGCACTCCTGCGTGAGCGTCACGGGCGGATAATGCAAAAACACCAGCATTTCGCCGCCGAGCTTTTTTGCTTCGCCGATCGAAAGGCGCAGCCGCCCCTGTTCGCGCAAAAGCACCTTTTTGTCGGCGTCGGTCTCGGCGTCATAAAACCAGCCGCGCGAGCCGCAGACGGTGAAATCGCCGAAGCGAAAGGCGTTGTTGAACTGCACCTTGAGTGTGGAAAAGCCCTTTTCGGTTAAAAAGTCGTTCATCTTCTTCGCCGTCGCCCACCAGTAATCGTGGTTGCCGCGCATGAGCACCTTTGTGCCGGGCAGCGCATCCAGAAACGCAAGGTCCTTTTCCGCGCCCTGCAATGTCATGGCCCAGGAGATATCGCCGGGAAGAACCACAACGTCTTCCGGTCCGACCACGGCGCGCCAGTTTTTTTCCAGCCGTGCCACGTAGTTTCCCCAGCCGGGAAACACGTCCATCGCCTTGTTGTCCGACAGCGACAGATGCGGATCGCCGAGCGCAAAAATCGACATGCTCTTCCCCCGGCTCAGCGGATGCCGAGCATGGCGTAGACCTGCGCTTCCATGTCCTGCTTATTGCAGCAATCGGTGAAGCGCGGCGTCTTGTCCTTGAGCGTGAAAAGCTGCGGCGGGCAGGGTTCGCCGGTTTCTTCGGCAAGCAGCTCCACCTGACGGAACTCGTCCGCACCGGCGGGCACTTCGCCCTTGACGGCGGACAGCACCGCTGCTGAGAATTTATACGGGTTCGCCGTGGAGGCGATCACGGTCGGCGTATCGTCGCCGCTCGCTTTGAGGTAATCCTCAAACACGCGGATCGCAACGGCGGTGTGCGTATCGGAAAGATAGCCGCCCTGCCACGTTGTTCTGATCGTTTCCTTCGTTGCGGCGTCGTCGCAGCAGCCGGCGGCAAAATCGGCCTTGAGCTGATCGAGAATGTCCGCCTCCACCGTATAGGCGCCGCTTTCCTTGAGCTTTGCCATCCAGCCGTTCACGCGCTGTGCGCTGTCACCGCTGAGATGGAACAGCAGCCGTTCGAGGTTTGAGGAGATCAGGATGTCCATCGACGGGGAGACCGTGGTATAGAACCTGCGGTTGCGGTCATAGATGCCGGTGGTGAGAAAATCGGTCAGCACGTTGTTTGCGTTGGACGCGCAGATCAGCGTTTTCACCGGCACGCCCATGCATTTGGCATAATAGGCGGCCAAGATGTTGCCGAAGTTGCCCGTGGGCACAACGATGTTGATCTCGTCGCCGTTTTGAATCGTGCCGTTTTCGATCAAATCGCAGTACGCAGAGATGTAATAGACAATCTGCGGCACAAGGCGTCCCCAGTTGATGGAGTTCGCGGAGGAGAACATCATCCCGTTTTTCGCCAGCGTTTCGCCGACGGCCTTGTCGGTGAAGATCGCTTTCACGCCGTTTTGCGCGTCGTCAAAGTTGCCATTGATCGCGCAAACCGCGACGTTTTCGCCCTCCTGCGTGGTCATTTGCAGCTTTTGCATCGGGCTGACGCCGTCGTTCGGATAAAAGACCATGATCTTTGTGCCCGCAACGTCTTTGAAGCCCTCCAGCGCCGCCTTGCCCGTGTCGCCGGAGGTGGCAACGAGAATGACGATCGTCTTGTCGGGCGCGCTCTTCTTTGCCGCCGTGGTCAAAAGATACGGCAGAAGCTGCAGCGCCATATCCTTGAACGCGCAGGTCGGGCCGCGCCAAAGCTCCAGCACGTTTGCGCCGTTTGCGATTTTTTTCAGCGGCGCAACCTTTTCGCTGGAAAACTTGCCGGCCTTGTATGCGCCCTGCACACAGTAATCGATCTCCTCCTCGGAAAAATCCGTCAGATAAAGCGCAAGGACTTTTTTTGCGCGGGAGATGTAATCCAGCGGCACAAGGGAAGAGAGAAAATCACGGTCGATCTGCGGAATGCTTTCCGGCACAAACAGACCGCCGTCGGCGGAGATGCCGCGGGCGATGGCCTGCGCAGCGGTGACACGCACGGATGTGTCTCTGGTACTTGTATAAAGCATAAAGCTGTCCTCCGTTTTCAAAAATCATTTTATTATACCATAATTATAAAAGAAAGAAAACCCTTTTTTCAAAAATAATCTAAGTACCCGCTGATTCACTCGGTATGTGAAGATTGGCGAGGAAATTTTTCGTCAGATGTAACAGAAATCGCGCAGACAACCTTCCGGTTTTCAAGAGATTTCTGTGCAAAATGACGGAAAATTTGCCGCCAAGGTTTGCATAT
>JAFTCX010000056.1 GCA_017454485.1 Clostridia bacterium | reverse complement strand
GGCGGTCAGGCAAATGGCGACATCTTTGTAAAGCAAGCAAAAAACTGTAGCCTGATATCATTATATCGGCTATCTCAAAAAATGAAATAAACCAGGAGTCATCCTCTTGACTTCTGGTTTATGAATGAGAAAACGCCCTCGCTAACACAAAAAAGCAAAATATCTTTTTTGGTGCAACGTGCCAGTAAAACAAACGGATCGCCTTTGGCGGTCCGTTTGTTTTACTCTTTACCGGAACAGGATCTGAATCGACTTCCCTGTTATGAGCCCGACGAGCGCCGCGACGCGCTCCAAGCGAGCGGGGCGACGACGTTTGCGAGGGGCAAGGCGGCACAGCCGCCGCGAATAGGTTCAAGTCCTTCTCCCGCAACCATAAAAGAAACGTCGGCAGTCGCCCCTTTTTTCGGCGGAAAGGTTGAATCAAGGAAAAAGTTGTGATATAATACAACTATCTATATATTGAAAAGAAGCGGGGAATGACAAATGGAAAAGGAGCAACGTCTGTTCAAAAAGCAAATGTTCGGCGGCTTTAACAAGGAAGATGTGATCTCTTACATCGAAAAAATGAAGCTGGAATTCAGCGACTACAAGCAGCAGGTGGAAGAGACCATGGAAACGCTGAACGCGCAGATCGAATCGCTGCAGGGCTCACCGCGTGAGGAACTGCCGGTTTCTCCGAAGGAGGACGGCGACGCTGTGGAAAGCCTTTCCGAAGCGACCGAACGGCTCAAGGAGGTCGGCGAATCGCTTTGTGAAAACCTCAACGCGCTGATCGACCGGATGCAGACCGCGCCGCGTGCGGACGTTTCGTCTGCAAAGCCGAATGAGCAAACTGCGCAAAGGGGCGAATACAGCAAAGACGCCGCGCTGGTGGAAAGCGTTTTGCCCGCCTATCTCAGATAAAAAAGAATCGGAAATCTTTTTTCAGGGAAGTGAGTTCATGAAACGAAAAGGTCTTTGCGGCCTTGTTTGCGCTGCGCTGATCGCGGCTTTGGCGCTGCTGTTTGCAATGCCGTCGCTCGGCGCGGACGCCGCGTTTGAAAAAAGCATTTCCGCGTTTCCGGAAAGCTACCGCGTGAAGCTGCGTGAGCTGCACCAGCTTTATCCCTCGTGGGAATTTCAGGCGCTGGATACCGGCCTTGACTGGAACGAAGTCATTGACATTGAAAGCAGCGGGGGACGCTCCGTGGTGGAGATCTCCGATAACTATACGAACCTGTTCAAGAGCAAAAACACCGGCGACTATAACTACAGCTCCGGCGCCTATATTCAGAAGGACGGCGGCTTTTGCACCGCCAACAAGTTCGCCGTGTCCTTTTTTATGGATCCGCGCAACTTCCTCAACGAGGAGAACATCTTTCAGTTTGAGCTGCTCAGCTTTGACGATTCCTTCACTGTTGAGGCCGTCGATGTCGTGCTGTCCGGCACGTTCATGTATAACAAAAAGATGACCTATCTCACGAGCGACGGCGAGACAAAGACGATCAATCAGACCTATGCCTCAGCCATTTATGAGGCCGGTCAAACTTATAACGTAAACCCGTGCTTTCTTGCCTCAAAAATCCGCAGCGAGATCGGCTCTTCCGGTTCCGGCAGCGTGAGCGGCAAAAACAGCACCTATCCCGGCATCTATAACTTCTATAACATCGGCGCGTCCGACGGCGCCGGCGCTGTCACACGCGGCCTTGCCTGGGCTGCCAACGGCAAGGACGGCACCTACGGCCGTCCCTGGACAACGCCGAAAAAAAGCATCCTCGGCGGCGCGCAGTATCTTGCGAACACCTATATCGCAAAGGGGCAGGACACCGGCTATTACCAGCGCTTCTGCGTCAACCCGAACAGCGCCTACGGGCTTTACAATCACCAGTACATGACGAACATCTCCGGCGCGTGCGTGCAGGCGTATGCCTCTTACCGCTCCTATCTTTCGATGGGTCTGCTCGGACAGCACTTCGTGTTTTCCATCCCCGTGTTTCGCAACATGCCCGGCGCGGCCGACAACACCGGCACGCTCAAGCTGGCCGACGCCGCGTCGCAAACGGTGAAGGTTTCGCTGTCCTCTGCGTCCAGCATCCGCACAGGGCCGTCCACGAACTACGACAAAATGGCGTTCACCCTTGCGCCCGGAACGAACCTGACCGTGCTCGGCACCTATCCGACCGACTCGCGCTATTACGACAGCATTTTGCGCTACCCCGTGTGGTATCAGGTGAAATTTGTCTATGACGGCACAGCCTATAAGGGCTTCATCCCGTGCGGCTTCACCATGCCGGTTTCCAAAAAAACCGTTTCCACCGGGCTTTATACGCCGAAGTATTCCACCGGCAACAAGCGCTTGTATTTCAAATATGTTTCGCTGGATACGCGCGTGTGTACTGTGACCGACGACACCAAGCTGAACTTCCTCAAGGAGGGCGCCTGCGTTGTACTCGCGTATGATTCCGTCGGACGGTTCGCGATGGTCAAGTATGTGGTCAGTGCTTCCGCGCCGCCGAACGATACGAGCGCGCCGGTCGTGACCACCAACGAAGTCGGGCAGGTGGGCGGCTTGCAGCAGACAAAGGTGAGCGAAACGGGCTTCACACTGTCGTGGTCCGCGCTGCCCGGTGCAACGGGCTACCGCGTTTATCAATACAACCCCGAACGCGGCAAAAACGATGTGGTGATCACCACGAAAAAGACGGCGTATACCTTTCAAAATCTTGTCCCGGGCACAACCTTAGAGGTGTGCGTCAAGGCCTACAGCAAAGCGAGCGGCTCCACCGTTTGGGGCACGGCGTCCAATGTGTTTTCGGCAAAGACGCTGCCCAACGGTCCGGAACACCTTTCGCAAAGCGCGTCGTCCGCCTCGTCAGTGACGCTGACCTGGAGCGCCGTGGAGGGCGCAAGGCTGTATCAGCTTGTGCGCTATGACGACGACCGCGAAGCCTTTGTTGCGGTGCAAAAGACCGAGGGGCGCACGCTCAGCGTTTCGTCGCTTTTGCCCTCGTCGTCCTATTGGTTCAAGGTCCGCGCCGTGGTTTCGATCGGCGGAAAGAATTATTACACGCCCTACAGCTTAACGCTGACCGCGCGCACCGGCCCCGTTGCCGTCACGGGACTGCGGCAGACCGCCGCCGAAACAGACAGCGTGACGCTGCAATGGAACGCGATGGAGGACGTCGACGGCTACCGTGTGTTCCGCCGCAATCTGACGAACGGTTCACTCATTGAGCTCGGCGACACAAGCACGGCGCAGTACACCGTGCAGGGCCTTTCGGCAGGAACGCAGACCGTTTTTGTTGTCAAAGCGTTCACAAGACAGGATGGCAATACCTATGAGGGCACAGCCGGCGACGAGCTCATGACAACAACAAAGCCCGAAAAAGTGGCCGGTGTGCGGCAGTATTCCACAAAGCGCACCTGCCTGAAGCTGACGTGGAGCCCGGTCAAGGGCGCAAGCGGCTATTGTGTGTACCGTGTCAGCGACACCGGCTCGCGCAAAAAGGTTGCAAACGTTGCTTCCAACAAGGCGCTGATCAAAAACTTAAAAGCAGGCACAACCTATCATTATGATGTGCGCGCCTATATCCGTGTGGACGGAAAGGTCTACTGGGGTGCCTACGGCGACCGTTATACCGCGCACACCAATCCGGCATAAAGACCAAAGGAGAGTACAGATGGAAAAAGGCAAGTTTTATATCACGACCGCAATCGCATACACCTCGCGCAAGCCCCACATCGGCAACAGCTACGAGATTGTGCTGACCGACGCCATTGCGCGCTATAAGCGTCTGCAGGGCTACGACGTGTTCTTTTTGACCGGCACTGACGAGCACGGGCAGAAGATTGACGAATACGCGAAAAGCGCCGGCGTCAGCCCGAAGGCATATGTGGACAAGGTGGCGGGGGAGATCCGCGCGATCTGCGACCGGCTGAACACGACTTATGACAAGTTTATCCGCACGACCGACGATTACCACGAAAAGGCCGTGCAGAAGATCTTCAACAAGCTCTATGCGCAGGGCGACATCTATAAGAGCGAATACGAGGGCATGTACTGCACGCCGTGCGAATCGTTCTGGACGCCGTCGCAGCTCAAGGACGGCAAATGCCCCGACTGCGGCCGCGAATGCCATCCGGCTAAGGAGGAGGCGTATTTCCTGCGCCTTTCCAAGTATCAAAAGCAGCTTGAGGACTACATTGAGCAAAACGAAAACTTCATCTATCCCGAAAGCCGCAAAAAGGAGATGCTCAACAACTTCATCAAGCCGGGACTGCAGGATCTTTGCGTTTCGCGCACCTCGTTCAAATGGGGCATTCCGGTCACGTTTGATCCCGACCATGTGATCTATGTCTGGATCGACGCGCTGTCGAACTACATCACCGCGCTGGGCTACGATCCCGACGGCAGCGGCGAGCTTTATCAAAAATACTGGCCGGCGGATGTGCACATCATCGGCAAGGACATTGTGCGCTTTCATACGATCTACTGGCCGATCATCCTCATGGCGCTCGGCGAGCCGCTGCCCAAGCAGGTCTACGGCCACCCGTGGCTGCTGTACGGCGAGGATAAGATGAGCAAATCCAAGGGCAATGTGATCTACGCGGACGATCTGTGCGATCTGCTCGGCGTGGACGCGGTGCGCTATTATCTGCTTTCCGAAATGCCGCACGCAAACGACGGTTCGATTACCTACAGCACGATCATCGAACGCTTCAACAGCGACCTTGCAAACACGCTGGGCAACCTTGTCAACCGCACCATTGCCATGACGCAAAAATATTTTGACGGCGTGCTGCCGGTCAACGATCAGGCGGACGATGAATTCGACCCGGCGCTTAAAGACGCGGCGCTTGCCGCGGTGCAGCGTGTGGACGACTGCATGACGACGTATCACATCGCCGACGCGGTGGACGCGATCATGAATTTTGCAAAGCAGTGCAACAAATACATCGACCAGACCATGCCGTGGTCGCTGGCCAAATGCGAAGCGCAGCAGGGCAGACTTTCCACGGTGCTGTATAACCTTCTTGAATCCATCCGCTTCCTCGCCGTGCTGCTCACGCCGTTTATGCCGGAGACAGCGGCAAAAATCGGCGCACAGATCAACTGTGACGCGCTGAGCTACGATTCGCTCTCTTCGTTCGGCGCTTATCCGCTGCAGCACCCGGTCGGCACGCCGGAGCCGCTGTTTGCGCGCATCGACGCGGAAAAAATGATGGCCGAGATCGAAGAAAAGCAAAAGGCAGCCGCCGCGAAGGAAAAGGCGATTGAAGAGATTGAGGGCGTTGCGAAGATCGGCATCGACGACTTTGCCAAGGTCGATCTGCGTGTGGCGCAGATCACGGACTGTGTGCCTGTCAAGCGCGCAAAGAAGCTGCTGCAGCTCACTTTGGACGACGGCAGCGGCAAGCCGCGCACCGTTGCCTCCGGCATTGCGAAATGGTACAAACCGGAGGACCTGATCGGCAAACAGGTGATCGTTGTTTCCAACCTCAAGCCCGCCGTGCTCTGCGGTGTGGAAAGCTGCGGCATGATTCTTGCCGCCGACGTGAGCGAGGACAACGTGAAGGTCATTTTTGTGGACGGCATTCCGAACGGGAGCAAAATCCGATGAACCTTTGCGGCATCTTTGACTCCCACGCACACTATGATGATGAGCGCTTCGACGAAGACCGCGAAGCGCTCTTGGCGCGTTTGCCGCAAAGCGGCGTTGCCGGCGTCATCAACTGCGGCACAACGCTTGCCACGTCGCGCACGTCCATTGCGCTGGCCGAACGGTTCGATTATATCTACGCCGCGATCGGCATCCATCCCGAAGAGGCCGCCGATGCGACCGAAGCGGATTATGACGCGCTGCTGGAGCTTTACAGCCACCCGAAGGTGGTCGCGGTGGGGGAGATCGGACTGGATTACTACTGGGATATCCCGAAGGAAGTGCAGCTTGAGTCGTTCGAGCGTCAGCTCATCCTTGCGAACGAGCTTGAAAAACCCGTGATCATCCACGACCGCGAGGCGCACGCCGACACGCTTTCGCTGTTGAAAAAGCACTGTCCGCGCGGCGTGATGCACTGCTATTCCGGCTCGGTGGAAACCATGGAAGAGCTGCTTCAGCTTGGCTTTTACATCGGTCTGGGCGGCGCGGTGACATTTAAAAACGCAAAAAAACCGCTTTCTGTTGCCGCGGCCGTGCCGCAAGACCGGCTGCTTTTGGAAACGGACTGCCCCTACATGGCGCCGGTGCCGTTTCGCGGAAAGCGCAACGATTCTTCGCTGATTGCCTATGTCGCGGCAACGATTGCCGCTGTGCGCGGCGAGGATGCACAGGCGCTGATCGATCGGTGCAGAGAGAATACAGCACTCCTTTTCGGGATCGGATGAGAAGGGGACCGCTGTATTTCAACGTCAAAGTAACATAAAAAATGCGCGATGCAAGCAGGAATTCTCCTGCTTGCAAAGCGCTTTTCTTTTTCTCATGATCAGAGATGATGTATCTGTTTTGTCAGGCAGCAGCCTGAACGGGCTTTTTTCATTCGCTTTTCGGTCAACCGGCGGCGGGACGCATCGTGCTTCGCACGATGCACCGGAGCGCCCGGTGCGCGAAGTCTTCAAAACCCGCTTTAAGCGCAGTCTTTTTTTGCGCAAAGTGTGCGTTTTCCCGCGCTCCGTTCTGCGCGGCTGCGCCGCGCTGTCCCGCCGCGTCGCTGTTTCCATTCGAAGCCTGAAAAACGGGCGGTCGTCGTTTTGACGGCCGCCGTAAATATATGTGTTTTTTTAATTGAAAAAGTCCTTGAGCAGGTCCGCCATCGGGTTGTTTTTTTCCTCCTGCTTTTCCTGCTGCTGCTGTTTGCGCATATAATGCATGACCTCGGCCTTTCCCGCGCCGGCCTGCGCTTTGCGCGACTGAAAATCAGAGAGCTTTTCGCGGTAGCCGCACACGCAGCAAAACATTTTCTTGTCGCCCTCGCCGCGCAGCTCCATTTTTTTGTGACACTGCGGACAGCGCGCGTTCGTGACCGTGGAAAGCCCTTTGCGATAGCCGCATTCGCGGTCCTGACAGATCAGCATCTTACCCTTTTTGCCGTTGACTTCAAGCATATATTTTCCGCAGACCGGGCATTTTTCGCGCGTGACATTGTCGTGGTGATACTGTGCGTTGCTGGCAATGACCTGCCCGACAAGGGAAGTGGCGTAATCGCGCATTTCCTGAATGAAGCGCTTCTGGTTGCCTGTGCCGCGCGCAATGTTCTGGAGCTGCTGCTCCCATTCGGCGGTGAGCTGTGCCGAGCGCAGGTCGTTCGGCACAATGGCGATGAGCTGCTTGCCCTTTGCCGTGGGGTGAATCTCTTTGCCGTTGCGCTCAATGCTGAAATTGTCAAACAGCTTTTCAATGATGTCGGCGCGAGTGGCAGGCGTGCCGAGCCCGCTGGTGGTCTCCATCACCTTTTTGAGGTTTTTGTCCTGAATCTGCCCCGTGGGATGCTCCATCGCCGTGAGCAGTGTCGCTTCGGTGTAGCGCGCCGGGGGGCGCGTTTTGCCGCTGACGATCTTTGTGTTCTGAACCGCCAGCGTCTGTCCCTGCCGCAGCTCCGGCAGCTTTTGCGTTTTGATTTCCGCGTCGAGCTCTTCTTCGTCAAAGTCGGCGGAATAAAACGCTTTCCAGCCGCTCGAGCGCACGATCTTGCCCTTGGCATAAAAATTGTGCTGCCCGACAGAAACGGTGAGCTTGACCTCGTCAAACGCAAACGGCGCAGAAAGCACGGCGAGAAAGCGTTTGACCACAAGATCATAGATGGTGCGCTCCTCGTGGCTCATTTTGGAAAATACGGGCGGCTGCTCGGTCGGAATGATCGCGTGGTGGTCGGTGACCTTGGCGTTGTTGACAATGTATTTCGTCTGGATGGGCGCACGGGAAAGCGCGATGGCCGCCTTTTGAAAAACGCCGTTTGCGCACGCGCGCAGCCGTTCTGGGATCGTCGGCACGATGTCGTCCGTAATGTAGCGCGAATCGGTGCGCGGATAGGTGAGCACCTTATGGAATTCATACAGCGACTGCATATAGGACAGCGTCTGCTTTGCGGAATAGCCATAGAGCTTGTTTGCGTCGCGCTGCAGCTCCGTCAGATCATAGGCCGCCGGCGGGGGCGTTGTTTTTGCCGTGCGTTCCAGCTTTGAAACGACCGCCTGCCTGCCCGTCACTTCCTTTTGAATTTTTTGCACAAACGTCAAATCGGAAAAGCGCGTGTTGTTTTTGCCGTCGCGGAAGGTGGCCGAAAAGCCCGGAAACAGCGCCTGCAGCGTGTAGTAATCCTTCGGCACAAAGGCGGCAATCTCTTTTTCGCGCTCCACGATCATGGCGAGCGTGGGCGTCTGCACCCGTCCGGCGGAAAGTGAAGCGTTGAACCGGCAGGTGAGGGCGCGTGTGACGTTTAAGCCAACCAGCCAGTCCGCCTCGGCACGCGCCTGTGCGGACGCGTAGAGGTTGTCGTACTCCTTCGCCGGTTTCAGATGCGCAAAGCCGTCCTTGAAGGCGCGGTCGGTCTGCGAAGAGATCCAAAGGCGGAAGGTCGGCTTCTTCCAGTGCGCCTTTTGCATGATCCAGCGCGCAACAAGCTCGCCCTCGCGTCCGGCGTCGGTGGCGATGACCAGCGAACCGATATCGCCGCGCGCCATCAGCTTTTGGACGGTGTGATACTGTTTCGCCGTCTGCTTGATCACGGTCAGCTTCATTTTGTCCGGCAGCATCGGCAGATCCTCCAGCCGCCACGCCTTATATTTGTCGTCATACGTTTCTGGGTCGGCGAGCGTCACCAGATGACCCAGCGCCCAGGTGACAACGTAGTTGCCGCCCTCCAAAAAGCCGTCGGCCTTGCGGTTTGCGCCGAGCACACGCGCAAGATCGCGTGCAACGGAGGGCTTTTCCGCAAGGACAAGTTGTTTTGCCATAAGAACTCCTTTCAGCGGATCAGGGACAGGCTGCAGTTTTCTTCGTCAAACCCGTCTTTGATCGCCGCTTCCACTTCCTGCTTTGTCAGCGTGCGGTAGCATTCGATCCGGTCAAACAGCGTTTCGTTTTTGAAACTGCACTCCACAAGGTCGTTTGCGAGGTCGTCCACCTCGTTGAACGCACGGATTTCCAGCCCGTACAGGCGTTTGCGCGAAATGTCAAACTCTTCGTCGGTGACGCCGTTTTCCTTGAGCGACTTGATCTTGGAAAGGATCGCTTCCTTCACTTTGAACGCGTCGGCGCTTTCGCCGGTGAACATCGGCACGGCAAAGCCGCGGCCGGTGAAATATTCGCCGGAAAAGCTCGTGTTGATGAGCCCCTCGGAAAGCAGCTCGTGATACAGCGGCGTAACCTTGCCGGCGATGATGTCCAGCGCAATGTCGAACATCACACATTCCTTTGCCGTTCGCACGGGTGTGCTGTGCGACTGCTTAAAGCCGAGGGCAAATTTCGGAAGATCGACGGAAAGCGTTTCTTCGATCAGTTTTTGTCTGACTTCCTTCGGCTCGCCCGGGATGATCTGCTCAAACTGCACGGGCGCTTCCTTTTTGAGCACCTTATCCGCCACACGCAGCACCTGTTCGACTGTGACGCCGCCGGCGACGGCGAGCACCATGTTGGAATGGTTGTAAAACGTGTGATAGCAGTCATACAGCAGCTCGGCGGTGATCTGCGCAATGGATTCGATCGTGCCCGCAATGTCGATGCGCACGGGGTTGTTGTGATACAGCGCACGCAGCAGGTTGAACAGCACCTGCCAGTCGGGTGCGTCCTGATACATGCGGATCTCCTGCCCGATGATGCCCTGCTCCTTCTGCACGGTCTGCGCCGTGAAATAGGGCGATTTTACAAAATCGAGCAAAATTTCAAGGTTTTCTTCAAAGCGATCGCTGCACTGAAAGAGGTAGCAGGTGCGGTCAAAGGATGTGAACGCGTTGGCGGACGCGCCGGTTTTTGCAAAGCGCTCAAATGCGTCCAGATCCTCGCTTTCAAAGAGCTTGTGCTCCAGATAATGCGCGATGCCCTCGGGCACTTTGGTGAACTCCTTTGCGCCCTGCAGCCGGAAGCAGGTGTCGACCGAGCCGTAATTCGCGCCGAACATGGCGAACGCGCCGGTGTAATCCGGCTTTTCCATCACAAGAATTTTCAGTCCGCTGTCATGCGTCAGCTCCACATAGCTTTCGCCGAGCAGCTTGCTTTCAATGCGTTTCTTTTGCATCTGCGCTCTCCTCCTTTTCGCTCTTTAAAATATAAACGGTGTCCTCCGTAATCATGTTCGCGGCAAGAATGATCTCTTCGCGGCTGACTGCGCGGATCATGTCCGCGATCTCCTCGGGAGTGTAAAACTTGCTTGACGCGGTGTGTGACGCGAACCAGCCGAGGAGGGCGCTGTTGGAATCATGCACGCCCTTGAGCGCGTCGCAGATGCTCAGCTTTGCCTGCTCGATGACTTCGTCGGTAAAATCGCCCTTGCGAACCGCGTCCAGCTCCGCGCGGATGGCGTCCAGCGTTCTTTGGGCGTTTTCGGTTTCCACGCCGCTGTCCACGAGCAAAATGCCCTTGGCGGCAATCAGCCGCGCCGCGCAGTAATAGCAAAGGCTCTGCTTTTCGCGCACGTTCATGAACAGCTTGGAAAACGTGCCGCCGCCGAAGATTGCCGTCATCAGCCGAATTGCGGCATAGTTGTCCATATCATAGGTCATGCCCGCGCGGTAGCCGATGACGAGCTTGCCCTGTTTGACTTTCTGCGTTTCCGTGATCGTTTTGCTGCCGTAGCTTTCCGTGAGAAATTCCGTGTGCAGCTCGGTGATGCTTTCCTTCGGGAACGCTTCGCATTTCTTTTTCAAAAGGGAAACGAGCTGTTCCTTCGGCGTGCTGCCCACAAAGGCGAACTCCATCGGCGCGTGCAGCAAAAGCGTTTTCCACTGTTCAAACAGCGCCTTGCCGTCGAGCGCACCGATCTCTTCCTTTGTGCCGTATTTGCTGCGGCCGTAGGCCTCGTTTTTGCACATTTCCTCGGTCAGCCGTTCGCGCGCATAAATGCGCTTATCGTCGCGCTCGGCGTCGATCTTTTCAATCAGCAGCCGCTTTTCCAGCGCAAGGTTTTCCTCCTTGAAGCCGTCGGGGGTGACGTCGGGGTCAAAGAAGCAGTCAAAGAGCATCTGCATACAGTCTTCGCAAACGCTCTCCCCATCCAGCGTAAACCGGTCGTCCAGTGCGGACAGCAGCAGCCGCAGCACCTGCGTTTCGCCCTGCTTTTCAATGATCGGCGTGATCGTTGCGCCGTAAAGCGACGCCAGCGCACGGTTCATTTCCAGCGTGGACGGGTGTTTTTTGTTTGTGCGCGCAAGCAGACGGATCAGCAGCGCGTTTTTTGCGGCGTGTTCATTCAGCGGCACAGACACCGAAAGGCTCATGACCGCCGTTTTGAATTGGCTCGTCTGCGCAAAGGCCAGACGCACGCCGTTCGTAATCTTTAAAATTTCCATAGGCTCAGCCTCCTGTTCACAATCAACGGGTAATTATCCATAGTATAGCACAAATGCGCCGGAATTACAACGCCGCGCAAAGTGTTAAGTTGATTTTAGGTTTTGGGTGTATGGTTATTTTACACAACGAAAAAAGTAACGAAAAAAAGGATTCCTTCCTTCTAAATATGATGTTTTTGTCAAAAAATAGCGCCTAAAAATCAAAATCATGAAAAAATATCTAAAAATTTTTCGTTTTTATATTGCAAATTGCCGATAAATTGTGTACAATGGAACCACAAACAATCGTCAAAATGCATAAATGCTTTTTTTATCAAAAACAATCTATATTTGGGAGGCTGAAGAAATGTCAAACAGACTGTTTCAGGGAACCATTCATCAGATGAAGGACGCGATTGACCGCACCATCGGCGTGGTTGACAGCAACGGGATCATCATCTGCTGCAGCGATCTGCGCCGCATTGGGGAGAACGATGTTATCAACGTCACAAAGGAGCTTTCCTCCTTTGAAGCGAAGGTCATCGGCGGCAAGACCTATATGGCGATCGGTGTGCAGATGCATCCGGACGCGGCGGTTTTTGTGGACGGCGACGACGACGCGGCGGCAAACTATGCGCGCCTGATTGCGGTTGCACTCAACGGGATCAAACAATACTACGATGAAAAATACGACCGCAGCAACTTCATCAAAAATGTGATTCTCGACAATATCCTCCCCGGCGATATCTATCTCAAGACCCGCGAGTTCGGCTTCAACAACGAAGTGCCGCGCTGCGTGCTGCTTGTCAGAACGCAGGACCGCTCCGAAATGCCGGTCAGCGAGGCGCTGCAAAAGCTTTTCCCCGATAAGCAGAAGGACCTGATCATCAACATCAACGAAACCGACATCGCCCTTGTCAAGGAGCTGCGTGTCGGCAACGAGATGAAGGACCTTGAAGCGCTGGCGCGTTCCATCATTGATACGCTGCACACAGAATATTACATCAACGCGCTCATCGGCATCGGCTCCATCGTGCAGGGGCTGAAGGATCTGCCGCGCTCGTTCAAGGAATCGCAGATCGCATTGGAGGTCGGCAAGGTTTTTGACACGGAAAAAACCATTGTGACCTATGACAACCTCGGTATCGCGCGCCTGATTTATCAGCTTCCGACCACGCTGTGCGAGATGTTTTTGAAGGAGATCTTCAAAAAAGGCTCCATTGTCGGGCTGGATCAGGAGACGCTGTTCACCATTCAAAAATTCTTTGAAAACAACCTGAATGTTTCCGAAACGAGCAGAAAGCTGTTCGTGCACAGAAACACGCTGGTCTACCGTCTTGAAAAAATCAAAAAGCTCACGGGGCTCGATCTGCGTGAGTTTGACGACGCAATCGTCTTCAAGGTTGCGCTGATGGTCAAAAAATATCTGGACGCAAAACCGGTGAAGTATTAAAGGAAAGCCGTGAAAGAAAGAAGCTATGATAGAATTTAAAGAAGTCAGCATGAAGTACAAGACCAACGATGTGTTGGCCCTGGACCATGTTTCCGTGCGCATTGATGACGGCGAATTCGTGTTCATCGTCGGCGCTTCCGGCGCGGGCAAAAGCTCGTTTTTGAACGTCATCATGGGACAGGAGCGCGTGGACAGCGGCACCGTCATCGTCGGCCCGTATAATCTGACAAAAATCAAAAAGAAGGAGCTGCCGTATCTGCGCCGTATGCTCGGCATCGTGTTTCAGGATTTCCGCCTGATTCCGAAAATGACCGTTTACGATAACGTCGCGTTCGCGCTGCGCGTGATCGGCGTCGGCGAGCGCATCATCCGCAAGCGTGTGCGCTATGTGCTGCGGCTGGTCGACCTTTCCGCAAAGGCAAAATGCTTGCCAAATCAGCTCTCCACCGGCGAGCGTCAGCGTGTGGCGATTGCCCGTGCGCTGGTCAACAACCCCGGTGTGATCATCGCCGACGAGCCGACCGGCAACCTTGACCCGGTGCTTTCGGGCGAGATCATGAGCCTGTTCGATAAAATCAACGCGCTCGGCGCCACCGTCGTCGTCGTCACGCACGACCTTGAGTTGGTGCACCAGTTCGACCACCGCATTGTCACGATCGAAAACGGACGCATCATCTCCGACGTGGCGTCCAACACCGCCTATCAGAAAATTCAGGCGCAGCGCGAAGATATTGCGCGCAAGCTGGCCTCTGTGCCGGAGCATCAGCCCATTCCCGCGCCGCAGCCCGAAGTGCCGGTCGTTGTGCCGACCGAAGCGGTTGAGCAGACGGAAGAACCCACGCTGCTTGAACAGCCGGCCGTAGACCCGTCGCTTTCCGCCGACGAGATGATTGCAACGCTTTCTTCCGAAATGAACGCGGGCGCCCAGCAGATGCAGACGTCGGACGAAGTTTCCGATGCGCAAGTGGCAACGGAGATGTTCATCGTGGAAGAAGAAGCGCAAGTGGAGCAGATCGTTGTGATCGAAGAGGAAACGGAGGCGCAGGCAGATGGCGAATAAAGAAAAGAAGCAAAAGGCCGCAAAGCCCCCGAAGGCAAAACGGATCGGCGGACTGAACACCTCATATCTGACGAAGATGGGCTTGCGCAACCTTGTTGCGAACCGCACGATGTCGCTGTCATCCATCAGCGTTCTGACCGCGTGTCTGCTGCTGATCGGCGTGTCCGTTGTGCTTTTGGGCAATATGCGCTCCCTGGTCAGCGATGTGGAAAAACAAAACGTCGTGGTGCTGTTTGTGCAGGACGGCACCGATGATAACGGCTTGCTCGAAACCTATAACGCGCTTCTCGATATTGAAAATGTCGGTCTTTTCCCGGAAGAGACCACGCAGGAGGGCAACAGTCAGTCCGACGGACAGACTGCCGAAACAATCGACCGTCACGCCCACTCCGTTGCGGAAATGGAAGCGAACCCCTATGGCGTTGAGCTTGTGCGTAAAGAGCGGGCGTTCAGCGAACAGCTTGATGAATTCGGCGTGCAGCGCGAGGTGCTGGAGGATGTGATCGAAAATCCCTTGCCGGATTCCTTCCGCATCACCGTGCGTAACATTGAAGATTTCAACACCACGCTGGCGAAGATCAATGTCGTTCCGCACGTGGATACCGTGCGTGAAAGCCAGGAGATCGTGCATCAGATCACCACGATGCAAAAGAGCATCACGCTCATCTGCTTCATCCTTGTGATCGTGCTGATCATCGTTTCGCTGTTCATCATCATCAACACCATCCGCATCACTATGGTGTCGCGTAAGATCGACATCCAGGTCATGAAATCCGTTGGCGCAACCAACGCGTTCATCAGTTGGCCGTTTATGATCGAGGGCATTTTCATCGGTTTGATTTCCGGCGCTATCGCGTTCGGGCTGACCTATGCGCTTGAAATGGGCGAGGGCAGTGCGCTGCAATCGCTGTTCGGTCTGTTCGGCTCAAGCGTTGTTTCCATCCGCGATTTCTTCCCGTTCACTGTCATCGCCTACATTATCGCGGGTATGCTTTTGGGTGCGTTCGGCAGCGTTGTTTCTCTGCTGCGCTATCTCAAAAAAGAGGGCAGCGAATCTGAACTGAACAATTGATTTATGCTTGACTGACGCGCTGTTTTGCGCGGGAAAGGAGCATATATTATATGAAAAAAAGAATCATAGCCTTGCTGCTGTCGGTGCTGCTGCTGTTTTCCGCCACAGGCGTTTTTCAGGCCGCCGCAGCCACCAAACAGGAGCTGCAGCAAAAAATCGTTAAAATTGACGAGCAGATCAAAGCCAACCGTGCGAAGATCAACGAGCTGAAAAGCAAGAAGGAAAAGCAGCAGGAATATCTTGACACCCTGCAGGTTCAGATCACCGCACAGCAGGAAAAGATCAACGCCGTGCAGCAGCAGATTGACGCTGTTTCCGCCGAGATCAAAAAGCTCGATAAAAAAATTGCAAAAATTCAAACGCAGATTGACAAAGTCCGTCAGCAGATCCGCAAGGTGCGCACAGAAATCGCCAAAACCAAGGCGCAGATCGAAGCGCAAAAGGACGAGCTTTCCACAAAGCTGCGCACGTCCTATGTTTACGGCAAGGATTCCAACTTGAAGATCCTCATGGGCGCAAACTCGCTTGCTTCGTTTTTGACGCGGCTGGAAATGATGCGGCGTTCGAGCGAAAACGACAAAAAGGCGATCGACGCGTTCCGTGAGATCGTGGACAAGCTCAAAGCGCAAAAGGATGAGCTTGCGGAAAAGAAATCGATCTTTGACGAGAAAAAAGCCGAAGTGCAGCAGGTGCGCGACGAGAAGCAGGCGCGCAAGAATGAGCTTTCCAAGCGGAAGGCAACGCTGAAAACGGCGCTTGCAAACATTCAGAAAACCTACAACCAGGTCAACAAGCTGCTCGCCCAGCTTGACGCCAGCAGCGCGGTCTATCAGAGCTATATCAACAACCTGCAGAGCGAACGTCAGAGAGCGGACGCCGAGATCGACGCCATCATCAAAAAGGCCGAAGAAGAGCGTCTTGCAAGATTGCGCGCCCAGCAGCAACAGCAGCAGTCGTCCGGCGGCAGCAGCAGCGGTTCCACGTCTTCCTCCGGCACTTCCTCTGCGCCCGCAAGCAGCGGCTCCTGGGGCTTCCCGGTCGGCGGATCGACCTACATCTCCTCCGGCTTCGGCAACCGCAGCGCCTCCATCTCCGGCTGGTCGTTCCACGGCGGCATCGATATCGCCGGCGGCGGCATTTACGGCCGACCGATCTATGCTTCGCGCGGCGGCACGGTCATCACCGCGACCTACGGCACCACGGGCTACGGCAACTATGTCATCCTTGACCACGGCGACGGCTACACGACCGTTTACGGTCACTGCTCTTCGCTGAATGTTTCAACCGGACAAAGCGTTTCCAAGGGTCAGCAGATCGCCTGCGTCGGTTCGAGCGGAAACTCGACCGGCCCGCACTGCCACTTTGAAGTGCGTTACAACGGCGTCAAGCAAAACCCGATGAACTACTTATAATTCTTCCACTAAATTTCAGCGTTTTCCATTTAAAGAAGGCACGAAACATGAAACGATTTTTGGCATTGCTGCTGTCGAGTTGCCTCGTGCTTTCCATTGTGCTTTGCCATGACGGTTTTTCGCCGGCACACGCCGCGACAATGGCGGAGCTGGAAAGCAGGATCTCTTCGCTGGAAGAAGAGATCAAAGCCGGCAAAGAGAAGCTAAGTGAGCTTGCGAAAAAAAAGGAATCGCAGCAGGAGTATCTCGATGCGCTCAATGCGCAGATCGACGTTGTTGAAGAAAAAGCCGACGCGCTCGACACGCAGATTCAGGCGATCGATCAGGAGATTCTCGGCTATGACAACCAGATCAAGCAGTTCAAAAATGAGATTCTCGTGCTGGAGGATGAGGTCGCGCTTGCAACGCAGCAGATTCTGGAAAGCAAGCAAAACATCGAAAATTCCAAAGATCGGCTTTCCTCAAAGCTTCGCGCTTCCTATATCACAGGCAATCAGACCGCGATCAAGATCCTCATGGGCGCCGATTCGCTTGCCGGGTTTTTAACGCGGCTTGAAATGATGCGCCGCATGAGCGAAAAAGACCGCGAGGTTATCGAAGCGTTCCGCACCCAGGTGCAGCAGCTCAGAGACGCACGCGCCACCTTGCAGCGCAAGCAAGGCGAGCTGGAAGAAAAAAAGGCGTCTGTGGAATCCACGCGCAAGAGCGTTGTGGAAAAGAAAAAAGAGCTGTCCGAAAAGCAAAAGGACTTTCAAACGACGATCACGCAGCTTGAAGCGGATTATAAAAAGGCCCAAGACTATGTGGCGCAGCTCGACAAGGACAGCGAAGCCTATCTTTCCTATCAGCGCAAGCTTGAACAAGAGCATGTACAGGCGGATAAAGAGCTGGACGAACTTGTGCGCAGCCTGACCACAACGACCCTTCCGCCGACAACAACGGCGCCGACCGCGCCGAACGTTGCAAACGGCGACCCGAGCGTGCCGAACATCGCCAACGGCGATCCGCGCGATTACACAACGACCACAGCCGCGCCTGTGCTTCCGTCAAACGAGGGCTGGGCTTGGCCGCTGGGCACGATCAGCTGCTACATCACGTCCGGCTTCGGAAACCGCAGCGCTTCGATCTCCGGCTGGTCGTTCCACGGCGGCATCGATATTTCGGCCGCCGGTGTTTACGGCAAACCGATCTACGCCACGCGCAGCGGCTATGTTGCGGCCGCCATTTGGGGCACAACGGGCTACGGTCGCTATGTGCTCATTGACCACGGCGATGGCTTCACATCCATTTACGGCCACTGCTCGAATCTTGTTGTCACCGAGGGGCAGTATGTCAATCAGGGGCAGCAGATCGCAAATGTCGGTTCCACCGGCAATTCCACCGGCCCGCACCTGCATTTTGAAATTCGTGACAACGGCGTGAAGAAAAACCCGCTCAATTATGTTACAAAACCATAGCCATAATATCGGTAGAGGACTATCGCGCCTGTGATAGTCCTTTTTTTGAAAGAGAGGAATCGCATGAAAAAAAAGATTTCTGTCGGCGTCACCTTCGGGCTGATATTTTTGAGCATTGCGCTCACCGCAATCGCGACGGCGCTGATCGTGCAGCAGAAAACCAACGCGCTGCTCGGCGATTTGCCGGAAAAGCAGGCGCGTTATGAGGTGCTTGACGAGCTGGATTCTCTGATCGCCGCGCATTATTACGGCAAAAACGACAGCAAAGCGCTGCGCCGCGCGATTGAAAGCGGCTATGTCAGCGGACTTTCCGACGGCGTTTCCCGTCTGCTTTCCGCAGAGGAGTTCAAGCAGTTTCAGGCTGTCAGCCGCGGTCAGATGCAGGGCGTCGGGTTCACGTTCAGCAAAACCGAAAAGGGCGTTTTGCGCGTGGAGTCTGTCACTAAAGGCTCGCCTGCGGCAAAGGGCGGCATCAAAAAGGGCGATTCCATTGTCGCGGTGGACGCCATTGTGCTCGATCCCTCCAACTGCGACGAGATTGCGCAAAAGCTGGAAAACAACAATGTGATGTCGGTCAGCGTGACGTTTCGCCGCAAAGAACAGGAGACGACCGTGGAGCTGGAAAAAGGCTATGAGGCCGCGTCCGTGTTCACAGATACCTATCAAAACATCGGCTATTTGCAGATCACGCAGTTTTATGATTCCACCGCGTCGCAGGTGCAGTCTGCTGTGGAGCTGCTGCAATCCTCGGGCGTGCGCGCACTGGTCGTCGATGTGCGCGAAAACGCGAGCATGAATGTGGAAAACGCGATCAAAACGCTGGACGTGTTTGTGCCGCTGAATCAGGACACGCCGGCCGCGACGCTTGTGGATAAAGCGGGGGAGACGATCTCCACGCTTTCCACCTCGGCAGGGGAAGTGAACCTTCCGATGGCGGTGCTCGTTTCCAAAAAGACCGCCTACGCGGGCGAGCTGTTTGCGTGCGATTTGCGCGATTTCGGCAAAGCGCAGCTTGTCGGAACGACCACCGCCGGAAAAGCGCTTGTGACCGACAGCTTTCGCCTGTCCGACGGCGACCATGTGCTGCTTTCCGTGGGCGAAATGCTGCCTTATCAAAGCGAAAGCTTTCAGGAAAACGGGCTCAAGCCCGATGTTGCGGCCGATGAAAGCGAAAGCACGGAAACGCTTTCCAAAGACAGCCAGTTCCTTGCAGCGGCGGCGCTGTTTACCGAGTGAGGGCGTATCATGATACAAAAACTTCGACATTGGATCAGCGAGGCGGTCACGCTTTTGTTTCGGCTGTTCCCGGTGAAAAACCGCGTGTTCTTTTATACGATCCGCAGCAACGCCGTACCGCTGGAAAATATGAAATGCGTCTTTGACGCGGTGCAGGGAAAAAAGGTTTTGTTTGCACAGATGCTGCCGCATTCGCTGATGCAGATGCTGCGCGCGAGGTACGATCTTTTGACTTCACGCGTGATCGTGACCGACGATTATATTCGCTATCTGCGGCAGGTGCGGCTGCGTCCGCAGCAAAAGGTGATCCAGCTTTGGCACGCCGCCGGCGCATTCAAGCGTTTCGGGCTCGACGCGCCGTCACGCCTTTCGCCGCAGGAGGAACGTGCGACCCACGATCAATATACGGATGTGATCGTTTCGGGCGAAGCGGTGGGCGGAATCTATGCCGCTGCGTTCGGCGTTTCGCCGTCTGTGATCCGACCGCTGGGACTGCCGCGCACCGATGCGCTGCTCGATCCCACACAAAAGGCAACTGCTGTGGCGCGTGTGTTTGAAAAGCATCCGGACTGGAAGGGCAAAACGGTCTACCTGTATGCGCCGACGTTTCGGGAGACGGACGGCACTGTGACTGATTTTGACCCGAAACTCGACTTTTCCGCGCTGGACGCCGCGCTTGCGGAAAATGAGCTGCTGATCATCAAACGCCATCCTGTGATGCAAACGCCGCTTGTAACGGCGGCGACAAAGCGTATCATTGAATGCGGCGATCTTTCCGCCGACGCGCTGCTTTCCGTATCCGCCGTTCTCATCACCGATTATTCCTCTTTGATTTTCGACGCCTTCCTTTGCGGCGTTCCGTCGGTGTTTTACTGCCCCGATCTCGCAGACTATGAGCGCTCGTTTTATGCTGACTTTGCCTCACTGATTGGGGCGCATTGCGTCAAAGACGCGGCCTTGCTGCTGCCGGTTGTGCGTAAAACCGCCGAAACCGGCATGGACGCTGCGCTTTCGCAGTTGATCGCGTCGCAGGTTTCCGCCTGTGACGGTCACGCCGTTTCTCGCATTGTATCGCGCATTCATGCATATTTATCATGAAAATTGCCAATCATTTCCACCGCTGATTCCGCTTGAGAATGAGCGGCTTTCTTTTTTTGCCGCTTTTTTTCGATGATAATCTTTGAAAAAAAGCACAAGTTATTCACGATGCATCAAAAAGGGGAGGAAAAGATGAAAATAATTCAATGGATTCAAAAATCACTGTGCCTTCTGATGATTGTCATCTGGGGCTTTTTGCTGTTCGGTTTTTTTTCCGTGCCGAATGAAATCGTCACGGTGGCGGACGCGGTGCCGACGCATCGCGGTATGTATTCGATGGAAAACGTGAAAAGCAAAAAAGAGAACGGGGAAACAAAAAATTTTGACGTCACAGTGAAGTTTCTCGGCACGTTTCCCGTCAAGAATACGCGCATGAAAGTCAGTGCACGCCAATATGTGAATGTCAGCGGCGAGGTGTTCGGCTTGCGGATGTATACCAGCGGCGTGGTGATCGTTTCCACAGACAGTGTGGACACGCCGCAGGGGAATGTATCACCGGCGGACCGTGCAGGGCTGAAAAAGGGCGATATCATCCTTCAGGTGAACGGGCAAAGCGTCAACAGCCATACGGAGCTTTCGGCGCTGCTCTCTGATTTTCACGGCGAGGCGTTTACAATCGACTATCAGCGCGGTGAAGCGCGGCGTTCAACGACGTTTTTGCCGGCGTATTCCGCGTCACAGCAAAAATATATGGCAGGCATGTGGGTGCGCGACAGTGCGGCGGGGATCGGAACGATGACGTTTTTTGATCCGCAAAGTAAAATCTTCGCCGGGCTCGGTCACGCGGTCTGCGACATTGATACAGGTGAAAAATTACCACTATATAACGGTGATATTGTGGAAGCGACTATCACCGGTTGTTACAAAGGTGCCACCGGTCACGCCGGCGAGCTGTGCGGCTCGTTCAAAACGGAATCCATCGGCACGCTTTTCAGCAACGATGTGCGCGGCGTCTATGGAAAACTGCTGACAGAGCGCGGCAATCATAAAATGCCGGTTGCCACAGCGCAGGAGGTTCGACCCGGCAAGGCGCAGATCTTGTCCACCGTTGATCAAAGCGGACCGCAGCTCTTTGACGTGGAGATTGAAAAGGTGTCCTTGCAGGATGAGCGCGACCGGAATATGGTCATTCGCGTGACGGATCCGGCGCTTTTGCAAAAAACCGGCGGCATTGTGCAGGGCATGAGCGGCAGCCCGGTGATTCAAAATCACATGCTGGTCGGCGCGGTGACCCATGTGTTTGTGAATGAACCGCAGCGCGGCTACGCTATTTTCGGCGCTTATATGATGGAAACGGTCAAAAACATCTCGCAAGCAGCAGAAAACCTTGCATCATAACCTTTTTTGCCTGAATAATAAAAATTTTTTAAAAAAATTTTGAGGATTCGACAATTTTCTCTTGACTATTATGCACCTTTGCGATAGAATCAAAATGTGAAAAATACACACAATACGAAAGAGAGGCATTGTCATGAAAAAGAATCCGAAAATCATGATTACAGTGGAAGGAACGGACGGCACGTCGCTGTGTGCGGCGCAGCTCAAGAACAAGGGCTTTCAGGTGCTGCTGCTGCCGCGCGACGGAAAATTGCTTTTGGAGCGTGTCAAAAAGGAGCAGCCCGCGCTGCTGATGATGGATGCATTTCTGATCAACATCGACGCGCTCGGCGTGCTGCAAAGCCTTGCGTCTTTTCGTGAGGAAAACCCGATGAAGGTGGTCGTCATGTCGGCGGTCGATCAGCCGGAGCTGCAGCTTTCCATGCTGCAAAATGGCGCAGACTACTTTTTGCTCAAGCCGTTCGATCCGAAAATATGCGCGGAACGCATGGAATCGCTGCTGTTTCGAAAGTCCGCCAAGGTATCTCGCACATTGGATGATACGATCGCGTCTTTGCAGACGGTTGACACACAGGGCACGCAGTCCATTGAGCGGCTGATCTCAAAAATCATGCGTGAGATCGGCGTGCCGGCGCATATCAAGGGCTATCAATATCTCCGCGAAGCGATCATGCGCACCGTGGAGGACCCGGAACTGATGCACGCGGTCACAAAAGTACTCTATCCGTCGGTTGCAAAGACGTTCAAGACCACGTCCTCTCGTGTGGAGCGCGCCATCCGTCACGCCATTGAGGTCGCGTGGGATCGCGGCGATGTGGATGTGCTCGCGTCCTATTTCGGTTATACGATTCAGAATTCACGCGGTAAGCCGACGAATTCGGAGTTCATCGCCATGATCTCGGACAAGCTGCGGCTGGATCTCAAGGTGACACAGTGAATCAATGGCTGCAAAGGGAGCTGTGCTGAAAGGCGCGGCTTCTTTTTATCTTATTTGGTATTTATTTGGTATTGTGAACTTTTTTTGAACAATTGCGCACGGGTTTGACTTTAGCACGCTAATGTGATAATATAACATGAAGATTTCCGAAACCATCCGTAAGGAGGCTGACTATGGCGGAACAAAATTTAGATTCGATTTCGAGATTGTATCAGGTGATTTTGCAACTGGATTCCGAGGACGACTGCCGGCGCTTTTTTGCCGACCTTTGCACCATCCGCGAAATTTCCGATATGGCGCAGCGTTTGGACGCCGCGTTTTTGCTCGATCAAAAATGCAGCTATCAGCAGATCGCAAAGGACGTGCAGATCAGCACGGCGACGATCGGCCGCGTGAGCAAATGCCTGAATTACGGCTCCGGCGGCTACCGGCAGGCGCTCGACCGCTGGTATGAAAAGAAAGGGGACCGCGCATGAACACAAGTGCAAATCAAACGCTCGAAGCCCTGCAGGGCGAACTGCGTGCGCTTTATGAGCAAAGCGGCTACGCACAGTATAAGATGAGCAAATTTGAGGAATATGACCTCTATGTGCGCAACAAGGACTTTTTGATTTCCGATTCCGTGATCACGTTTACCGATACCAACGGAAAGCTGATGGCGCTCAAGCCCGACGTGACGCTTTCCATCATCAAAAACAGCGGCGACGCGCTTGCCGCCACGCAAAAGGTCTATTATAACGAGAACGTCTACCGCATCTCCAAGGGCACGCATACGTTCAAGGAGATTTTGCAGTCCGGGCTGGAATGCATGGGCGAGATCGACGACTACTGCATCTATGAAGTGCTCTCTCTGGCCTGCCGGAGTCTGAAATGCATCGGCAGACCCGCTGTGCTCGATGTGTCGCACCTCGGCATCGTTGCCGCCGTGCTGGACGACTTTGTGCTGCCGAACGCGGTCAAAGCACAGATCGTCAAATGTATCGACGAGAAGAACTGCCACGAGATCGAGCGCATCTGCGCCGAAAACGGAATTGAAAAGCGCGGCGCCGAACGCATCTGTTCGCTGGTGCAGCTCTACGGCGATCCGCTGGACGTGATCGCAAAGCTGCGCGATCTGTTTGCCGACGAAAGCGACTGCACGGCGCTCACGCAGCTTGAAACGATGATGAACGCCTTTGCCGGCACGGAGCTTTACGAGATGCTGCGGCTGGATTTTTCCGTTGTCAGCGATATGAACTACTATAACGGCTTTGTTTTTAAGGGCTTTGTTGAGGGTGTGCCGAACAGCGTGCTTTCCGGCGGGCAGTATGACCGGCTGATGCAGCGTCTGCACCGCGATTTCGGCGCCATCGGCTTTGCGCTGTATCTTGACGAGCTGGAGCGCCTGCTTCTTTCCGACAGCGGCTTTGATGTGGACGCCGTTGTGCTCTATGACGAGGGCGTATCACTCGCGGCGCTTTCCAAGGCGCTGGAAGAATTGCGCAAAAGCGGAAAAAGCGTTTGTGCCCAGCGGAAAAAGCCGGAAAAGCTGCGCTATGCGCAGTTGATGAAATTTGAAAACGGTGAGGTGAAGCCCCTTGGATAACATGCTGAACATTGCGCTGCCAAAGGGCAGACTCGGCGAAAAAGCCTATGCGCTGTTTGAGCGTTCGGGGTTTGAATGCCCGTCTATCAAAGAAAACAACCGCAAGCTGATCTTTGAAAACGAGGCCTGCGGCGTGCGCTATTTCTGGGTCAAGCCCTCCGACGTTTCCATCTATGTGGAGCGCGGCGCCGCGGATATCGGCGTTGTGGGCAAGGATATTCTGCTGGAATATGAGCCGGACGTGTATGAGCTGCTCGATCTGCGCATGGGCAAATGCCGTATGGCGGTTGCGGCAAAAAAAGGCTTTCATGATGACCGCCGCCGCACGCTGACCGTTGCAACAAAGTTTTCGCACATTGCGCAAAGCTATTATGCCGCGCTCGGCCGCGATATTGATATTATACATCTGAACGGTTCCATTGAGCTCGCGCCGATTCTCGGCCTTTCCGACGTGATTGTGGATATTGTCGAAACCGGCACAACGCTCAAGGAAAACGATCTGCTGCCGATGGAAACGATCGTGCCCATCAGCGCGCGCCTGATCGCCAACAAGGCCGCGTTCAAATTCAAAAACGGGCAGATCGAAACCATTGCAAAGCGCATGCAGGCGCTGTTGGAGGAACAAGCATGATTCGTATTTTAAACTATGCCGAAGTGAGCGCAAGCGAGGTTTTTGCCCGCGTGGAGCCGAAAATGGATGTCAGCGCCATCGTGTCCGACATTCTGTCGGCGGTCAAACGCGACGGCGACGCGGCGCTGTTTGCCTTCACTGAAAAATTTGACAAGGCGGTTCTCAAAACGCTGGTTGTCTCAAAAGAGGAGATCGACGAAGCGCTCTCGCTTGTGGAACCGCGCTTTCTCGATATTTTGCACCGTGCTGCGGCGAACATCCGCGCATTTCATGAAAAGCAGGTGCGCACGAGCTTTATCATCAACACCGAGCCCGGCGTCGTGATCGGGCAAAAGATCATCCCCGTGGACAAAGCCGGTCTTTATGTGCCCGGCGGCACAGCGGCCTATCCGTCCACGGTGCTCATGGACGCCATTCCGGCAAAAATCGCCGGTGTGCGCGAGGTTGTGATGGTGACGCCGCCCGGAAAGGACGGCAAGGTCAACCCGGCCATTTTGGCGGCCGCGTCTGTGGCGGGGATCGACAAAATTTTCAAAGTCGGCGGTGCACAAGCGATTGCCGCGCTTGCGTTCGGCACCGAGAGCATCCCGAAGGTGGATAAGATCGTCGGCCCCGGCAACGCCTTTGTTGCCGAAGCGAAAAAGCAGGTGTTCGGGCAGGTGTCCATTGATATGATCGCCGGACCGAGTGAAATTCTCATCGTCGCGGACGGAAAAACCAATCCGCGCCACGCGGCGGCCGATCTGCTTTCGCAGGCGGAGCACGACAAGCTCGCTTCGGCGGTGCTTGTGACCGACAGCATGGACTTTGCAAAGGCCGTGCAGGGTGAGCTTGAAAAACAAATTCCGTTGCTTGAGCGCGCCGAGATCGCACGCGCCTCCATCGACAACAACGGTAAGATCATTGTTGCAAACGATTTGATGAACGCAATTGAAATCGCCAACGAGATCGCGCCCGAGCATCTGGAGCTCTGCGTGGACAACCCCTTTGATCTGCTCGATTCCATCCGTCACGCCGGTTCCGTTTTCATGGGCCGCAACTGTCCCGAAGCGCTCGGCGATTATTTTGCCGGCCCGAACCATACGCTGCCGACCAGCGGCACGGCGAAATTCTCTTCGCCGCTTTCGGTGGATGATTTTGTCAAAAAGACGCAGTACACCTATTACACAAAGGATGCGCTTGCCGCTGTTGCCGAAGACGTTGCGTTTTTTGCAACGAAGGAGGGGCTCACCGGCCACGCAAAGAGCGCCATGGTGCGTTCGGAGGACGACGTATGAGCAGATTCTTCAGCAGCAAATTTCAGGCGCTGACGCCGTATACCCCCGGGGAGCAGCCGAAGGATACGCAGTATGTCAAGCTCAACACCAACGAATCCCCGTTTCCGCCGAGTGAACGCGTTGCAAAAAGCGCTGCCGCAGCGGCGGCCGGGCTGCAGCTTTATAACGACCCGACGTGTTCGGCGCTTTCAAAAAAGCTTGCCGAAACGCTCGGTGTGGAAGCTGACGAGGTTTTGCTCACCAACGGCTCGGACGAAATTCTCAACTTCGCGTTCATGGCCTTTTGCGATAAGGACCATCCGGCGGCGTTTGCCGATATCACCTACGGGTTTTATAAAGTCTTTGCCGCGCTGAACGGCGTGCCGTATACGGAAATTCCGCTCGATGACGAATATAGTATTCGCGTGGAGGATTATCTCTCCCTCGGCAAAACGGTTTTCATCGCCAACCCCAACGCGCCGACGGGAAAAGCGCTTGCGCTTTCTGAAATCGAAAAAATCGTTGCATCTAATCCTGACAACGTGGTCGTGATCGATGAAGCTTATGTGGATTTCGGCGCAGAGAGCGCGGTGAAGCTGATCCGTAAATATGACAACCTGCTTGTGACGCAGACCTTTTCCAAATCGCGCTCACTCGCCGGCGGCAGACTCGGCTTCGGCGTGGGCAGCAGAGCGCTCATTCGGGATCTGAACACGATCAAATATTCCACGAACCCCTATAACGTCAACAGCATGACCCAGGCGGCCGGGCTTGCGGCGTTGCAGGACGAGGCGCAAACCAAAGCGAACTGCGCCGTGATTCGGGAAAACCGCGCTTATACATCGAACGCGCTGACCGCGCTGGGCTTTTCCGTGCTGGAATCAAAGGCGAACTTCGTGTTCGCAAAAAGCGGGCAAATCAGCGGACTTTCGCTTTATCAACAACTGAAAGCGCGCGGCGTGCTGGTGCGCCATTTTGAAACGCCGCGGCTGAAAGACTATAACCGCATTACCATCGGCACAAAAGCACAGATGGACATTCTGCTGCAGAATGTGCGGGAGATTTTGGAGGAACAATCATGAGAACGGCTGCGATTCAACGTACCACAGCGGAAACCGATATTACCCTGTCGCTCAACCTCGACGGCAGGGGAGAAAGCAGCATTCAAAGCGGCGTCGGTTTTCTCGATCATATGCTCACGCTCTTTGCGCGCCACGGACGGTTTGATCTGACGCTGGTCTGTAAGGGCGACACCGAAGTGGACGATCACCACAGCACGGAAGATATCGGCATTGCGCTTGGACAGGCGTTTACCCAAGCGCTCGGCAATAAAAAAGGCATTGTGCGCTATGGCAGTATGCTGCTGCCGATGGACGAAGCGCTGATCCTCGCGGCGGTCGATCTTTCCGGCCGCGCGTGTCTGGGCTATGATCTGACACTGCCGCGCGCAAAGGTGGGGTCGTTTGACACCGAGCTTGTGGAGGAATTCTTCCTCGGCTTTGTGCGCAACTGCCCTTGCTCGCTGCATCTGCGCCAGATCGCAGGTTCCAACACGCACCACATCATTGAGGGCGCGTTCAAGGCCTTCGGCCGCGCAATGAAGGCGGCGGTAAAAAATGACGCAGACTTTGCCGATGAGATCCCGTCTACGAAAGGGGTGCTTTGATGCTCGCAATCGTTGATTACGGCGTGGGCAACCTGTTTTCGCTGCGCTGTTCGCTGAACGCCATCGGCGCCGATGTGGTCGTGACAGGCGACGCAGACGTCATTCGCAGCGCGGACCGTGTCATTTTACCCGGCGTGGGCGCATTTCGTGACGCCGCGCAAAAGCTGCGCGACAGCGGGCTTGACACAGTGCTCAAAGACGTTGCAAAGAACGGCAAGCCGCTGCTCGGCATCTGTCTCGGAATGCAGATGCTCTTTGAAAAAAGCTATGAATTCGGCGAATATGAGGGCCTCGGTCTGATTCAAGGCGGTGTGCGCCCGATTGCCGATGTGATTCCAAAGTCGCTGAAAATTCCGCAAATCGGCTGGAACGCGCTCGACTTCAAGCGCGAAAGCGACCTGTTTCGCAACATCAAAAACGGCGATTACGTTTACTTCGTGCATTCCTATTACGCCGCCGACTGCTTCGACGCGGTGATTGCAACGTGCGATTACGGCGCGCCGCTGACCGCCGCTGTGCAAAAAGGGAATGTTTACGGCTGTCAGTTCCATCCCGAAAAAAGCGGCGACGTGGGGCTTGCGATTTTACGCGCGTTTTGTCAGGAGGTGGGCGCATGATCCTGTTTCCGGCAATCGACCTCTATGAGGGCAAGGCGGTGCGCCTGTTCAAGGGCGACTATGCGCAAATGACCGTTTACAGCACCCGTCCGTGGGAGATCGCGCTCGATTTCAAAGCGTGCGGCGCGACGCATATCCACATTGTAGACCTTGAGGGCGCAAAAAACGGCACAACGCCGAACCTTGAGATCGTCAAACGCATCAAACGTGAAAGCGGTCTGTTTTGCGAAATCGGCGGCGGCGTGCGTTCGATGGAAACGGTGAAAACCTATTTGGAAAGCGGCATCGATCGCGTGATTCTCGGCACGGCGGCCGTGACGGATGAAGCGTTTTTGAAAGAATGCGTTGCTGCCTACGGCGAAAAGATCGCTGTCGGCGTCGATCTCAAGGACGGCTTTGTTGCCGTGAAGGGATGGACGGAAAAAAGCGCCTATGACGCGGATTCGTTTTGCAAAAAGATGCAGGACATCGGCGTGAAAACGCTGATTGTGACCGATATTTCCAAGGACGGCGCGATGCAGGGAACGAACCTTGCGCTTTACCGGGCGCTTTCGGAAAAATTCAAATTGCAAATCGAAGCGTCGGGCGGCGTTTCCACGTTGGAGGATGTCAAAAAGCTGCGCGAAATGGAGCTTTACGGCGCGATCATCGGCAAAGCGTACTATACCGGCGCAATCGACTTGAAAGCGGCGATCGAGGTGGCAACATGATTACAAAACGCATCATTCCCTGTCTGGACGTGCGAAACGGCCGTGTGGTCAAGGGTGTGAATTTTGAGGGACTGGCCGACGTTTCGTCGCCGGTGGAGCTCGCGTCCTATTACAGCAAAAACGGCGCGGACGAGCTTGTTTTTTATGATATCACAGCCTCTGCCGAGGGGCGAAAGCTGTTTTCGGATATTCTCACCGAAACGGCAGGCAAGGTGTTCATTCCGCTCACCGTCGGCGGCGGCATCAACACGCTTTCGGATTTTGACCGCGTGCTTAAATGCGGCGCGGACAAGGTCAGCGTCAATTCCGGCGCAATCCGCAACCCGAATCTGATCGACGAAGCGGCAAAGCTTTACGGCAGCCAGTGCGTCGTGCTTTCCGCAGACGTGAAGCGTGTGGACGGCGTGTTTCGCGTGTTTGCCAAGGGCGGGCGCGAAAACACCGGCATGGAGGCGATTGAATGGATCCGCTCCGGCGTTGAGCGCGGCGCGGGTGAAATTGTGCTCAACTCCATCGACACCGACGGCGTGAAGGGCGGCTTTGATCTGGAGATGCTGCAAAAGGTGTGCGACGTGGTGTCCGTGCCCGTGATCGCGTCCGGCGGCGCGGGAAGGATCGAAGATTTTATCACACTGTTTCAGATACTGCCGAAGGTGGACGCCGGACTTGCCGCGTCGATCTTCCATTTCGGCGAGGTCTCGATCATGGATTTGAAACGGGAAATGAAAGCCCACGGCATTCCAGCAAGAATTTGAAAGGATGAAAACGATGCTGAACATTGACGAACTGAAATTTGACGAAAAAGGTCTGATCCCCGCGATCGTTGTTGACGCAAAAACAAAGCAGGTGCTCACGCTCGCCTATATGAACCGTGAAAGCCTTGCCGTTTCTCTGGAAAAGGAGCTGACCTGCTTTTGGAGCCGTTCGCGGCAGGAGCTGTGGCTCAAGGGTGAAACGAGCGGTCATTTCCAGCACATTGTCTCCATTACGGCAGACTGCGACAAGGACGCGCTCGTTGTGATGGTGGAGCCGGACGGTCCCGCTTGCCATAAGGGCACGACGTCCTGCTTCAATGACGAGGTGTTCCAAAGCGAAAGCCGCCACGCGTTTTCGCTGGAAGGGCTGATGAAGCTGATCGAAGGCCGCAAGACCGAAAAGAAGGAAGGCTCCTACACGACCTATCTGTTTGAAAAAGGGCTTGACAAAATTCTCAAAAAGGTCGGTGAGGAATGCACCGAGGTCATCATCGCCGCTAAGGCCGAGGACAAAAAAGAGACGATCTATGAGATCGCCGATCTGACCTATCATGTGCTCGTGCTCATGACCGAAGCGGGCATTTCCATCGACGACATCATGAGCGAGCTTGCCTCGCGCCATGTGATTGACCACAAAATCAAGCAGGAGAAGATGACAAGCTGAAAAATATGCTTGCATTTTTGCCGTCTTCGTTGTAGAATAAAAACAGCGATCCCACGCGTGCAGCGCGAGATCTCGGAGCGCGACCGCATCTTCTATTATCGGGACAAACGGATTGAAAATTCACTTTCACCGGACGTGTGAAAGAAAAATAGAACAGGAGGAACTACTATGGAAAAAACCTATGTCGGCTGGCAAGAGGCGCCGTTCAAAAGCAAGCAGACGGAATACACCGAACCGACGAACCTGCTTTCGCCGGACGGAAGGCTGCTCGCCAAGGGCTGGGCGCGTCACAACGTGTTCAACTATAACCGCTTTCATGTCAAGCATCAGATGCGCCGTAAGGAATGGGATTTTTATCAGCTTTCCAACGGCAAATACATGGTGCAGCTCAGCTTTGCAAACATCTCGCTGGGCGGCTATGTTTCCGCTGTGCTTGTCGATCTCAAACAGGGGAAAACGCTGAAATCCGTCATGTCGCCCTTTATCGGCGGCAAGGATAAGTATGTGCTTCCGCCGAAGGGCGATGTCCCCAACACGGTGCAGATGACGATCGGCAAAGCGTCGTTTGCGTTTGACACCGAAGAGACTTCACGCACCATCTGCTTTAAGATGGACGATGTTGAACTGAATTTCCAGATGGACATCATGCCCGGACTCGAAAACATCACGACCGTTTTGCCGTTTGAAGGCTTCCCGGATCGCTATTTCATGACCACAAAGCAGCTTTGTATGCCTTGCGCCGGTACATTCAAATTCGGCGGCGAATGCTATGAGTTCACAAAGGACGACACCTTCTGCTCGCTCGACTGGGGGCGCGTCTGCACGCCATACAGCCTGGTTTGGTATTGGGGCAGCGGTTCAACATATCTTTATGACGCCGACGGCAACCGTCACATTTTTGGCTTTGAGATTACATGGGGCATCGGCGACGAGAGCAACGCGACCGAAACCTGTCTGTTCTATGACGGAAAGGCGCATAAATTCGGCGCGGTTGACGTTAAGACCTTCCCGAAGCCGGACAAATATATGCAGCCGTGGGAGTTCATTTCCGAAGACGGCCGCTTCAATCTGACCATGACGCCGTTTTACGATCACCACTCCGATCTGAACGTCGCCGTGATGCGTATGCATTCTCATCAGGTGCACGGCCTTTGGAACGGTACCGTGACGCTGGACGACGGCACAGTGCTGGAAATCAAGGATATGTACGCATTCTGCGAATATGTAGAAAACAGATGGTAAAAGAGCCATAGAAAAAGGGCACGGTCGATCCGTGTCCTTTTTGTTTGGCTTTATTTAAGCGCTTGAAAACGATCGCCGCTGCCGCAGCGCCGAGCACAACTGCACCGGCACGCTTTGCCGCGCGGATGACCGGCTGTGCCGACGCCGGCATATGCTGTAAAATGAATTCCATCAGCGGCTCGGCAGGCGGATCGTCTGAAAGGTCTGCCATGGTGACGGTTTTCGTCTCATATCGGGTCGGGTCGTTCTCGTGCAGGGTGAACACGCGCACACCGCGCTGCCGCCCGGGACCGTAAACGTGAAAACCGCAGCCCTGCGTGTAGCCGAGGTCCATGCCGTCCAGCGGCAGAACGAAGGAATTGATATGGTCGTGTCCGCAAAACACGCCCAGCACGCCGCCTTTTTCTTTGAGCGCGGCAAATTCGCCTGTGTTGACCGGCGGCGCGGCAGGGGATTCACGCATAAAATCACCGCGCGCAACCGCACTTTCCGGCAAAACGTAAAACTCGCCCGCGTGGTCAAAAAACGCTTCCACAGCGCCTTTCGTGCCCTTTGGAACGCGCTTTAAAACGCTGTAATATTCCGGCAGGGGAATATGCTGAAACACCAGGGAAGGCAACGGATCTCCGCCCGCTGAAAGGCGCTCGTGTTCGCTTTTGAACCATTCGATCTGTTCTTTTTTGACCGCGGCATAGGAGCCGTCGGGATTCTTTCCGCCGGAGTCGATCAGATACAGCGCAAAAACGTCCCGCTTGCCGTCGGCGGATTTCAATGTCAGCGACAGCGTGCCGGGGTCGTCCTCACTGCGCGGCGTGCCGGAAAGAAACGTCGGGTGCGCCCGATAGATCGGCATCTGCGCCTTGTTTTCGATGCCGCAGTTGTTGTCGTGGTTGCCGAAAGTCATGCAGAACGGCACACCGAATTCATCGAACGGCTGCAGCAGCGTATCAAGTGTTTCGGTGATTTTCCGTTTCGTATCGCCGCGAAACGAGGGGGAGTAGCCTGCGATCTGATCGCCTGTGAGCACAACGAGATCGGGCTGTTCACGCGCAAGCGCCAGCCAGATGAGCTTCACGGTGTCCGGATTTACGCGGTGATGCTCCTGCGTGTCCGTGATCTGCATGAGCTTGAATGTACCGCCATGAAAACGCAGCGCGTCCATGAAAAAGCCCCCTTACAGCAGCTTGATGTTGTGTTCGGCGATGAAATCCTTGAGCACAAACACATAAAGCAGCACAAGTCCGACGGAAAGCAGCAGCAAAGCGACCACCAGCACGATGTCGCGCTTGCGGATCTCCAGCTTTCCGTGATTCTTCGGCAGCAGCCGCAATGATTTCAGCGGTGTGATCAGCGCACCGAGTATGATCGTGATGAGCACGGCCTCCAGCGGGAACAAAATCAGGTTTTTGGCGATCCGCGTCAGGTTGATGATGGAATACGCCTGCGCGTCCTCAAGGCCGTAAAGCGCGTAATAATACCATTTCATCAGCACGCTCGTGAGGATGATGTTGCAAAACAGGTTGACCGTGAATTTGCAAACCAGCACGCGTCCGGGTGTCAGGTTGCGCCGCCACAGGAACAGGCCGAAGATAAACGAGCTGCTCATCTCCGTGAGGATGAACGGCAAAAAGTAATCGCCACTGGGGTGGATGATGCAGCCCAGCGTGTCGCTGATTGCGCCGACGGCAAGACCGACAAGCGGACCGTAGCACAGCGAGCCGAGGGAATTCACATAGCAGTCAAAGGAAAGCGAAAGCCCGGCCGCCAGCGGAATTTTGAAAAATTTCACAACCACGCGCATGGCGATGATGAGCGCGGCAAAGACGATCATGCGCACATCGGAAAAGTTTTTTGCGGCCAAACGCCAGTAGGTTTTGCTGAAAACCGGCGGCTGACTGAGTGCGCCTTCGGGTGTGCGGGTGGCTTGCGATTGAACTTCTGACATAAAAAATTCCTCCTTCAAGCCCCACTGCGGGAATGAAAGAGGTTCTTTTCATTCGATGAACAGCGGGATGCGGGGAACGTACCGCGGGAAACCCCTTCGTTCCGCAGACAACTCCCCGTCCTGCGGACACTGTACGCACGTTCCTCTACTCTGTTTTTGTGTGTTTATTGTACCATGCGTTTCATGGAAAGTCAAGGGTGCAGCTTCAAATATTCCAGCAGCGCCGCCTTTTCGTTTTTGACCTTTTCATCCAGCACTGCGCAAAGCAGCTTTTTCAGCGCAGAACCGATTTCTTTGCCGCGCAGACCCAGCCGTTTCATATCGTTTCCGTTCACTGCAAGATCGCGCAGCGAAAACACCGCGCCGGACGCGACGACTTCGCCCGTGAGCGATTCGAGCGCGTCAAAATGCGCCAGCCGCGTGTGAAATGCCGGCGCGAGTCCCAACGTGTCCGCACGCTGCAGGGCGATCAGCTCCAGCAGTGCCGCTTCGCCGTATTTGTTCAGCCTGCGCTTGATCGCGCGCGCGTCCTCCTCGATCGGGCTGTCATGCAGCTTCACCAACAGCGTCACGCGCTCGGTCGTTTTTTTGTCGAGCTTGAGCGATTGCATCGTTTCTTTTGCAATTTGTGCGCTGCGCGAGGCGTGGGCGTAAAAATGGCCGATTCCGTTTTCGTCTGTTGTGAAGCAGTCAGGTTTTCCGCAATCGTGAAAGAACGCCGCAAGGCGCAGCACGGGTGTGTCCGGTGCGGCGGCAACAACCGTCGCGGTGTGTTCATACACATCGAAGCAGTGGTGAAAATTATGCTGCGCAAAGCCATACATTTTGCTGATGAACGGAAAGAGCACGGCGAGGATCTCGTGATATTCCAAAAGCACATCTTTGACGAATGCGCCGCATAAAATGCCCTTGAACTCCACTGCAATCCGTTCTTTGGAAAGCAGGAGCAGCCGCTCTTTACATTCAAACGCCGCCTTTTTCGTTTGGCTTTCCACAGAAAAGCCGAGCTTTGACGCAAAGCGCAGCAGACGCAAAATGCGCAGCGCGTCTTCGGTGAAGCGCTCGGCCGCGTTTCCGACGCAGCGCAGCACGCTGTTTTGCAGGTCTTGTTGCCCGCCGAAGGGATCCACCACGCCTTCCCTTGGGTGAAACGCCATGGCGTTGACGGTGAAATCGCGGCGCGACAGGTCGCTGTTTAAATCGCGCGCAAAGCGGATGGCATCGGGATGCCGCCCGTCGGAATACGCGCTCTCGGTGCGAAAGGTTGTGATCTCCAAGGGATGACCGTCCAGCAAAACGGTCAGAGTGCCGTGCTGCAGTCCGGTAGCGATCACGGAATAGGACGAAAAAACGCGCTGCATTTCTTCGGGCGTGGCGCTCGTTGTCAGATCGATATCATGCGACGCGCTTTGCAGCAGTCCGTCGCGCACCCAGCCGCCGACGGCATAGCAGGCAAAGCCGCTTTCGTTCAGCAGCGCAATCGCTTTTTCGGCGTAATCCGGCAAAACCATACTTTCTCTCCGTTTCGTTTGATGCAACAAGTTTACCCTGTTTTCCGTTTGTTGTCAACATTTCCGCAAAGATGCAGACGGATTATTTGAAAAAGTCGCGGTTTGCAGTTGCAAAAATCGTCGAATTATGATATGCTTATCTGAAAAGTGAACCCACAGCAAAGGAGTACTTTATGGCTGTTAATCTGATTTATAAATCGCTGCCGACCGTGGCGCTGCGCGGACTCGTTGTGTTTCCGGGCATGAAGCTGCATTTTGAAGTCGGCAGAGAAAAAAGCATCGCGGCGATCCGCGCGGCGATGAACGAAAACCAGCGTGTGTTTCTCGTTGCGCAGCGCAGCGTTGCCGACGATGATCCCGGTGAAAACGAGCTGTTCAAAACCGGCGTGATCGCCTCCATCAAGCAGGTGGTCAAAGCGCCGGACAGCGACAATATCCGCGTGTTGATCGAAGGCGAAAGCCGTGCAGATGTGATGCGCGTGCTTTACGGAAATTATTACCTCGTTTCCGACGTCAAGCAGCGCAAAGATATCGCTGTCAGAGGCGTTGAGCCGGATTACATCTCCGCGCTCATCAATAAGACGAAGGACATCTTCGATGAATTTGCGGAGCTGACCAACAAGCAGGCGCGCGACGTGGCGATGGAAATTTTTCTCACACGCGACCCGAGCCACCTTGCGGATGTGATTGCGGCGAATGCACTTTCCGGCTATGAAGACCGGCAGGCGATTTTGGAGGAATTCCATCCGATCCGCAGACTGGAAAAGCTGTGCGCCATCCTTTCGCATGAAATTGCGATCTTCCGCATCGAGGACGACATCGAAGGCAAGGTGCAGACGCAGTTGGACGATATTCAGCGCGAAAACTACCTGCGCGAGCAGATGCGCGCAATTTCCAGCGAGCTCGGCGAAGGCGACGATACGATTGCCGAAGCGCAGCAGTACCGCGAAAAGATTCTTGCCTTGCACTTTGAAAAGGATGTGGAGGAAAAGCTGCTGCGCGAAGCGAACAAGCTTTCCAAAATGCAGAGCACTTCGCCCGACGCGAATGTCATCCGCTCGTATCTTGATGCGTGTCTTGCCCTGCCGTGGAACGTCTATACCGAGGATACGCTCGATCTTGCGCACGCCGCAGCAATTCTTGACCGCGACCATTATGGGATGAAAAAGATCAAGGAGCGCTTTTTGGAAATGCTTGCCGTGCGCGCCATGACAGACAGCAGCCGCGCGCAGATCCTCTGCCTTGTCGGCCCTCCGGGCGTCGGCAAAACGTCGATCGTGCGTTCGGTTGCCGAAGCAATGGGGCGCAAATATGTGCGCATGTCGCTGGGCGGCGTGCGTGACGAAGCCGAAATTCGCGGCCACCGCAAAACATACATCGGCGCAATGCCCGGACGGCTGATTTCCGCGCTGACGCAGGCGAAGAGCATGAACCCGATCATTCTGCTTGACGAAGTGGACAAACTCGGCGCCGATTATAAAGGCGACCCCTCGTCCGCGCTGCTGGAAGCGCTCGATCCCGAACAAAACAACACCTTCCGCGATCATTTCATCGAATTCCCCGTCGATCTCAGCCGTGTGCTGTTCATCACCACGGCAAACGATATGTCAACCATCCCCGCGCCGCTGCTCGACCGTATGGAGCTCATTGAGCTTTCCAGCTACACGGCCGAGGAAAAGCTGCAGATCGCCAAACGCCATCTTGTCAAAAAGCAAATGAAGGCGCACGGACTTTCCGGCAATCAGCTTCGTTTTTCCGACGATGCGCTGAACGAACTGATCGCGTCCTACACAAGAGAAGCCGGTGTGCGCCGGCTTGAGCAGTGCATCGCGTCCGTTTGCCGCAAAAGCGCAATGCTGCTCACCAAGGGCGAAAGCAAGCGTGTGACGGTAACGGTAAAGCTGCTGCGCGAGATGCTCGGTCCGCCGAAGTATAAAGACGATGTGCTGCCGAAAAAGGACGCCGTCGGCGTGGTTAACGGCCTTGCCTGGACGAGTGTCGGCGGCGAACTGCTGCAGGTGGAAGCCGTGGTCATGGACGGCAGCGGAAAGCTTGAGCTGACCGGCTCGCTCGGCGACGTGATGAAGGAATCCGCCAAAGCCGCGCACTCCTATCTGCGTTCCATCGCCGCAAGAGAGGGCATCGACGCCGAAGCGTTCACCAAAAAAGACATCCACGTTCATGTGCCGCAGGGCGCTGTGCCGAAGGACGGTCCCTCCGCCGGTGTGACGATGGCGACCGCCATGCTTTCGGCGCTCACGCAGCGTCCGGCGTTCCGCGACGTTGCAATGACGGGCGAAATTTCGCTGACCGGGCGCGTGCTGCCGATCGGCGGTCTGCGCGAAAAAAGCATGGCGGCCTACAAGCACGGTGTGAAGCTGGTCATCATCCCGAAGGACAACGAAAGCGACCTTTGGGAAGTGGAGGACGTTGTGAAAGAAAACGTAAAATTTGTCCCGGTCGAGCATCTTGACGAGGTGTTTGCGCTCTCGCTCAAAGACAGCACACCCGCAAAGCCGGAACAGCAGCACATTCGCCTGAAGCCCGACGAAACGCACGCGCGGAGGAACTATGAGATTTGACAACGCGGTTTTTGAAACCTCTTTCGGCACAAAGCAGCAGCTTAAAGCGTCCGATCTGCCGGAGATTGCTTTTTCCGGCCGTTCCAATGTCGGAAAATCCTCGCTGCTCAACAAAGTGCTCGGGCGAAAGGCGCTGGCAAGGGTCAGCTCCGTGCCCGGAAAAACGGTCACGATCAATTTTTTCCGGCTGGACAACTGCCGGTTTGTGGATCTGCCCGGCTACGGATATGCAAAGGTCAGCCACAGCGAAAAGCTGCGCTGGGCGGAATTGATGGAAGCTTATTTTCAATCGGAACGCGATCTGCGGCTGGTGGTGCAGCTTTTGGATATGCGCCACGATATGACGGCGCAGGACGCGGATATGCTGCGCTTTCTGCATGAAAGCGGCATCCCGTTTGCCGTTGCGCTGACCAAATGCGACAAGCTCAACAAAACGGAATTTGCATCGATGCTCGAACGCCACACCGCCGCGCTCGCCGATTATGACGCCGTGGCGATCCTTCCGTTTTCCGCAACCAAGGGCACCGGTGCACAGCAATTGCGCGACTGCATTGCACGCAGCCTGAACGCAGAATAAGGAGATTGCCATGAACGACACCTTTCGTTACCGCTTGCAGCAAAACCCGATCATCGCCGGGGTGAAAAACCCCGACGATATCGACGCAGCGCTCGCTTCCTCTTGCTCCACGATCTTTTTGCTTTGCGGCAACATCTTCAACCTCAAGGAGATCGTGCAAAAGGCGAAAAAGGCAAAGAAAATGATCTTTTTGCACGTCGATCTGATCGAAGGCTTTTCCCGCGACGCCGTTGCGGTGCGCTATATTGCGCAGGAGATTTGTCCGGACGGGATCATCTCCACCAAAAACAGCCAGCTCAAGGCCGCAAGGGAGCTCGGACTTTTGACCGTGCAGCGGCTGTTTATCGTGGACTCTCTTTCCATTCAGACCACGGTAAAATCCGCCTCCCTCGTGCGTCCCGATACGGTTGAAATCCTGCCGGGGATCATGCCGCGCATCACAAAACAGCTTGCGCAAGAGCTGGAGGTGCCCGTCATCGTCGGCGGACTTGTCAGCACACAATCGGATATTCAAAACGCGCTGGAAAGCGGTGCGCTCGGCGTGTCAACGTCCTGTAAGGAATTATGGAATGTGAAAAACTGACCGTTCGCGTTTGCAGAACGGAGGATCTGCTTGCGCTGCGGCGCATCTGTGAAGAAACGGCAAGCATTCCCGTTGCAACGGAAAAGCAAAGGCAGTATCTTCACCTCGTGTATTGCGATATTTATGTGCTGACGCAGACCGAACACTGCTTTGTCGCCGTGGATGAAACCGACACGCCGCTGGGATATCTTCTTTGTGCGCCGGATACCGCCGCGTTTTTGCGCTGTTACCGAAGAGACTATCTGCCGCAGATTGATTTGCTCGGCCCTTCGTTTGCGCTGCAGGGCCGCTTTGCGCAGACGATCCACGCTTTCTTTGCGCACTCGTTTTCGGCGCATCTGCACATCGACCTTTGTGAAACGGCGCGGCACAGCGGCACGGGAACGGCGCTGATGCACGCGCTCAAGGCGCATCTCGCAACGATCGGCATCCACACGCTTTTTCTTTCCTGTGCGTCAAACAATCAAACCGCGCTCGCGTTTTATGAGCGAAACGGCTTTGTTTGCAAAGCGGCGCTGCCGGGATTGAAAATTTTGGTCTGTCATTTTTAATTTGCATAACGCGCTCCTTTTCGTCCATACTATGGGCAAAGGAGTGATTGAAATGCTTGATAAAATTTCCCTTGTACTCACCATCATCGGCGCGATCAACTGGGGTCTGATCGGACTGTTCCAATTTGACCTTGTGGCTTGGATCTTCGGCGGACAGGACGCCATCCTCAGCCGCGTGATCTATACGATCGTTGCCCTGGCCGGCATCTGGTGCATTTCGCTGCTGTTTTCCGAGCGCAAAGCTGTCAGCCGCGAAGAACGGGAAGACCGCCGAAACGCAGCATAAAAAAAGCCATGCGCTGTGCATGGCGTACTTAAAAAGTGAATATTTGTTTCAAGGGTTGCACTGCGAACAGGCGGTGTAGCCCTTTTCCATTGCTTCCTTGCGTGAAATTGCGATCTTTGACGCGTGGAGATGGTAACAATCCCCGCGATGGAACTTTGTGCCGGAAGCGGTGATATAAACCGTTTCACTGGTTTGATGATCGGGGGCAGCATCATCATCAGCAGCAGCAGGGGAGACGCTGTCAGCGATTGCGAATTCTTCGTCTGCGGATTGCGTAACGGTCGATTCCGAGACAGACATTTCAGCTTTCGGCAGGTCGGTCAACGTGCCGTCCTCTGCGCGAACGAGCATACCCTTCACTGTTTCGACACAGGCGTTTTTATCAATCGTTCCGTAAACGGCTGTGGTAACATTGCCTTTGGAAAACATCAGCCCGTCGCCGCCGGAAAAACGAACCGTTGTGTAAAGCGCGTCGCTTTCTGCTCCTTTATCCCAAAGGGAGCAAAGGATGTCGTGCTCCATCTCCTGTATCGATTGTTCCGGCACAGATAAAACGCAAAAGGTCCCGCATGGCACGCCGAAAGCATCCGTCATCGCATAGGAATCAACTGCTTTTTCGGCGGTGGGTTGCGACGTCGGCGTGTCATCCTCTTCATCCTGCTCTGCAAAGGTGAATGCGCCGACGGTCGTTTGCTCGGAAAGCACAGGTTTTGTCTTTTGCTCAAGCAAAAAGCCGAAAACGACACATACAGCAACCAAAACAACAACAGCCCCGCCGAGTAGCAGGCGGGGGAGTAAGCTTTGTTTTTCTGTTGTTTGTTGCGGCGTGTGTTCTTCTTCAAACGAAAACTCGTCCGGTAAAGTTTCAACGCCGAAAGCGTGATTTTGCATCTTACTTTTGAATGATATCCTTGACGCTTGCTGCAAGACCGGCCACGGACTGGATCTCCGAGGGGATGATGAGCTTCGTTGCCTGCCCGTCCGCCACTTTTTCCAGCGATTCCAGCGAGCGCAGCGCGATCACGGCGTTGCTCGGGTTCGCTTCGTTGATCAGCCGGATGCTTTCCGCTTCGGCTCTTTGAATGGCAAGGATGGCCTGCGCTTCACCGTCGGCTTCGCGGATCTTCTGTTCGCGCACAGCGTCGGCCTGCAAAATCGCGGCTTCCTTATCCGCCTGCGCGGCAAGAATTTTTGCTTCCTTCTGTCCCTGTGCAACAAGAATTTTGCTTTCCTTGTCGCCCTCGGCGCGCAAAATCGCTTCGCGGCGTTCGCGTTCGGCTTTCATCTGCTTTTCCATCGCGTCCTGAATTTCACGCGGCGGCAGAATGTTTTTCAGCTCCACGCGGTTGACCTTGATGCCCCAGGGGTCGGTCGCTTCGTCAAGAATGCCGCGAATCTTTGCGTTGATGGTGTCGCGCGAGGTCAGCGTATGGTCAAGCTCCATTTCGCCGATGATGTTGCGCAGCGTGGTCGCCGTCAGATTTTCAATCGCGGAAAGCGGATGCTCCACGCCGTAGGTGTAAAGCTTCGGGTCGGTGATCTGATAGAAAACGACCGTGTCGATCTGCATCGTGACGTTATCCTTTGTAATCACGGGCTGCGGCTTGAAATCCACAACCTGCTCTTTGAGCGAAACGATTTTTGCCACACGCTCAAACACGGGAATTTTCACATGCAGTCCGGTCTGCCACGTTGCGCTGTAGGCGCCGAGCTTTTCAATGACATAGGCGCGGGACTGCGGCACGATTTTGATGTTTGCCGCAAGGATGATGACCAAAAGCAAAATCAGACCAAGCAGAATAAATAGTAATGTCGGGCTCATACATTGACCTCCTGTCCTTTTTCAAAAACGATGAGTTTTACGCCGTCAATGGCGTCTACTGTTACAATGGCGTCCTTCGGGATGATGCTGTCGTTCTTACTTCGCGCCGTCCAGACGTTGCCGCGGATTTTCACCTGTCCCGTGCCCTTGGTGTTGTTGATCTCTTCCAGCACAAGGGCATCCTGCCCGATGCACATATCGAGATTGGTCGGTTGGGTCTTGGTTCTTGTGAATTTCACAAGGAACGGACGGGCGATGACGAGCGTCAACACGGACAGAGCAACGAACACGAGGAACTGCACAAGCAGCGAAGCGTTCATCAGCTTTGCGACGATTGCGCCGACGGCGCCTACGGCAAACCAGATGGTGATGATTTGCGCGGTTGCGGCTTCAATCACAGCGAACACAACGGCCAGTGCGATCCATACGATCAGAATCGTATCCATGCTGTCTCACCTCCTTGTGAAACAGTATAGCATATTTCGCGCCAAAAGGCAAGATTTCGTTATAAAATGTTGCCGATGCTAACGCGCTGATGCAGCAGCACATCTTCTAAGATTCCTCGGCAGCGAAGAAGCTGCTCTTTTGCCGGAATCGTCTGCTCCGAAAGATACTCGGACAGGTGCGGCAGCAGCAGGTCGAGCTCGCTGAATGCGGTGTGATCGAGAAAGACGAACAGCGGCAGTGCATCGCTGCTCCACATCGTTTCGATTCGTTTTGCATACGTCAGCGTTTCGCCGTCTTTTTCTTCATCCATCGCCGTGATCGTCTTGTCTATTGCCTGCAGCAGCGCGTTCGACTGCTTTTTGACCGTGACTGTGCCGAAAGAAGCGACGCCGATGACGAACGCGAACATCAACAGACAAATAACCAGCCGTTTCATATCAGTGCTCCTTTTCAATGATCTGCACGGTTCCGTCCGCGGTGCAGGTCATCAAAAACACATCCCGCAGCGCGACGCCCTTTTGTTTTAAGATGGTGGTCAGCTTTTTTTCCGTCAGATTGCAGACGCCGAACTCTTTATCAATGATCTTTCCGTCGCAAACCACAAGGCAGGGGAGTGCTGCCGCTTGATTTTGCTCTTTCTTGAGGATGCTCAGCTCGCCGTTCGTTTCAATATAAGCATATGCAACCTCGGAAAGATCGAACACATCCTTGAGCCGCAGCGCCTCCACAAGGTCGTCCACACTGTAGCGCAGTAGGCGCAGAGCCTGCTGCTGCAAAACGCCGTCTTTGATGACGAGCACGGAATTGCCCTGGATGAGCGTGCGCAGCGGCCGGAGCTTCAAGCTCAAAATGGAGAGCAGCACCTCCATTGCGATCAGCAGAACAACGATCAAAACGCTTTGCAGCAGCGGCGTTTGAATGTTCAGCAGCGGCAGCGTGACAATATCGCTGATGAGCAGCGTGATCACAAGCTCGGTCGGCTGCAGCTCGCCGATCTGCCGTTTGCCGAGCAGCCGCACGCCGAAGAGCAGCAGCACATAGATGATGAGTGTGCGGATCAAAAGAGAAAACAAAAAACCACCCCAAAAAGAGACTTTTTACTCTTAGTTTGGAGTGGATAAGGTCGGTTTATGCAAGCTTTAGTACCCTCTGATTCACTCGGATATGCAAATCTTGACGGTAAATTTTCCGTCATTTTGTACAGAAAACTCTTGAAAACCGGAAGGTTATCTGCGCGATTTCTGTTACATCTGACGAAAAATTTCCTCGCCAATCTTCACATACCGAGTGAATCAGCGGGTACTTAATAGCCGAGCTCCTCGCCGATGATGACAACTTCGGTATCTGCGGAATAGAGCTTGCGGTAGTGGATGGAAAGTCCGTTGCAGATGCGCTCGGGGCTGTTGCAGTCATAGCAGCGGTCGGCTTTGAGCGCACACGGCGTTTTTCGATGCAGCCGTTGCGCGTTCTTCGGCGAAGCAATGTTGCGCGCGCGGAAGATCGCTTTTTCAAGCGTGTCCTCGAATTTTTGAATGCCGACGATGAAGTAGACCTTTTTATGGCCGAAGTAGGTGGAGCCCACACGGTTGCCCGCGCCGTCAATGTTCACAAGCTCGCCGCTTGTGGTTGCGCCGTTGGCCGAGGTGAGATAAACGTCGGTCGTCATTGCCGCGCGGCGCACGTCGTCGGCGGTCATGCCCTGCGGCGGATTGGCGTGGGACAAAAACGTGTTGTGCGCCGAAAGCGATTCCTGCAGCCCCATGGCGGCAATCGTCATCGAGCCGCCGGCAGCGACGGTGACGCCGTCGATCTGCTCGTTCAAATAGGCGGCAGCCGCTTCTTTTGTTGCAAAATACGACACGGCAAACCCGTGTTTTTCAAAATTTGCCATGGTTTTCTGAATGTCCATCAGCGATTCCTCCGTATTCAAAATAACGTTTGACGATATATTAACATATAATAAAAATAAATGCAAGGCATTTTGATCTTTGTAGGAAGTCACAAAAAAAAATTGAGACTTTCTCTTGAAATAAAAAAATAAAGTGCTATAATATGTTTTATATTTCAGGGGAGAAACCGACGTTCCCCTGCATTTTCATTTTTTAAAGGTGAACCGTTATGGAGCAACTGATTGATCGCCTCATCCAAATTGACAAAGAAGCCCGCGTGCGTGTTTCCAAAGCGAAAAAGGAACGCGTCAAAGCGCTTGAAACCGTGGACGAACAGCGCAAAGCACTGGAACGTGACTATCAGAACAAGCTGGACGCGCTCATTGCCGAAGAACAGCAGCAGTCGGAAAAAGCAAAGTCCGCCGCGCTGTCCGAGATTGAAAAGAGCAAGCAGTCGCTGATCGACGGACTGGATGCGCTCTATCGCGCACACGAAGAAGCGTGGGTGCGGCAAATCGTCGCGCGCGCCAAGGAAGGCTGATTATGAATCTTCTCTGGGAGGTGACGCCATGGCAAAAGGCGCAAACGCCGTGCTTGCGCTTTCACGGGCGCTTTACGGCAAACGGCTGACCGAAGCGGATTATGACGCGCTGGTGAATTGCAAAACGCTCACGGAGTTTACCGGCGTTTTAAAAAGCAAACCGGAATATGAAGCGCTGTTGTCGGCGCCGGGTGTAATCTGCACCGCTTCCGCGCTGGAGGAGCTGGTCTCCAAGCGGCAGTTTGAGCATTTTGCGTCCATCTGCCGGTATGAACTCGCCATCGGCAACCGTTTTTATCAATACTTCATTATAAAAACAGAGATCGAGCAGATTTTGCGCTGCACCGTTTCGCTGCTGTCCGGCAACAGCGAAATCTATCTGCTGCAGATGAATCCGTTTCTGGATAAGCATGTGCATATCGATCTGTTCGCGCTCGGTCGGGCAAACAGCCTGCAGGAAGTGCTCGCTGTGCTGGGACGCACACCCTATGAGCGCATTTACCGTTCGTGCCTGAACGCCGAACGCGTCAGCTATCTGACGTTTGAGCTGGCGTTTCAGTCCTATTTTGAAACCGCGATCAAAAAGCTCATCAAGGACTGCTTTTCCGGCAGCGAACGCAAGGCGCTTTTGGAGCTCATCAGCGCATCACTGGATATCAAGCTCATTTCAAGCACCTTTCGTGCGCTGAAATCCTATAAAGACATCCTGCCGCTGGCGCAGGTGCCGCTGCAAAGCATGGTGACACTGACGAATTTTTCCGAACGCGAGGTGGCGCAGTTCGGAAAATTCGAGAGCGCAGACGCATTTTTGGAATCTGTTTCGCGCGGCTGCTATAAAGACTGGTTTTCCCGGGAAAGCGAGCTGCCGCTGGAAACGCAGCTCTCGCGCAGCTTGTGTGATCGCTGCAAGAAGCAGATCCGCTTTTCGGTGTATCCGAGCGTTGTGATGTTCTGCTATCTATTGCTTTCGCAGTTTCAAACAGAAAACCTTGTACGCATCATTGAAGGCATCAAATTTCAGGTCCCGGCGCAAACGCTGCGCGACGGGCTGAACCTATAGAATCGGGGTGACAATATTTGGCGATTGAAAAAATGAAGCTGGTCATGGTCAACGGACCGACAGCCCAGCTTGGAAAAGTCATCGGCGCCCTTTGCAGCGACGGGAATTTCCACCCGGAAAAAGCGGATTCGTTCATCTCACCGACGATGGGCTACGCGCCGCTCAACGAGGAAAATCCCTATCAGACGACCATCTCCGTGATCAAAGATCTTGCACGGCAGTTTGATGTGAGCCTTGAAACCGCAAAAAAAGTCAAAGGCACCGTGATCGACGAAAAAACGCAGGAATATGTGGAACAGCTTGAGCGGCGGCTCGCAGATTTCGCTTCGCAGGCCGCGTCGCTGAACGACCAGATCGAAACTTGCCGCGCCGGCATCGCGCAGTATTCGCATTTTCTCGGCCTCGGCGTAAAGCTCGAGGACATCTTTGCCTGCAAGTTCATTGTCGCGCGCTTCGGCCATCTGTCCAAGGACAGCTATCTGAAGCTCACGCGCGGCTACGGCGAACATCCTTACATCTTATTTGTGCCGTGTTCCACCGACAGCGACGGCTATTGGGGCGTTTATTTTGCGCCGAAGGAGCACGAGGACGAGGTGGACCGCATTTTTGCCTCGCTGCATTTTGACCGTATGCATGTGCCCTCCGCCGTCGGCACGACCGAAGAGATCATTGCGCGGCTGGAAGAGAACATCACGATCATTGAAGCGCAGCAGAACGAGCTGCACGAAAAGATTGCCGAAATCTGGAAAACCGAGGGCGACCGCATCTGCGCGCTGTATGTAAAGCTTGTGCAGTCCTCCGATCTGTTTGAACTGCGCAAATACGCGGTGTTCCATGAAAAGAACTGCTTTTACGTCGGCTGGATACCGGCCAAAAGCGAAAAGCGGCTGCGCGCGCGGCTGGAAAAATATCCGGCGTTCTCCGTGGAGATCGAAGACCCCGAAAAGGGCGATCATGTCCGTCCGCCCACGCGGCTGAAAAATCTGATCTTTTTCAGACCCTACAGCTTTTTCGTTGAAATGTACGGTCTGCCGTCCTATAACGACATCGATATCACCGGCTTTGTCGCCATCACATTTACGCTGCTGTTCGGCATCATGTTCGGCGACGTCGGTCAGGGTCTTGCGCTGATCCTCGTCGGGCTCGCCATGTGGAAGCTCAAGGGCATGGCGCTCGGAAAAATCCTTTTGCCGTGCGGCTTCGCGTCCATGATCTTTGGCTTTGTGTTCGGGTCGGTCTTCGGCTTTGAGGAAGCGCTCGATCCGCTGTATGAAAAGCTCGGCATGCGCGGGAAACCGATCTCCGTCATGGATTCGATCAACACGGTGCTCGTCTTTGCCATCGGCATCGGCATCGCGCTCGTAGTTGTCGCCATGTGTCTGAACATCGTCTCTTCGCTGAAAAAGGGAAAGATCGGCACGGCGCTGTTCAGCGAAAACGGTCTGACCGGCATTGCGGTCTATCTCGGCGGCGTTTCGCTGGTGTATACCTTCATGTCGCATAAGACGCTCATCCCGTCGAACATTTCCGTGATGATGCTTGCGGTCGGTCTGCTGATTCTTTTCAATAAGGAGATCATCGCCGGCTCCATTGACGAACATCACCTCGTCAAGCCCGAAAGCATCTCCGATTACATCATGCAAAACCTGTTTGAAACGATCGAATATGTGCTGTCTTATTTCAGCAACACTGTTTCGTTCCTGCGCGTGGGCGCGTTTGTAATCGTGCACGCGTCCATGATGATGGTCGTTTTCACCCTCGCCGGCGACCCGAAGAGCGTCAAGGGCATCATCGTCATCATCCTGGGCAACATCCTTGTCATCGCGCTGGAGGGTCTGCTTTCCGGCATTCAGGGATTGCGTCTGGAATTCTATGAGATGTTCTCGCGCTTTTATGAAGGCGAAGGACGCGCGTTTGAAGCCGCAAAGCTCCATGCGTTTTCGGAAAAAAAGCTTGCAAAAAAAGCTTATCATAAATCAAAATCAAACTGACGGAGGAAATTATTATGAACACAATGAACGTTTTTCTCACAGCCGCACTCATCATCCTGCCCGCACTCGCGCTGATGTTTTCCGCGTTTTATACCTTTAAAAAGCGCATGGAGGGCAAACCCGCCCGCAAAGTGATGCGCGTCAATCTCGTGACCTTCCTGATTCTGATCGTGATGGTCAGTATCTGCGCGTTCGCTGTGTCCGCTGCAAACGAGCCGGTTGCTGCGCCCGAAGCGACCGCGCAGGCTGCCGAAGCCGAAGAAGCTGCGGCGGCGCCCGCATCCTCCTCCGATAAAGGGCTCGGCCTGCTTGCGGCCGGTCTTGTCACCGCAATTTCCGGCATCGGCGGCGGTATCGCCGTTGCGGCCGGTGCGCCTGCCGCGATTGCCGCGACGAGTGAAGACCCGAAATCCTTCGGTAAGAGCCTGATCTTCGTTGCATTGGGTGAATCCATCGCCCTGTACGGCGTTGTTATTTCCATTCTGATCCTCAACAAGGTCTGAGAAACGATGAAAATGTTTCTTCTCAGCGCGGATGAAGACACACTGACAGGGCTGCGCCTTGCCGGTGTGGAGGGTGCGCTTGTGAATTCTGCAGAAGCGCTGAACGAAACCGCACAGCGTGTGATCGCGCGCGGCGATGTGGGCATTCTGCTTGTCACGCGCACGCTGTCGCTGCAGTATCCGACAGAGCTTTTGCTGCTCAAAAAGAATCAGACCCTGCTTGTCACCGAAATTCCCGATATGGCGAATCTGACGACCGAAAGCGACAGCATCACGCGCTATGTGCGCGACGCGATCGGAATCAATGTGTGACAGAACGGAGGAACCATGAATCAAAACGAAAAAATAGAGGGCTTTGCCCGCGAAATCTATAAAAATGCCGACGCGATCGTCAAAAAGATGCAAACCAAGACCGCACGCGCCACAAAGGAGCAGCTCGATCAGTTCTCCGCCAAGGCAAAAGCGGATTTTGAAAGCCGCGCCGCCTATGAAACGGGCCGTTTGCGCACGCAAACCAACCGCGAGATCGCGCGGCTGCACGCAGATGTGCGCCGTGCGGCCGTGCAGCACCGCGAAGAGATTGTTTCCGCCGTTTTTGAAAAGGCAAAGCATGAGCTTTGCGCCTTTTGCCGGACGCCGGAATACTGTGATACGCTTGAAAAATGCATCAAAGCGCTTGCGTCGCGGATCGGCGAAGGCGCAACGGTGTTTGTTTGCGCACGCGATCTTCCGGCGGCAACGGACATTTGCAAAGACATCGCCGGCGTGAAGGACGTTTGCGCAAGCGACGAAATCTCCATCGGCCTTGCTGCCGTGTGCAACAGCGACAAAACGCTGTTTTTGGAAGATACGTTCGACAGCCGTCTGCGCGCGCAAAGAGACGTCTTTTTACAGGAATCCGGCATGACGCTGGAAGCGTGAGGTGAATGCAGTTTATGGAAAATCTGATTTTCGGCATCAACGGCCCGGTCGTTACGATCAAGGGAAAAACCACGCTTTCCATGCTGGAAATGGTCTATGTCGGCGAACAGAAGCTCGTTGGCGAGGTCATTGCCATTGACAGCGACAAAACGACGATTCAGGTCTATGAGGATACCGCCGGTCTTGCGCCGGGCGAACCCGTGATCGGCACAGACAGCCAGCTTTGCGTGGAGCTCGGCCCCGGTATCCTTTCCAATATTTTTGACGGCATTGAACGTCCGCTGCAGTCGCTGATGCAAAAAAGCGGCGCATTCATCGGCAAAGGCATTTCCACCGCCGTGCTGGACGAAGAAAAGCTTTGGAACGTTCATCTGACCGTCAAGGTCGGCGATACGCTTTCCGGCGGCAGCATCTACGCCGAAACGCAGGAGACGCCTGCCATCCGCCACAAAGTGATGCTCTCTCCGCTGCTGAGCGGCAAGGTCGTTGAAGTGAAACCCGACGGCGCATACCGCATCCACGACACGGTTGCCGTGCTGGAGGACGCAAAGGGCAGCCGCCATGAACTGACGCTGACGCAGCGCTGGCCGATCCGACAGCCGCGTCCGGTTGCGCACCGCCGCGCGGCAAGCGTTCCGCTGATCACGGGCCAGCGCGTGCTCGACACCCTGTTTCCGATCGCCAAGGGCGGCGCCGCCGCCATTCCCGGCGGCTTCGGCACAGGCAAGACCATGACGCAGCACCAGCTTGCAAAGTGGTGCGATGCGGATATCATCGTCTATGTCGGCTGCGGGGAACGCGGCAACGAGATGACGCAGGCGCTGCAGGAGTTTTCCGAGCTGATTGATCCGCGCAGCGGAAAGCCGCTGACCGACCGCACCGTGCTGATTGCGAACACGTCCAATATGCCGGTCGCCGCCCGTGAAGCGTCGATCTATACCGGCATCACCCTCGCGGAATACTACCGCGATATGGGCTATCATACCGCGATCATGGCGGATTCCACATCCCGCTGGGCGGAAGCGCTGCGCGAAATTTCCGGCCGGTTGGAGGAAATGCCGGCGGACGAAGGCTTCCCGGCGTATTTGCCGTCGCGCCTTTCCGAATTCTATGAGCGCGCCGGATATATGGATGTGCTCTCCGGCGGCGAAGGCTCTGTAACGATCATCGGCGCCGTGTCGCCGCAGGGCTCCGACTTTTCCGAGCCTGTCACACAGAACACCAAGCGTTTTACGCGCTGCTTCTGGGCGCTGGATAAATCGCTCGCTTATGCGCGGCACTATCCCGCGATCAACTGGAACAACAGCTACAGCGAATACCTCGGTGATCTGGAACGCTGGTATCATGACAATGTCGGTCCCGACTTCATGAAGTACCGCGAGGAGATCTCGTCCATTCTTTATGAGGAAACGAACCTGATGGAGATCGTCAAGCTCATCGGCGCTGATGTTTTGCCGGACGATCAGAAGCTCACGCTGGAAATCGCGCGCGTGATCCGCGTCGGCTTTTTGCAGCAAAACGCCTTCCATCCGGACGACACCTATGTCACACCCGAAAAGCAGATGAAAATGATGCATGTCATTTTGCATCTCTATCATAAATGCCGGCAGATCGTCGCCATGGCGGTGCCGATGAGCAAGCTGACGGCGACCGGCTTGTTTGACAAGCTCATCAAAATGAAATATGATGTGCCGAACAACAAGCTCGAGCTGCTGGATGAGGATCTCAATGAGATCGACGCCGTTCTTGCGTCTTATCTTCGAAAATAAGGAGGGTTTTTCATGCTGATTGAACATCAGGGACTCAGCGAGATCAACGGCGCGCTGGTCATTCTGGAGGGCGTGGAGCACCCGATCAATGAAGAGCTTGTGGAAATCAGCCTGCCCGACGGCAGCGCCCGTACCGGCCGAATTGTTGCCATTGAAGGCGACAAGGTCGCACTGCAGGTGTTTGAGGGCACGCGCGGTCTTTCCATGGTCAACACCCGCACACGTTTGACCGGTCACCCGATGGAAATGCCGCTTTCCGGCGAAATTCTCGGCCGTGTGTTCGACGGACTCGGCCGACCGATCGACGGGCTGGGCGAGGTGTTCCCGAAGAAAAAAATGAACGTCAACGGTCAGCCGATGAATCCCGTGGCGCGTGTGTATCCCAAAAACTACATCCGCACCGGCATCTCGTCGATCGACTGTCTGACCACGCTCATTCGCGGTCAAAAATTGCCGATTTTCAGCGGCTCCGGTATGCGCCACAACGAGCTTGCCGTGCAGATCGTGGAGCAGGCGAGTGTGGCCGATTCCGAGGATTTTGCAATCGTCTTTGCGGCGATGGGCGTCAAAAACGACGTTGCGGATTATTTCCGTACCTCCTTTGAAAATGCAGGCGTCATGGACCGTGTGGTCATGTTTTTGAACGTTTCCAACGATCCGATCATCGAACGCATCATCACGCCGCGCTGCGCGCTGACCGCCGCGGAATATCTCGCGTTTGAAATGAACAAGCATATTCTCGTCATCCTCACGGATATGACGTCGTACTGCGAAGCGCTGCGCGAGTTTTCCTCATCGAAGGGTGAAATCCCCGGCAGAAAAGGCTATCCCGGCTATCTGTATTCCGACCTTGCAACGCTGTATGAACGCGCCGGCATCATCAACAGCGCCAAGGGCTCTGTGACGCAAATTCCGATTCTGACCATGCCCAACGACGACATCACCCACCCAATTCCCGATTTGACCGGCTATATCACGGAAGGGCAGATCGTGCTGGATCGCGGCCTTGACACCACAGGTATTTATCCGCCGGTGAATGTGCTTTCTTCGCTGTCACGTCTGATGAAGGACGGCATCGGCGCGGGCTTTACGCGGGAGGATCATTCTGCGCTGGCCAACCAGCTTTTTGCGCTGTATGCCCGTGTGCAGGATGCGAAAGCACTCGCTTCCGTCATCGGCGAAGACGAGCTTTCCGCCGGCGACAAGCGCGTGATGGCGTTCGGCAAAGCGTTTGAGGAACAGTTCCTCGGGCAGGGGAAGGAAAACCGCTCGATGGAGCAAACGCTCGATCTGGGTTGGAAGCTGTTGTCAATGCTGCCGCGCAGCGAGCTGGATCGCGTGGACGAAAAAATGCTCGACAAGTACTACGTACCCACTGATTAACTCGAATACGCAAACATTGGCGGCAAATTTTCCGTCATTTTGCACAGAAATCTCTTACAAACCGGAAGGTTTGCTGCGCGATTCCTGTTGCATCTGACGAAAAGTTTCCTCGCCAATCTTCACGCACCGAGTGAATCAGCGGGTACCTACCAAGGCTGATCTTTTGAATTTTCGCAGGAGGTGATCGCATGGCGCAGATCGTGCCGACCAAGGCAAATCTGATGAACACAAAAAAATCGTTGGAGCTGGCAAAGCTCGGCTATGATCTGATGGATCGCAAGCGGAACATCCTCGTGCGCGAGATGATGCAGCTCATTGACAAGGCGAAAGACGTGCAGTCGCAGATCGGCGAAACCTACGCTGCCGCGTTCGACGCGCTCAAACGCGCAACGCTCAACCTCGGCTCGCTCGCACGCTTTGTCAGTGCCGTGCCCGTGGCGGACGATATCGAGATCGACTACCGCTCCGTGATGGGCGTGGAGCTGCCGACAGTGCAGCTTAAAGAGCAGACCGTGGATGTGCGCGCGTTCGGCTTTCTTGAAACGAACGCCGATTTTGACGAAGCGTGCCGCCGGTTCAGCGAAGTGAAGGCGCTCACCGCGTCGCTTTCCGAAATTGAAAGCAGCATTTGCCGCCTTGCGGACGCTGTGAAAAAAACGCAAAAGCGCTCCAACGCGCTGTCTAATATCATGATTCCGCGCTTTGAAGCAACGGTCAAACAGATCAGCGAAGCGCTTGACGAAAAAGAACGTGAGGATTTCTCGCGCCTGAAGGTTGTCAAGCGGCAAAAAAAATAAGAATCATGAAACACAGAAAAAATAAGAATCATGAAACCGCTATTTACAAATGCGGTTTTTTGTTGTATAATGGCTCTATCAAATTCAGGAGGTTCTACTCATGAAACATCTTAAAACTTCTCTTGCACTGCTGCTTGTCTTTGTGCTCTCATTCACTTTGCTCGCTTCCTGCGCGAATGTGGAAAAGGACATTGTCGGTTCCTGGCGTGAATCCACCGGCAAACTCGGCTATGATTTTGCAGACAACGGCACGCTGAAGATCCACTATCTCGACTTTACCATCCCCGTGATCGGAACGAAGCTCAGCTCCGATATCGACGGCACCTATACGCTGGAAAAGGGCGAAGACGGCGCTTATCACCTCAAGGTTTCCTATACGCTGCTGGCGAACATCAACGAGGAATATACCGTCACCGTTGACCACGACATTCTGACGATGACGAACACCACCACCGGAAACACCTACACCCTGACCCGTGCCGCGCAAGCCGCCGCGCCTGCATCCACGACAGCGGCAAGCACAACGAGCGCAGAAGCAGTGTCCGAATAACACAAAAAGGAACAACGCTGACAGAGGTGCATTCCGATGAAAAAAATGACGAAAAGTACCAAGATTATCCTGTGTGTAATCGCCGCAACGCTGCTGCTTTGCGCGGTGATCATCGGGGTGTCTGTTGGAATCAATCACAAAAAAGAGCCTGAAACAACGCCGCTCTCCCAAACGCAGTCTTCTCAGGAGAACACGTCCTCTTATTTTGACATTGATTCCACAGAGCCTTCGCAGAGCGATGCGAACGACAAGACGAAGCTGCAAAGCGCGATCCTCGGCAAATGGACGGATTCGGCCGGCATGAGCGGCTATGAGTTCTTTGAAAACGGCAAAGTGACGGTCACTTATTTCAATTTGACCGTGCCCATCCTCAACTTGCCGCTCAGCGGCACTGCCGACGGCACCTATACGCTCGACGGCGAGATGCTTTCCGTTTCCTATTCCATCTACAGCAAGGCGATCAACTATCATTTTTACGTTTCCTTCGATGAGAGCAATACCAACCAGCTCAAGCTGACGAATCAGGAGGACGGCAAAACCAGCGTGTATATGCGCGGCGCACCGTCGATGGCGTCGGAAATTCCCGAAAGCGGCAAAGTGGACGACGAACTGACCGGAACCTGGGGCAGCGCCGACGCGACGATCCGCTATCAGTTTGACGGCAACGGCATTGTGACGATGGCCTTTGCAAAAGCCGAGCTTCCCGAGGCTTCGCGCAAGGAGATCAGCGGCAGCTACACCGGCGTTTATGTCACCGAGGGCAACAAGCTCACCATCCAGTTTTTGCTCGACGGCGAACGCGCCACGCAGAGCTACAGCTACAGCGCGAGCACAAAAACACTGTCGTTGGTTGACAACAAAGGCAATACGATCCTGTTTTTGCGCGACGGCATCGGCGCACTGCCCGAGGGCACAACGCGCGAAGAGGATCTGCTCGGAAAATGGCGCGACAGCACCGGTTCGCGCGGCTATCGCTTTATGGACGGCGGCCTTGTGGAGATCACCTATGTGGACATCAACATCCCCGTGATCAACATTCCCATCAACGGCAGCTTCCGCGGCACCTATGACATTGACGGCGACACGCTGGTCCTTCGCTATTCCGCCTATACCCGCACTGTGACGGAGCGCTTTTCCTTCTCCGTTTCCGGCAACGCGCTGACGCTGACAAATCTTGATTCCGGCGCCGAGACCACCTATACAAGAGCATGAATGAACAAATGAAAAAGGTACTCGATGCGCTGGACGCGGCCGGGATCACCTATGAACTGATGGAGCATCCGCCCGTACACACCATCGAAGACATGGACGCGCTTGGCATTTTTACCCGCGGCGAAGTGTGCAAAAATTTGTTTTTGCGCAACGCGAACGGAAAAGTGCACTACATCGTTTCCATGTGCAAAGACAAACACCCCGACATTCAGGGGTCCATCAAGCCGCAGCTCGGCTCTTCGCGGCTGTCCTTCGGTTCAGCGGAACGGCTGGAAAAGCACCTTGGCTTGCAGCCGGGTTCGGTGACGCCGTTCGGTGTGCTGAACAACGACGCGCACGACGTCAAGGTCGTGTTCGACCGCGATCTGCTCACGCTCGACGGGCTTGTGGGATTCCACCCGAATGTCAACACCGCCTTTGTATGGCTCAAGTTTTCCGATTTGCTGAAATTCATTGAAGCGCAGGGGAATGAAGTGCTCTTCATCCGCTGTGAACGCTGAAAGGAGTATCTGCCATGATCCGCCATATCGTTATGTGGAAGCTCAAGGAGTATGCCCAGGACAGAACCAAGGAAGAAAACCTGCATTACATCAAAGAAAAAATGGAAGCGCTGCCTGACCAGATCGACTGTCTGCTTTCGATGAAGGTGTATTTCAACATCAATGACAAGCCCGGAATGTATGACGCCGTGGCAGTCAGCACATTTAAATCGCTGCGCGATATCACGACCTACCGTCTGCATCCCGCGCATAAGTATATTACCGAATACATTGCCCTTGTGCGCGACGGCCGCGCCTCGGTTGATTATGCGGTCGACGACACAGATTAAATTCAGAAAGGGGCTGCTTTTCAATGAAAGCCGAAGAAAGTGTCAAAAATTATCCGTCCTCTCTGCGGATGTATTGCAACTACACCACCAGAGAGATCCGTAAAGTCTGCAAAAATATCGGGCCGCGCGGTTCGGGCAGCGAAAGCGAACGCAAAGCGCAGGAGCATTTCAAGGAAGAGATGGAAACCTGCGCCGACAAGGTCGTTATGGAAGATTTCAACGTGCATCCCGTGGCGTTCATGGCCTGGGTCGTGCTTGATGGTATCTGCCTGCTGGGCGCCGTGCTGTGCTCATTTTTGAATCTGCCCGTCGTTTCGCTGGCGCTGACATGCCTTGCGATCCTTTTCCTGCTGACCGAATTCCTGTTCTACTGGGAATTCCTCGATCCGTTCTTCCCAAAAAAAACGTCCGCGAACACGATCGGCACAAGAACACCGACCGGCGAAGTCAAGCAGCGCATCATCTTTGCGGGTCACACCGATTCCGCTTGGGAATGGCGTTTCATGCATCTCGGCGGAAAGGCGCTTTTCTTCGGCGGCTCCGGCTATGCGATCGTCGGTCTGCTGTATATGCTTGTGATCTCCATCATCCAAACCGTGCAGTTCGGCCCGGTCGGCGGTGAAGTGACCGGCGCGTTCGTCGTGTTCCGCTATATCGAACTCGGCTTTGTGCCCGCGTTCATCCTCATCATGTTCTTTTCGAATTTCAAAAAACCCGTGATGGGTGCAAACGACAACCTGACCGGCTGTGTGACCAGCATCGGCGTGCTCAAGTTTTTGGAAGACAACAACATCACCTTTGAAAACACGGAAGTCGTGGCGCTGACTGCCGGCTGCGAAGAATGCGGTCTGCGCGGGGCGCGCGCCTATGCTAAAGCGCATCAGAAGGAGCTGCAGGAGATTCCGACCGTGTTTTTCTGCATGGACACCCTGCGCGACTTTGACGATATGGCCATCTATGCCAAGGATATGACCGGCACTGTCAAGAACGATCCGCGTGTGTGCGCGCTGATGAAAGCCGCCGGTGCGCAGTGCGGTGTGGATCTGCCGTATCACAGCGTGTATCTCGGCTCGTCCGACGCTGCCGCAGTGACAAAGCTCGGCGTGCCTGCCGCCACGCTTGCCGCCATGGATCCGACCGGCCCGCGTTATTATCATACGCGCCGCGACACGGAAGAGCTGCTCGAGCCGCGCACGATTGAAAAATCGCTCGACATCTGCCTGCACGCGCTGTTTATGTTTGACGAGCAGGGCTTGAAAGAGCAGTACGACTGATAAAAAAGGGGCTGTTTGCACAAACAGTCCCGATTCTTGCTCAAGGAGGATTCAATGAAAAAACATTCCGATCTTAAATATGTGATCATCATCCTTTTGATTCTGGCGCTCGCAGTGTTTGGCACGCTGGAGCTAGTCAACCGCAAGCAGAGCACGCTGCAGGAAGCGCCGCAAACTTCCGCTTCTTCAGCCTCCGAACCCTCCGCTTCTTCACAGGCGCCGTCTGCTTCCGTTTCCGTTTCCGATACGCAAACCACCGAAACAGCTTCGGCATCCGAACCTTCTGCCCCTTCGCAGGTGATTTCCAGCGTGGCTGCCGAACGTGTAACAAATCCCGATACCGGGCGCTATATTGTAGAAGTGACAGACGATAACTGGCAGCTTGTGGTCGTGAGCGGCACACGGGAGTTTCCGGAAAGCTATGAACCGAATCTCGACGAAATTTTTGACACGGGAAAATATCTTGATGCGCGCGTGGCGCCGCATTACGAGGAGATGTATACCGCAGCAAAGCAGGACGGTATCATTCTTACGCCGTATTCCGCCTACCGTTCCTATGAGCGGCAGAAGAACAACTATAACCACCTGACGGAAACCTATATGGCGGACTATCATCTTTCCCGCGAGGACGCTGCCAAAAAGGCGGCGACCGTGATTTTGCCGCCCGGCACAAGCGAACACAACCTCGGCCTTTGCATGGATATTTGCAACGTCTATGATTCGTTCGTCAATCAGAAGGAATACACCTGGCTGACTGAAAACGCGTATAAATACGGCTTTATCCTGCGTTACCCGAAGGGCAAGGAGGATGTGACCGGCATTGTGTTCGAACCCTGGCACTGGCGCTATGTCGGCGTGGAATGGGCAAAGCAGATCCGCGACAGCGGGCTGTGTCTGGAGGAATTCCTCGATCAACAGGGGATTGCCTATTGAGGAATGCATCGAAAAGCCGATGAGGAATGCATCGAAAAGCCCGATTTTTCTTGACAAAATTTGATACGGGCATTATAATAAAAAATACAGCATTAAAAATATAACGATTGAGTTACGTTATTGGAGGTACTATCATGAGCGGTCGATTTGAAAAACTGTTCTCTTTGCCGGAGAATCTCTATGCAATTGGCGCTCCCGTCGTGATTGCACAGGGCTTTTTGCTCAAGGATCATGAAAAGGAAGTTTTGCTGGCGCAGTTGAAACTGAAAAACATCAGCCGTCAGGTGATCTCTGCCGTAAAGCTCGCCCTTGTTCCCGTGGATGAAGAAGGCAACGCGCTGGCCGACAAAATGACCTATGCTTATCAGCATCTCGCCGCCGCGCGTGACGACTTTTTCGGACAAAAATCCGCTGTCATCGTTTCCGCTGCGGAAGCGACCGGCTTCAAGGCCTGCGTGACGGAGGTCGTGTTTGCGGACGAAACCAAATGGACGGCTGACGCCGACGCCGAATGGAATCCGCTGCCGATGCAGCAGGATCTGCTGTCGCTGCTGCAGGGCGATGTGGAAATGGTGAAGCAATACCAGATGGAATACACGCCCGACGCAAAGTTCCAGCCTGTGATCGACCGCGATCTTTGGTGCTGTGCCTGCGGCGCGATCAATGCGCGTGAGGAGGCCAACTGCCACGTTTGCGGCTGTGCGCTGGACGAACTCAGCAAGGTCGATTTCCGTGTGCTCAACGCCAAAAAGCTTGCCCGTGTGGAGGGCAGTGAAGAACCCGTGCCCGAATTCAACGGCCTGATCCCCGATGATTATGAGGAAGCCGACGAAGGCAAAAAGGGCAAGAAAAAAGACAAGAAGGCCAAGAAAGAAAAGCTTTCCAAGGAAGAGAAAAAAGCGGCGAAGAAAGCTGCCAAAGAAGAGAAAAAGGCCAACAAGAAGAAAAAGGGCGGCAAGGTCGTCGCAATCCTTCTTGTGCTGATCCTGCTTTGCGCCGGCGGTTATTTCGGCTATGGCTACTATACCCGCGAAAGCGCATATCGCACCGCGACGGAGCAGATGCAGTCCGGCAATTACGCCGCTGCGCTCGAAAACTTCCAAAAGCTCGGCGATTATAAAGACACCGCCGACAAGATCAAAAACACAAAGTATCTGCAGGCTGTCGATCTTGTGGGGAAAAAGTTCTTTGAAGAAGCCATCTCCCTGTTCCAGTCCCTCGGCGATTATCAGGACTGCGACGTTCAGATTCAGAAAGCGCAGTATCAGTTTGCCGAAATGCTTGCGGAAAACGGCAACTATAAAGAAGCGATCAATCTGTTTCATCAGCTCGGTGAAACCGAAGATGTGAAAACGCAGCTTGCAACGATCTATAAGCAGGGCGTGACGTTTGTCAAGGAAGATAAGCTGGACGCCGCCATTGAAATCTTCACCGCGCTCGGCGATTATCAAAAGAGCCCGGGCCTGCTTCTTTGCACGCTTGTGGCACAGAAGATGTCCGCCTCCATGTCCAGCGTGACAATGACGGATCTGAACTCTATGCCGAAAGATTACCCCTATGCAAAGAAGCTGCTCGCCTATTACAACAACTATAAATCTCTTGCGGCTTATGCCGGCACATTCACCTGCACGCAGCAGACGTCGAACATTGAAAAGGGCGCGAAAAAAGAGAATCACACCCTTGTGTCCGACTTCCAGCTTTCCGGCGGCAAGCTCCTTTGGGTGTTCTCCGATGAAGCGGAAAAGCCCAATAAGAACCGTTCGCAGGACTTCAAGCCGATCGACAACTACTATTTCTTCTCCGCAAACCGCGCTGTTTCCAAGAACCACATCATTGACCGTTACAGAGCGAACAACAAAACGATTGCGACCGCAACGCTGACGTTTGCCGACGGTAAGATCACCTATCAGGCAACGATGAACCTGACAGGCCCGGACAAGCAGACGGAAACGCTGGTGTTCTCTCCGGCAAAGGCTGAGACCGAAACCACAACAACCGCCGGTACAACTACAACAACAGCCGGTACCGCCACTGCGGCGGCTGACGTAACAACTACGACAGCCGGTTAAAGAGTTCACAGTTTTGAAACAATACGCTCACATTTTGTCGAGCGTATTGTTTTTTCTTTCAGAAAAGGAAGATTTGGGGTTGATTTTTTTTTCTGTCTGTGTTAAAATATGGTTCAGTTTTTTGGAGGTGACAATCGTGATTCAGCGTGCGCGAATTACCCATAAAATGCGAATGCATGAATTGTTTGCTTCTACGGATCCTGCAGTACTGGAATCCGTCTTGGATGATAAGGCCGAAACCGGCACCTTCCAACGCGGAGACATCATCGCCGATGACCGTTCATCTTCCGGTACGCTTGCGTTTATTCTAACCGGCAATGCAATCAAACGTAGAATTGCTAACGACCTTTGCGCAGTTCGTATTGGTGAAGGTAGTATTTTTGGCATGGAGGCGATGTTCTCAACCGGCTCAAATGCCGCAAACGTTCTCATAGCAACGCGGGATACCAGTGTTCTTTTTTTGACCAAAGCCGGTGTTTTACAGCTTTTGCAGGACGATCCGAACTTTGCAATGAGAGTGATCCGTATGCTTTCCGATCGGGTCATCACTTTGGAGCAGCGTGTGACGACCTATACCGGCGGCAACGCACAAAACCGTCTGGCGCGTTATTTGAACAATGCGTTCGGCGAAAACATGACCTTTGAGCTTGATTGCTCCATGCAGCAGATTGCAACCATGCTCGACATTTCGCGTCCTTCACTTTATCGTGCGTTTTCCTGCCTGCAGGAGGACGGCGTGATCCGCCGCGAAGGAAAAATCATTTATTTGATCAGCAGGGAGCTGCTGATGCAGTGTATATCCAAAGACCAAATACAGAAAGGTGAGGTTTTATGAAACCCCTCAAGAAGTTTCTGGCACTTTCCCTTGTATTCCTGCTCTTGTTCTCTCTCGCTGCCTGCGGCGAAACGAACGAAACTCCCCGCACTCCCGCAGCCGTTGCCTACAGCGGCAAGCCCATTTCCATTGCACGCAGCACACTGGCTGCAGACTTTTCCCTGGCAAAGCTGTTTGACGACGAAACCTATGTGATCTCCGATGCGGATATCGCTGCGGCGCCGATGACCACCGATCTTGCCGTTGTGCCGCTGTGGCGCGTCCCGCAGCTTTTGGATGAAACGCCGGATTCCGTGCAGATCCTCGCCGTGAACACGTTCGGCACCGCGTCTGTTGTGACGAACGGCACTTCGATCGGCGGCGTCAAAGACCTTGTCGGAAAAACGATTCTTGTCGGTGAACCGACAGCAGCATCTGAAGAAGCGTTGTCCCGTGTGATAGGTACGCTGAAAACGGAGCTGGAATCCCTGCTTGAAACGGCAGGCGTCACCGCGACGGTAGAAGATTCCGTTGATGCGGCCGTGTATGAAAAGGTGATCGACGGCTCCGCGCAGATCGCTGTTTTGCCGGAACCTTACGCCACACTGGCCGTTGCCAAAAGCGGTGCTGCGGTCGCGTTTACGCTGACGAACGCGTGGATCGACGCGCGCAAGTCCCAGCCGCTTGTGGAAAACTGCGTCATTGCAAAGAAGTCCTTTATCGAAAGTAATCCCGACGGCGTGCAGAAGGTGCTCGCTGATCTTCGCGCCAGCGTGGAATGGGTCAACCTGCACCCGGGCGAAGCTACTGATCTGCTGATTGAAAAAGGTCTTGTGAGCGCTGATGTGCTGCAGGTGAATGAGGAACAGTCCGATCGCAAACAGGCCGCTGCAAAAACGCAGCAGGCGGTCGATCTGATTGCAAGAGCGAACGTCGTGCTGATGGAAGGCGCCGCCATGGTCGGCGCGATCGACGCCATGTATCTTAAACCGGCGCTTCCCGATTCCTGCTATTATATCGCAAAATAAAAAAATGCTGCCGACTGTTTTCAGCCGGCAGTTTTTTAGTACCCACTGATTAACTCGGATGTGCAAATCTTGACGGTAAATTTTCCGTCATTTTGCACAGAAATCTCTTACAAACCGTCAGGTTTGCTGCGCGATTTCTGTTACATCTGACGAAAAATTTCCTCGCCAATCTTCACGCACCGAGTGAATCACCGGGTACTTTATTGGATCATGTTTTCGAATTCCGCTTCCGAAATCACAGTGACGCCGAGCTCCTGCGCTTTTCGCAGCTTGCTGCCGGCGTCTTCTCCGGCGAGCACATAGGTTGTTTTTTTGGAAACGGAGGACGCGCTTTTCCCGCCGAAGCGTTCAATCAGCTCGGACGCTTCCTTTCGCGTGAAACGGGAAAGCGTGCCGGTCAGCACAAACGTCTGACCGAGGAAGCGTTCGTCGATGCTCGTGCTTTGACTTTGCATATTGACGCCGCTGTTTTTCAGCTTTTCAATCAGCAGCTTGGAAGCGTCAAGCGCAAAGAAATCCACAACGCTCTCCGCCATAATGCTGCCGAAGCCGTCGATGGCGGCGATTTCCTCGGCGGATGCGTTCATCAGCGCGTCCATGGAGCCGAAATGCTTTGCAAGCAGGGAGGCGGCTTTTTGTCCGATGTGACGGATGCCAAGCGCAAACAGCAGCTTTGAAAGATCGTTCGCCTTGGCTTTTTCCGCGGCGGCAATCAAGTTTTCCGCGCTTTTTTCGCCCATGCGGTCAATAGCGGCGATGTCAGCCTTGCGCAGATGGAACAAATCGTCCGCCGTTTTGACAATGCCCTTTTCCACAAAGACCGCAAGCACCGCTTCCCCCATGCCCTCCATGTCCATAGCGTCGCGCGAGCAGAAATGGATCAGCGTGCGCAAAAGCTGGCTCGGGCAATCCGGATTGACGCAGCGCAGCGCGGCTTCATCCTCTTCGCGCACGGTCGGCGCGCCGCAGGACGGGCAAACCTTCGGCATCTCATAGGGAACGCTGTTTTCGGCGTGGCGCACAACGGAAAGCACCTCCGGGATGATGTCGCCCGCTTTGCGGATGATGACCGTGTCGCCGATGCGAATATCCTTATCGGAGATGAAATCCTGATTGTGCAGCGTTGCGCGGCTGACGGTGGAGCCCGCAAGCAACGTCGGTTCAAAAACGCCGGTCGGCGTCAGCACGCCGGTGCGTCCGACGTTGATTTCGATGTCGAGCAGGGTGGTTTCCTTTTCTTCGGGCGGATATTTGAACGCGAGCGCCCAGCGCGGATATTTTGCTGTGGAGCCGAGCGTTTGCCGCTTTGAAAAATCATCCACCTTGATGACGGCGCCGTCAATGTCAAACGAAAGGGTGCCGCGCTCGTTGCCGATGCGCTGAATCTCCGTCAGCGCTTGCCGAATCGTTTTGCAGGGCGTATAAAACGGAACGGTCGTAAAGCCGAGTTCGCGCAGAAAATCGAGCGACTGTTTATGAGAATTCAGTGTTGCTCCTTCGACCTGCTGGACGTTGAACACAAAGATGTCAAGCTTTCTTTGCCGCGTAATGCGGCTGTCTTTTTGGCGCAGCGAGCCTGCGGCGGCGTTGCGCGGGTTTTTAAACGGTTTTTCTCCCTCGTTTTCCTGTTTTTCCGTCAGTTCAAGAAACACTTCCTTTTTCATATAGACCTCGCCGCGCACTTCCAGAAAAGGCAGCGGCGTTTTGATCTGCATCGGAATGGAGCGCACGGTTTTGAGGTTTGCCGTGATGTCTTCTCCTGTGCGTCCGTCTCCGCGGGTGGAACCGCGCACAAAAACGCCGTTTTCATATTCCAGACTGACGGAAAGTCCGTCGATCTTCGGTTCAACGATGTATTGCACATCGCCGACCGTTTCCTGTACCCGGCGGTCAAAATCCAGCACATCCTCTTCGGAAAACGCGTCCTGCAGACTTTCCATCACAACGCGGTGCTCCACCGGTGTGAACTGTGCGTCTGCTTTGCCGCCGACACGGCGGGTGGGGGAGTCGTCGGTTGCAAGAAAAGGATACTGCTCCTCCAGCGCGATCAGTTCATGCAGCAGCTTGTCATATTCAAAATCTTCAATTTCCGGCGCGTCGTTTTCATAATAGCGCCGGTTGTGATAAAGGATGGTTTCGCGCAGTTTTTTTGCTTGTTCTTCCAACGTGGAACGATCAGTCATTTCCCGACCTCCAAAATCAGCATTACGTTTTATTTTACCATAATATCTTCCTGAAATGCAAGCAGCAAAAGCAATAAAAAGTGCTGGTCATTTTTTACAGCAAAATCACGAAATCTTATTTATTTTTTAGCTTAAATGTGCTATAATCTCAAATAGAAAGGAGATGACTGTTATGAAAATTACAGTGATCGGCAGAAAATGCACCCCAAGAGATTCCTTTAAAGAGCGTGCTGAAAAACGTCTGAAGAAGATCGAAAAATTCTTCCCTGACGAAGTGGAGGCAAAAGTGACAGCCACGGTGGAAAAGAGTGAACAGACCGTTGAAGTCACGATCTTCCATAACGGCATGATCTTCCGTGCGCAGGAGCGCGCTGTGAATATGAACGACGCGCTGGATAAGACGGTGGATTCCCTCATTCGTCAAATTCGCAAGAACAAGACCCGCGTGGAAAAGAAACTGCGTTCGGGTGCGTTCGATGCATTTGACGCGGCGGAAGAGATTCCGGGGGACGATGATTTCAGCGTTGCGCGTTCCAAGAGCATCGTGCTGAAACCGCAGAGCGTAGAAGAGGCGATTTTGCAGATGAACCTGCTGGACCACCGCTTCTATATGTTCCGCAACAGCGAAGATGACAAGATCTGTGTGGTTTATGCAAGAAATGATGACGGCTACGGTCTGCTTGTGCCCGCAGATGATTGATTTTTTGAAAATTTTATGATACAATATCCGGCGGTGGGCTTCCACCGCCGTTTTTTACATTGTTTTGGGGGCTTTTATGAACATTCAATTTGTGATCCCGTGCCTGCTTGGACTTGAAAAACCAATCGCCGACGAGCTGCGCGCACTAGAGGTGCAGTCCGTCGTCTGCGAAAACGGTCGTGTGCTTTTCTCGGGCGATTTCGGGACACTGGCGCGCGTCAATATCTGTTCTCGCTTTGCCGAGCGTGTGCAGATCCTTGTCGGCACTTTTGCTGCAAAATCCTTTGAAGAGCTGTTTCAGGGCACAAAGGCGCTGCCGTGGGAGGATTGGATCGATTCGCGCGACGCGTTCCCTGTGAAGGGTTATTCCCTGAATTCCACTCTTTTTTCCGTCAGCGACTGTCAGTCCATCATCAAAAAGGCGGTTGTCGAACGGTTAAAAAGCAAATATTCGATTTCATGGTTCGAGGAGACCGGCGCAACGCACCAGATTCAGTTTTCCATTATGAAGGATCAGGTATCTCTGCTGCTTGACACCTCCGGCGCCGGACTGCATAAGCGCGGCTATCGGCTGGAAGCCGGCGGTGCGCCGATCAAGGAAACCCTTGCCGCTTCTTTGTGTTTTTTTTCACGCTTGCGCGAGTATCACACACTCTATGATCCCATGTGCGGCTCGGGCACGATTCTGATTGAAGGGGCGCTGATGGCGAACAACATTGCGCCCGGAAAAAACCGCCATTTTTCGGCCGAGCGCTGGGAGCAGATTCCCGAAAGCGTCTGGACGCAGGAACGTGAACGCGCCGTTTCGCTGGAAAAGCACGACACGCCCTTTGCCGCGTTCGGCAGCGATATTGATTCTTCGGCGCTGGAGCTTGCCAAAAGCAATGCCGAACGTGCCGGTGTGGCGCATCTGATCACCTTTGCCCGGCGCGACCTGCGTGATTTTGCGCCGCAGACGGAACGCGGAACGCTGATTTGCAACCCGCCGTATGGTGAACGGCTGCTGGATGTGAAGGCGGCGGAAGACCTCTACCGTTTGATGGGAACGCGCTTTGAACAGCGGCGCGGCTGGTCCTACAGCATCATCAGCCCGTCCGATGATTTTGAAGTGTTTTTCGGCAGAAAAGCCGATAAGCGCCGCAAGCTCTATAACGGAATGATCAAATGTCAGGTCTATATGTATTTTAAAGCATAGGAGGGTCTTTATGAAGGAAAACAAGCTTTCCGGCCGCATCTGGTTCAATCTTGTGCTGTTTGCGCTGGTGGGCCAGCTTGCGTGGAACGTGGAAAATATGTATTTCAACACGTTCCTGTATAACAAGATCTATGCCGGCGTTTCACAGACCGCTGTTGACGGCGCAATTCCCGTCATGCGCGCCATCAGTCTGATGGTTGCTCTTTCTGCGGCAACGGCTGTGCTGACCACCTTTGTTATGGGAACGCTCAGCGACCGGCTGCAAAAACGCAAGCAGTTCATCTCCATCGGCTACATCCTTTGGGGCGTGATCACAGCGGCGTTCGGTCTGATTTCAAGAGAGCATATCGCCGCGCTGTTTCATCTTTCCGATGAAGTGAAAATTCTTTCCGTCACAGTCTGGATCGTGATTTTCATGGATTGCATCATGACGTTTATGGGCTCAACGAGCAACGATTCCGTGTTCAACGCCTGGGTGACCGATATCACAACGCCGCAAACGCGCCCGAAAGTGGAATCGCTGTTTGCCGCGCTGCCGATCGTTGCAATGGGGCTTGTGGTCGGCGTCGGTTCTTTTGCGCAATCCGGCGCGATCGGCTACGATGTGTTTTTCCTTTGTCTCGGCGGTTTTGTGATCGTTTGCGGTGTGATCGGCCTGTTCACTCTGCAGGAGCCGGCGCACCGTGAAAAACAAAGCAGCGCAAATTACTGGAGCGATTTGTTTTACGGCTTCCGTCCGTCTGTGATCAAAAACAATCCAAAGCTCTATCTTGCGCTCGCGTCGCTCGGCTTTTTCTCCATCGCCGTGCAGGTGTTCTTCCCGTATCTGCTGATTTATCTGCAATATGTGATCCTGCCCGCGTCCGAGGGCATCGCGTTTCTTTCCGCACCGTTCATCGTTTGCGCGGTTGTTTCAGTCGCTGTGATGGTCGGCGGCATTCTGCTTTTGCTGAAAATCGGCGCAAAGAACAAGACCGGGGCGCTGCTGCCCGCAGGGGTATGCTTTGTGTTTGGGCTTGCCGCGCTGCGATTTGCGCAAAATCTGCAAACGCTGCTGCTTGCCGTGGCGCCGACCGTCGTCGGCTATGCGGTGCTGATGATAATGCTCAACGCTTCGGTGCGTGATTTTACGCCGATGAGCAAGGCCGGACAGTTCCAGGGCATCCGCATGATCTTTTATGTGCTCATTCCGATGGTCGTCGGTCCTGCGCTCGGCTCTTATGCCGCCGCAACGTCTTCTGTGGTCTATACGGATGAATATAATGTTGTGCAGCATGTGCCGACAAGCGAGATGTTCCTTTATGCCGCAGCGGTCGCCGCACTGGTGTTCCTGCCGCTCGCGTTTCTTATCAAAAAGGGATTTGCGCCGCTCGATCAGGACGGCGAAAACAAATAAAACTATTTCTATCATCAAGGAGTAAGCTTATGAAAACATTGTTGGTCGGAGCGGGCGCCATCGGCGGAAGCATGGCTGTGCTCGCACAAAAAGCAGGTTACGACATCTCTATCCTTTGCCACAGCGCCGCGACAAAAGAGCTGATTGAAAAAGAAGGCTTTCACCTGCATGGCGTGAAGGGTGAATTGACGGCGAACTTCCCTTGCTATGACAGCGTTGACGCGCTGCAGGGACAGACGTTTGACGTGATCATGATCGCCACGAAATATCAGGCGATGATTCCAGTGGCGAAATCCATTTTGCCGCTTCTTTCCAAAGACGGACTTGTGGTCGGTCTGCAGAACGGCATTCTGACAAACAATCTTGCCGAAGTAGTCGGCAGAAATCATGCTGTCGGCGTGATGATCGGTTTCGGCGCCACGCGCAACGCGGCGAACGATGTGACTATGACGAGCGATGGCATACTCGTGATCGGTATGCCGGGCGGTGCGCATCCGAAGCAGCTTGACGCGCTTTGCGAAATGTTCCAAACGGTGCTGCCGACAACGATCTCGAACGACATCACGCGCGAGCAGTATTCCAAGCTCATCATCAATTCCTGCATCAACGCTGTTGCGGCCATCACCGGACAGGTGCTCGGCAAATGCATTGAGGACCCGAGAGCAAAGCGGCTCTTCCTTGCCATTGCGCGTGAAGGAATGTATGTTGCGCGTGCCATGGGCATTCGCGTGCCGAAATACGGCAAGCTGCTTTATTACGATTTGCTGATGCTCATGAACAATAAACCCTACAACGCCATTTGCCAGATGGTCGTTTCCATTACGGTCAAAGCCAAATATATGGATGTGAAGCCCTCGACGCTGCAATCGCTGGAAAAGGGCGAAAAGACCGAGATCGATATCTTCAACGGCTATTTTGTGGAAAAAGGCAGACAGTTCGGCGTTGCTACGCCGGTCAACAGCCTGCTTGTGGAAATGGTTCACGAGATTGAAGACGGAAAACGTGCCATCACGCCGGACAATCTTGCCGCATTTGAAGCACTGATCTGATGCTTGGAGGCACTGTATGCTGCAGGTAAATCATGTAACAAAAAAATACGGAAAGCTGACCGCCGTGGAGGATGTCGGCTTTCAGATCAAAAACGGTGAAATCGCCGTTTTGCTCGGCCCGAACGGGGCGGGTAAGTCCACGATCATCAAATGCATCGCGGGGCTGTTGCGCTTTGACGGTGAGATCCTGATCGATACATACGCGAACAAGTCGCTCGACGCGAAACGCGCGCTTGGCTATGTGCCCGAAATGCCGGCGGTCTACGATATGCTGACCGTGGGCGAGCATCTGGAATTTATGCTGCGCGCCTATCGTCTGCAGGACGACGGCACTGCCGAAAGGCTCCTGGAACGCTTTGAGCTGCTCGATAAAAAAGATAAGCTCGGCAAGGAGCTTTCCAAGGGGATGCAGCAAAAGCTTTCCATCTGCTGCGCTCTCGTGCACCGTCCGTCGGTTGTGATCTTTGACGAACCGATGGTCGGCCTTGATCCGCACGCGATCAAACAGCTCAAGGAAGTGTTCATGGAATTGCGCGACAGCGGCGCAACGGTGCTCATCAGCACGCACATGATCGATTCCGTGGAAAACTATTGGGACAAGGCGTATATTATGCAGAGCGGCAAGTTCGTTGCCGAACGCGCTGCGTCCGATGTCAGCGAGGAGAGCCTTGAAACGCTGTTCTTCCGGCTGACGGAAAGCGGGGAAACAGCATGAGCGCGCTGGTTTATCTTGTTTCGCGCAAGCTGAAAAACCGTGTGAAAGAAATTTTTCACCGTCCGACAGAGCTGATTGTTCTGCTGGTCGTGCTGGCGCTTGCCGTGTTCGTGATCTGGACCGGCAATTTGAGCCGCGAATCGGAGTCGCTGCGTGATTTCGGCGAACTGGAAGCGATTTTGCTCGGCATTTACTCCGTTGTGTTTATCCTGATTGCAAAAAACGGCTTTGTCAACGGCGCTGCAATGTTTTCCATGTCGGACGTCAACTTGCTGTTTGACGCGCCGTTCCGTCCGAAAACGATGCTTTCCTACGGACTTTTTTCCCAGATGGGACACGCGCTTTCGCTGGGCATCGTGCTGGTTTATCAGTATTCCTGGCTGCGCAGCGCATATGGGATATCGCTTATCAAGCTGCTTGCAATCGTGATCGGCTACGCGATGACGGTGTTTCTTGCGCAGATGCTTGCGATGCTCATTTACTCTTTGACCTCCGGCAGCGACCGGAAATGCCGGATCGCAAAAGTGATTTTTTACGGGGTCTGGGTCGTTTTTCTCGCGCTGTTTGCAGAAAAAGTCCTGTCAAGCCCGGGCGAGCTGCTGCCGCGCGTTGTTGCGGCGGCAAACAGTCCGCTGATGCATCTGCTTCCTGTGGTCGGCTTTTTGCGCTTTGGCGTTGCGGGCGCGTTGACACAGCGCTGGAATGCTGTTTTGATCGCGCTTTGCTGCTTTGCTGTCTGTGTTGTCGTTTACTATGTGCTCGTTTCACTGCTGCGCATCGATTTTTATGAGGACGTGCTCAAGGCGGCGGAGGTTTCCTTTTCTGCGATCACCGCGCGAAAAGAAGGCAAAGCGCAGGAGCTTGCGCCGCGCAATGTCAAAGTCGGAAAGACCGGTCTGTCGCGCGGCGAGGGCGCTGCGGTCATCGGTGTGAAGCACGCGATTGAAAACCGCCGCAGCCGCTTTTTGCTGTTTGATCTGATGTCGGTTATCTTTGCGGCGGCAACCGTCGTGTTTGCGCTCATTATCAAAGACGTGATCGGCGCGTTTGCGTTCAGCATCTATATGATGGTGCTTTCGGTCGGCTCCGGCCGCTGGGCAAAAGAACTGACGCTGCCTTATGTCTATCTGATCCCCGAGCCGCCGTTCAAAAAGCTGTTTTATACCATCAAAGAGCAGCTTCCCTCTCTTGCGGCGCAATCGGTGCTGAATTTTGTGCTGCTGCCGTTTTTGATTGACTGCGACTGGCTGACGTGCATCGCCATGATGACAGCGCGTTTCAGCTTCGGCTTGCTGTTCATCGGCGTCAATCTCCTGCTGTCGCGCTTGCTTGGCGGAAACGGGAACAACAAGGCGATCATTGTCATGGTATATTTCCTGTTTTGTCTGCTTGCGAGCATTCCCGCGATTGCGGCCGGCGTTGCGCTTTATTATGTGTATCTTGGCTTCGCGTCCATCACGTTTTCATTCTTTGCGATTTTCGCGGTGAACCTTCTGCTTGCGATGCTGCTGATTTTCCTTTGCAGAAACATTTTGGAAACCTCGCAAAACAACAACCGTTAAGGAGGCAGTCATGAAAGGAATCATTCTTGCCGGCGGCGCCGGTACCCGGCTTTATCCGATCACCTCGGTCACAAGCAAACAGCTTTTGCCGGTGTATGATAAGCCGATGATCTATTATCCGCTGTCCACGCTGATGCTCGCCGGCATCCGCGACATCCTGATCATTTCAACGCCGACGGACCTGCCAAATTTTGAACGTCTGCTCGGCGACGGCAGTAAATTCGGCATTTCGTTTTCCTATGCCGAACAGCCCTCGCCGGACGGTCTTGCGCAGGCGTTTCTGATCGGTGAAAGTTTCATCGGCAACGATTGCTGCGCCATGGTGCTCGGCGACAATATCTTTTACGGCAACGGTTTTCGCCGCATGCTCAAGGAAGCTGCCGCAAACGCCGAACAGGGCATTGCAACGGTATTCGGCTATCATGTGGACGATCCCGAACGCTTTGGCGTGGTGGAATTTGACGAAAACGAAAACGTCGTTTCCATCGAAGAAAAACCGGCGCACCCGAAATCCAATTACTGCGTGACGGGGCTGTATTTTTACGATCATACGGTCTGTGAAAAGGCAAAAAAAATCAAGCCCTCGGCGCGCGGCGAACTGGAGATCACCGACTTGAACAAGCTTTTTCTTGCGGAAAACCGCCTTTCCGTCAAGCTGCTCGGGCGCGGCTATGCATGGCTGGACACCGGCACGATGGAGAGCTTGCTGGAAGCGTCGAACTATGTCGGCATGGTGGAACGGCGGCAGGGGATTCTCATCTCCGCGCCGGAAGAGATTGCACTGCTCAACGGCTGGATCTCAAAAGAGGCGCTGCTTGATTGTGCAAAAACCTATGGAAAATCGCCCTACGGCGCGCACCTCAAGCGTGTTGCCGAGGGGAACTTCAAATACTAATCGAAAGGAATTTTCTTATGAACGAAATGTATATCACCTGTCTTGACATGGAAGGCGTGCTGGTTCCGGAGATCTGGATCGCTTTTGCAGAGGAAACCGGCATTCCCGAACTGAAAAAAACAACGCGCGACGAGCCGGATTATGACAAGCTCATGCGCTACCGTCTTGACATTCTCAAAGAGCACGGGCTCGGCCTGAAAGAGATTCAGGCGGTCATTGAGCGCATTGAACCGATGCAGGGCGCAAAAGCTTTTTTGGATGAATTGCGCTCGTTCAGCCAGGTCATCATCCTCAGCGACACCTTCACCCAGTTTGCCGCGCCGCTGATGAAAAAGCTCGGCATGCCGACGATTTTCTGCAACACACTGGAGGTTGCGCGGAACGGCGAGATCACAGGTTTCCATATGCGCGTTGAAAAATCGAAGTATACCACCGTCAAGGCGCTTCAGTCGATCGGCTTTGAAACAATCGCTTCCGGCGACAGCTATAACGACTTGGGCATGATTCAGGCGAGCAAGGCGGGCTTTTTGTTCAAGAGCACAGAGCACATCAAAAAGGATTATCCCGACATTCCGGCATTTGAAACCTATGACGAGCTGCTCGGCGCGATCAAAAAGGTGATCCTCGGCTGAATCAACATCTTGTGAAATATTGCTGATTTTTTGACGGAAAAACACAAAATATTTTCCCCGCTTCTCGTTGACAATTAAACGCGGCTGTGATATAATCAACACAACAAATCTTTAAGACGATACTGAGAGATCGGCAAGAGTTCATATTTTATGCAGCGCAGATCACTGCGCAGTTTTATGATGCTATGCCCGACTCCGGTCGGGCATTTCTTTGCTTCGGAAAGGAACGGCTATGGCAAACACCATGATTTCCGCCACCATTCAAAACATTGATACTTCTCTTTGCCCTGCGGCGGAACTGTCCTTGCTCCCCGACAGTGTTCTTGCCGCCGCCGACAAGACCCCTCTTTCCGTTTTTCCCGGCTTTTGCGATGTGCATGTGCATTTTCGTGAGCCGGGTTTTTCTTATAAAGAAACGATCCAAACCGGCTCTCTTGCTGCGGCGCACGGCGGTTATACCACCGTTTGCACCATGCCGAACCTGAACCCGGTGCCGGATTGCGCGTCGCATTTGCGCGATGAGCTGTCGCTCATCCGTTCCGGCGCTGTGATCGACGTTGTGCCATACGGCGCTCTGACGGTCGGCGAACGCGGGCAGACGCTTTCCGCGCTTGAAGAAATGGCAAAGGATGTGGCTGCGTTTTCGGACGATGGCAGAGGCGTACAAAGCGATGAAGTGATGCGGCAGGGGATGCAGCGGGTCAAAGCGCTGGGCAAGGTCTTTGCGGCGCACTGCGAGGTCAACGAGCTGCTGCGCGGCGGTTATATCCACGACGGCCGCTATGCAAAAGCGCACGGGCACAAGGGCATCTGCTCTGAAAGCGAATGGAAAATGATCGAACGCGATCTCGCGCTTGCAGAGCAAACCGGCTGCGCCTATCATGTTTGCCACATCTCTGCAAAAGAGAGCGTGGAACTGATCCGTGACGCGAAACGCCGCGGCGTGAATGTCACTTGCGAAACCGCACCGCATTATCTTGTGCTTTGCGAAGACGACCTGCAGGAGGACGGGCGCTTTAAAATGAATCCGCCGCTGCGCTCTGCCGAAGATAAAAACGCGCTTTTGCAGGGGTTGCTTGACGGAACGATCGACATGATTGCAACAGATCACGCGCCGCATTCCGCCGCGGAAAAAGCAAAAGGGCTCGCCGGCTCGGCGTTCGGCATCGTCGGGCTGGAAACGGCGTTTTCCGTGCTGTATACCTATTTGGTAAAGCCCGGCGTCGTGCCGCTTGATTGGATCATTCAAAAACTGACGGCTGCGCCGCGTAACCGCTTTGCGCTGCCCGATAAAAACAGCTTCTCCGTCTGGTCGCTCGACACGACTTGGACTGTGACCGAAGAAAGCCTTCTTTCCAAAGGAAAATCCACGCCGTTCCTGCATGAAAAGCTCTATGGCGAATGCCTGCTGACGGTGCACGACGGCAAAATTGTATATCAAAAAATCTAAGCAAATGCATTGAAACAGGAGGAACTTCTTATGGCGAAACGTACCGACATCAAAAAAGTACTGATCATCGGCTCCGGCCCTATTGTCATCGGTCAGGCTGCGGAATTTGACTACGCCGGCACACAGGCGTGTCTGGCGCTGAAAGAGGAGGGCTACGAGGTCATTCTCTGCAACTCCAACCCTGCCACGATCATGACCGACACTGTCATTGCCGACAAGGTCTACATGGAGCCGCTAACGCTGGAATATATTGCAAAAATCATGCGCTATGAACGCCCGGATGCCATCGTTCCCGGCATCGGCGGACAAACAGGTTTGAACCTCGCCATGCAGCTTGAAAAGAAGGGCATTTTGCGCGAATGCCACACACTGTTGCTCGGCACAAGCAGCGATAGCATTGAAAAAGCGGAGGACCGCGAAAAATTCAAAGAGCTCTGCGAGGAGATCGGCGAGCCGGTCATCCCCTCGGAGATCACCTATAACCTCGACGAGGCCGTCGCAGCCGCAAAGCACATCGGGTATCCCGTTGTACTGCGTCCGGCGTTCACCCTCGGCGGCACCGGCGGCGGTTTTGCGTATAACGAAGAAGAGCTGATCGAGGTTGCCAAAAACGGCTTTGCGCTTTCCCCGGTGCATCAGGTGCTTGTGGAAAAGAGCGTCAAAGGCTACAAGGAGATCGAATTCGAGGTCATGCGCGACTCCAACGATCACGCCATCACGATCTGCGGTATGGAAAATGTGGATCCGGTCGGCGTTCACACCGGCGACTCCATCGTGGTTGCGCCGATCATGTCGCTCAACGAGCACGACCTCAAGATGCTCAACGATTCCGCCATCAAGATCATCCGCGCGCTGAAAATCGAAGGCGGCTGCAACGTGCAGTTTGCGCTCGATCCGTTTTCCAGCAAGTATTATCTGATCGAAGTCAATCCGCGCGTGTCGCGCTCCTCCGCGCTCGCGAGCAAGGCGTCGGGTTATCCCATTGCGCGTGTGACGGCGAAAATCGCCATGGGTATGGCGCTGGAAGAGATTCCCGTGGCAGGCGGCACGGCAGCAATCGAGCCGCAGCTTGATTATGTGGTTGCAAAATTCCCGCGCTTCCCGTTCGATAAATTCACAACCGTGCCGAACCTGCTCGGCACACAGATGAAGGCCACCGGCGAAGTGATGGGCATCGGCGCCACGCTCGAAGAGTGTATGCTCAAATCCGTGCGTTCGCTGGAGATCGGCGTGTGCCACTTCCACATGGCAAAATTCGACAGCTTTTCAACAGAAGAGCTGCTGGCTTATATCAAGGATTTCCGTGCCGACGAGATCTTCGCTGTTACCGAAGCGCTGCGTCGCGGCGTCAGTGTGGACGAAATCTATAAGATCACGATGATCACGCCGCTGTTCCTTGAAGCGATCGTTCATATCATTCGCATGGAAGAAAAGCTTTCGGCGAACAAAAACAGCATCGACGTGCTCAAAAAAGCGAAGGTGCTCGGCTTCTGCGATAAGTATATTGCAAAGCTTTGGAAGTGCAAAGAGCTGGACGTGACGGCGCTGCGCAAGGCAAACGACATCAAGCCCGTGTTCCGTATGGTCGATACCCTGCATACCGGCACCTATATTCCGTATCTGTATTCCTCCTACACCGGCACAAACGATTCCCGCTTGACCGGCAAGAAAAAGACCGTTGTGCTCGGCGCCGGCCCCATCCGCATCGGGCAGGGCGTGGAATTCGATTATTCCACGGTCCACGCGGTGATGACGATCCGCAAGAGCGGCTATGAATCCATCATCATCAACAACAACCCCGAAACGGTGTCCACAGACTACACAACGTCCGACAAGCTCTATTTTGAGCCGCTCACGCCTGAGGATGTGATGAACATTGTGGACTTTGAACAGCCCGAAGGTGTGATCGCTTCTCTCGGTGGCCAAACGGCCATCAACCTTGCGTCGCCTTTGATGGAGCGCGGCGTGAATATCATCGGTACCGACTGTGCGGCGATCGATCGCGCCGAAAACCGCGATCTGTTTGAAAAGCTGCTCAAGGAGCTGAACATCCCGCAGCCGGAAGGACAGGCTGTCACCAAGATCGAAGACGGTGTTGCGGCGGCGCAGCGCATCGGCTATCCCGTGCTTGTGCGTCCGTCCTTTGTGCTCGGCGGCCGCGCCATGCAGATCGTTTCCAACGAGGAGCAACTGCGCCATTATTTGAAAACCGCCGTGGAGATCGACGAGGACAAGCCGGTTTTGGTCGATAAATACATCACCGGCAAAGAAGTCGAGGTGGACGCCATCTGCGACGGCCGCGATGTGTTTGTGCCGGGCATTATGGAACTTGTGGAGCGCACCGGCATCCATTCCGGCGACTCCATCTCGGTCTATCCCTCCTTCAGCATCTCCGATAAGGTCAAGGGCATCATTCTGCAATATGCGAAAAAGCTCGGCCTCGGCATCGGGATCGTCGGCCTTTATAACATTCAATTCATCGTTGATAAAAACGAAAAAGTCTATATCATCGAAGTCAATCCGCGTTCCTCCCGCACGGTACCTTTCCTTTCAAAATCGACCGGCTACAGCCTTGCGGACATCGCAACAGAGGTCATCCTCGGCAAGAGCCTGAAAGAGCAGGGCATCTTTGATATCTATCCCGCAGAGAAAAAACGCTGGTATGTGAAAGTGCCCGTGTTCTCCTTCAACAAAATTCGCGGTCTGGACGCCTATCTTTCCCCGGAAATGAAATCCACCGGCGAAGCGATCGGCTACGACGACCAGCGCAACCGCGCACTTTGGAAAGCGCTGCAGGCGTCGGGAATGCATCTGCAAAACTACGGCACGGTCTTTGCGACCATCGCCGACAAGGATAAGGAGGAAGCGCTGCCGCTCATCCGCAGATTTTATGACCTCGGCTTCAACATCGAAGCGACTGCAGGTACCGCAGCATTTTTGAAACAGCACGGCATCCGCACCCATGTGTTGCACAAGCTTTCCGAGGGCAACAGTGAAATTTTGGAATCTTTGCGCAGCGGCTATGTGGCCTACGTGATCAACACCAGTGAGACCGGCGCGGCCGCCGAAGAGAAGGACGGCTATCAAATTCGCCGCGGCGCGATTGAAAACAACGTGACCATGTTCACTTCTCTGGATACCGTGCGCGCGCTGGTGGATGTGCTGGATGAGATCACGCTGCACATTTCAACCATCGACGCTTGAGGAGCACTATGAAGCAAGGGAATTTTACAATTACGGAAAACATAGCGCTCACATCCGACGTGATGCGTATGCGCCTTTCGGGCGATGTTTCGGACATTACGGCGCCCGGACAGTTCATCAACCTCAAACTGGACGGTTTGTTCCTGCGCCGCCCGATCTCGGTGTATGACCTTGATCCGACCGGCGTGAGTATCATTTATAAAATCGTCGGAAAGGGCACGGCTGCGCTTGCAAAGATGAAAAAAGGCGAAACGCTGGATGTGCTGACCGGGCTGGGCAACGGCTACGATCTTTCCAAAAGCGGAAGCGACGTTTGTCTGCTGGGCGGAGGGGTCGGCGTCCCGCCGCTGTATCTGCTGTGTAAGCGTTTACTGGCGCAAGGCAAGCGTGTGAGCGTCGTGCTCGGCTTCAACAAAAAAGACGAGGTGTTTTGTGAGGATGCATTCCGCGCACTCGGCGCCGATGTGACTGTGACGACGGTGGACGGCTCTTACGGCAAAAAAGGCTTTGTGACCGACGCACTGCCGGAGCACTATGATTATTTTTACACCTGTGGGCCGGAACCGATGCTGAAAGCGGTGTATCGCAGCACGAAAACGAGCGGACAGTTCAGCTTTGAAGAGCGCATGGGCTGCGGCTTCGGCGCCTGCATGGGCTGCACCTGCAAGACGGTCACCGGCTATAAACGCATTTGCAAGGACGGCCCGGTGCTGGAAAAGGAGGAGATTCTATGGGCAGACTGAGTGTTGATCTTTGCGGAATCACACTGGATAACCCTGTCATTCCGGCCTCCGGCACCTTCGGGTTCGGCTATGAGTTTGCCGAGCTTTATGACATCAACTGTCTCGGCACGTTTTCTTTGAAAGGAACAACCAAAAACGCGCGGTTCGGCAACGCAACGCCGCGCATTGCGGAGTGTACTTCGGGCATGATCAACGCTGTCGGGCTGCAAAATCCGGGTGTGGATGCTGTCATTGCCGAGGAGCTGCCGAAGCTGAAACAATGCTTTCATAAGAAAGTGATGGCAAATGTCAGCGGCTTTTCCGTCGAGGAGTATGCCGAAGTTTGCGCAAAGCTGGATAAGCAGACGCAGGTCGGCTGGCTGGAGGTCAATGTGTCGTGCCCGAACGTGCACGGCGGCGGCATGAGCTTCGGCGTGCAGCCGGACGCTGCTGCATCGGTGGTCAAAGCGGTCAAAGCGGTGACAACAAAGCCCGTGATCGTCAAGCTTTCGCCGAATGTAACCGACATTACCGAGATCGCCAAAGCGGTGGAAGCGGCAGGCGCAGACGGCGTGAGTCTGATCAACACGCTGCTCGGTATGCGCATCGATCTGAAAACAAAGCGGCCTGTGATCGCCAACACCATGGGCGGCTTTTCGGGACCCGCCGTTTTTCCGGTTGCCGTGCGCATGGTCTATCAGGTTGCGCACGCCGTCAAAATCCCCGTGGTCGGCATGGGCGGCGTTTCTTCTGCAGAAGATGTGATCGAGCTCATGCTCGCAGGCGCAACGGCGGTCGAGATCGGTACGATGAATCTCATCGACCCGTTCGCCTGCAAAAAAATCATCGAAGCTTTACCGGCCGTTATGGATCAATATAAAATCGACAATCTTTCCGATATCATCAAAGGAGTGCGCTGAAATGGGAAAAGACGTCATTGTTGCCTGCGATTTTGCTTCGGCAGCGCAGACTTTCGCCTTCCTCGACCGATTCACCGAGGAAAAACCGTTTGTAAAAATCGGCATGGAGCTGTTTTACGCCGAAGGACCGTCGATTGTGCGCGAGCTGAAGGCGCGCGGACACAAGATTTTTTTGGACTTAAAACTGCACGACATCCCCAACACCGTGAAAAAAAGCATGGCCGTGCTGTCTCGTCTGGATGTGGATATCTGCAATTTGCACGCAGGCGGCACCATTCCGATGATGCAGGCCGCTTTGGAGGGCTTGACGCGTGAGGACGGCACACGTCCGCTTCTGATTGCCGTGACACAGCTCACGTCGACCGATCAGGAAACCATGGAGCGCGATCTGATGATCCACGCGCCGATTGCCGAGGTCGTGATGCACTATGCGAAAAACGCGAAGGATGCCGGACTCGACGGGGTGGTGTGTTCGCCGCTGGAAGCGCAAAAAGTGCATGAGCTTTGCGGCAGTGATTTTCTGACCGTCACGCCCGGCGTGCGCTTTGCCGACGGCGACGTGGGCGACCAGAAGCGCGTGATGACCCCGGCGCAGGCGAAGGAGATTGGCTCGGACTATATCGTCGTCGGCCGCCCGATCACGGCGGCGGAGGATCCCGTTGCGGCATATCGCCGCTGTTTACGCGAATTTGTGGACTGAGAGGAGAAACTTATGGAACTTTCAAAACAGATTGCAAAAGATTTACTTTCCATCGGCGCGGTGTTTTTCCGCCCGCAAGAACCGTTCACCTGGGCGAGCGGTATCAAAAGCCCGGTGTATTGCGACAACCGTCTGACGCTGACCGCGCCGCAAGTGCGTGACGATGTGGAAAACGGATTGGCCGCGCTGATCCAAGAACATTATCCTGACGCCGAGGTGCTCATGGGCACCTCCACCGCCGGCATTGCACACGCTGCGATTACGGCGCATCTGCTGAATAAGCCGATGGGCTATGTGCGCTCCGGCAACAAGGATCACGGGCGGCAGAACCGCATTGAAGGCAAACTCGAGGCCGGTCAAAAAGTTGTTGTTGTGGAAGACCTGATTTCCACCGGCGGCAGCGTGATCGACGTTGTGGACGCCCTTCGTGAAGCGGGCGCAAATGTGCTCGGCATTGTCAGCATTTTCACCTACGGTATGCAGAAGGGGCTGGATCGCCTTGCGGCGGCGAACGTGAAAAATGTTTCGCTGACGAATTTTGATGAAATTGCCGCGGTTGCCGCCGAAGAAGGCTATATTGCAACGGCGGACATTGCGCGGCTGATTGCGTTTCGCAACAATCCCTCTGATGAAAGCTGGATCGGAGGCACAAAATGAGAAGCCTGATCGATATCGTTGATCTTTCCACCGACGAGCTGGACGAGCTCATCGGCGTCGCAATGGACATCATCGAGCATCCCGCAAAATACAGCGAAAGCTGCAAGGGCAAAAAGCTTGCAACGCTGTTTTTTGAACCCTCCACGCGCACACGCCTTTCCTTTGAGGCGGCCATGTATGAGCTTGGAGGAAACGTGCTTTCCGTTACGGGCGGCGCCACCTCGTCCGTTGCAAAAGGGGAGAGCGTTGCCGACACAGCCAAGACCGTGAGCTGCTATGCGGATATCATCGCCATGCGTCACCCCAAAGAGGGCGCTGCGCTGGTTGCGGCAAACAATGCGTCCATTCCCGTGATCAATGCCGGCGACGGCGGTCATTGCCATCCCACGCAGACGCTCGCCGACCTTTTGACGATCTTCCGCGAAAAGGGACATTTTGACAACCTGACCGTCGGCTTTTGTGGCGACCTCAAATTCGGCCGCACCGTGCATTCGCTCATCAACGCGCTTTCGCGCTACAGCGGCGTGCGTTTTGTGCTGATTTCGCCCGAAGAGCTGAAGCTGCCGAGCTATGTGAAAAATGAGACGCTCAAAAAATATCATCTTCCCTATGTGCAGACTACCGATCTGGAGGGCGCAATACCTTCTCTTGATATTCTTTACATGACCCGCGTGCAGCGCGAACGCTTTTTCAACGAAGAGGATTATCTGCGTCTGCGCGACACCTATATCCTCACGCCGGACAAGCTGCGCCAAGCAAAGCAGGACCTGTGCATCATGCACCCGCTGCCGCGCGTGAATGAGATCAGCGTCTCCATTGATGACGATCCGCGCGCGTGCTATTTCAAGCAGGTGCTCAACGGCAAATATATGCGCATGGCGCTCATCCTTAAACTTCTCAAGGAGGCTCAGGCATGAACATTGATTCCATTCAGAACGGGATCGTGATCGATCACATCACCGCCGGCCGCGGTATGGAGCTTTATGATCTGCTGCATCTCGATTCGCTCGACGTGTCGATTGCCATCATTAAAAATGTTTCCAGCGGCAAGATGGGCAAAAAGGATATCATCAAGATCGACGCCGATATTCCGGTCGATCTGGACGTGATCGGCTATGTGGACCCAAACGCGACGATCAACATCATCCGCGACGGTGTGCTTGCCGAAAAAAAGAGCCTTTCTCTGCCGGAACGGCTTGTGAATGTTTTAAAATGCAAAAATCCGCGCTGTATCTCCTCGTGTGAACAGGAGTTGGATCAGATTTTCAAACTCACGGACAAGGAGCATAAGCAGTACCGCTGCATCTATTGCGAAACAAAAGCGAACTGATACGAATCTCAGAAAAACAGGGCAAAAAAGATTTGAGATTCGTATGAAAGCGAAATGCCTAAAATAGGCGCTGCTTTTCCGGGAATTTTCTACTTAGTTTGACATCTTTGTGTCTTGACGGTTTACGCCGGATTATGTTATAATTTCAGTGTAAACAAAAAGTTCTTTGTGACTGACGGAACCGTGGAAAACCACAAGGGAGCAAGGAACAAAAAAGCCGACCGTCTGGGCACACTTGCTTTTCAACAAAAAGTGAAGTGCGCCCTTCGCCTTTTTAAGGAGGAGCTTTATGAAAAAAGTTGGAATCATCATGGGCAGCGACAGCGATCTGCCTGTGATTCAAAAGGCTGTGGATCAGCTCAAAGCGCTTGAAATTCCGTTTGAAGTACATATCTATTCCGCTCACAGAACCCCGGAGCAGGCGCGTGATTTTGCGCTTTGCGCGCGTGAAAACGGCTTTGGCGCCATCATCTGCGCCGCAGGTATGGCTGCGCATCTCGCCGGTGCAATCGCCGCAAATACGACCCTTCCCGTTGTCGGTATTCCCTGCAAGGGACCGCTGCTTGACGGACTGGACGCGCTGCTGTCCACCGTGCAGATGCCGACCGGCATTCCCGTGGCAACCGTTGCTGTCGGCGGCGGCGCAAACGCAGCGCTGCTTTGCGCGCAGATCCTCGCGGTGGAAGACGCCGCGCTTGCCGCAAAATTGGACGAAAAAAGAAAAACCGACGCTGCCGCCGTGCTTGAAAAAGACCGTTCGGTCAGCGAAAGACTTTAACATCGTAATCAATTTCCGAAAGGAGTTTTTAAAAATGGAAAAATTGAACCAACTCTATGAAGGCAAGGCCAAAAAAGTCTTTGCAACTGACGACCCGGAGGTGCTGCTCGTCTCCTATAAGGACGACGCGACCGCGTTCAACGGACTGAAAAAAGGCACGATCTCCGGCAAAGGCGCAATCAACAACCGCGTGACAAATTTCATGATGCAGCTTCTTGAAAAAGAAGGCGTGCCGACCCATTATGTGAAAGAACTTTCCGATCGTGAAACACTTGTCAAAAAGGTTTCCATCGTTCCCCTTGAGGTCATCATCCGCAACATCTCCGCCGGTTCCTTCTCCAAACGCTGCGGTGTGGAAGAGGGCATCGTGTTTGAGCAGCCGACGATCGAGTTTTCCTATAAAAACGACGAGCTCGGCGATCCGCTGATCAACGCTTATCATGCAGTTGCGCTCAAGCTCGCCACCTGGGATGAGATTGAAACGATCAAAAAGCTGGCGTTCAAGGTCAACGATGTTATGAAAGCGCATTTCAAAAACCTCGGCGTGGATCTTGTCGATTTCAAACTGGAGTTCGGCAGACTGTCTGACGGCACGATCGTGCTTGCTGATGAAATTTCTCCCGACACCTGCCGCTTCTGGGACAGCGAGACGCACGAAAAACTTGATAAGGACCGTTTCCGCAGAGATCTCGGCAATGTGGAAGACGCTTACATTGAAATGAAGAAAAGAATTCTCGGCGAATAATCGGAGGCGACTATGGGCGGTTTTTTTGGCGCAATCGGCCGCACGCAAGTCATTGAAGACGTTTTTTTCGGCACGGATTATCATTCCCATTTGGGAACTAAAAGTGCCGGGATTGCTGCTTATGACAGCGAAATCGGTCTGCAGCGCAACATCCACTCACTCAACAATTCACCGTTCAGAACCAAATTTGAGCACGTTTTATCCGATATGAAGGGCACAGCTGCGATCGGTGCGCTCAACGATACCGATCCCCAGCCGCTGCTGATTCGCAGCAAGCTCGGCACTTACGCCATCTGTACCGTCGGCATCATCAACAATGCGGATGCGCTGATCGAAAAGTTTTTTGCTCTGGCGGGCGGACATTTCGGCGCGATGACCGGCGGCAAGGTCAACTCGACTGAGCTTGTGGCTGCACTGATCAATCAGAAGGACAACTACACCGACGGGCTGCGCTTTGCGCAGGACTGCATCGAAGGCACGGCCTGCATCCTGATTTTGACCGAAAAAGGAAAAATCATTGCGGCACGCGATAAGGTCGGCCGTTTGCCTGTGCTTGTCGGACGCAAGGAGACCGGCTACTGCGTTTCCTTTGAATCCTTTGCCTATCGTAAGCTCGGCTATGAGGACGAGAAGGAGCTCGGCGCGGGAGAGATCGTTGAGATCGACACCGACGGCATCCGTGTGCTTTCCGCCGCACAGAAAAAAAAGCGCATCTGCGCGTTTTTGTGGACATATTACGGCTACCCCAATTCCGATTATGAAGGCATGAACGTGGAAGTGATGCGCAACCGCAACGGCGCGATCATTGCGCAGCACGACCTGGAAGCGGGTCTTGCGCAGGACATTGACTATGTCGGCGGCGTTCCCGATTCCGGCACACCGCACGCCATCGGTTACGCCAACCGCAGCGGCAAACCGTTTGCACGTCCCTATATCAAATACACGCCGACGTGGTCACGTTCGTTCATGCCGCAAAATCAGATCGACCGCAACAAGATCGCAAAGATGAAGCAGGTGCCTGTGCGCGAGCTGATCGAAGGCAAAAAGCTGCTGTTTGTGGATGATTCTATTGTCCGTGGCACGCAGCTGCGTGAAACGGTTGAGTTCCTTTATCAAAACGGCGCCAAAGCTGTGCACATGCGCTCGGCGTGTCCGCCGATTATGTACGGCTGCAAATATCTGAATTTTTCGCGCGCCACAAGCGACATGGAGCTGCTTGCGCGGCGCGTCATCGAGGAGCTGGAGGGGGAAGAAGGCTTTTCGCATATGGACGAATATGCCGATTCCACCACCGAACGCGGCAAAAAGCTGCGGCAGACGATCTGCGATAAGTTCCACTTCAGTTCCCTTGAATTTCAAACGCTGGACGGTCTGATCGAAGCCATCGGCATTGACCGCGATTGTCTTTGCACCTATTGCTGGAACGGAAAGGAGTAATTTCCCATGCAATCGAAATCCGATTCCTACGCCGCTGCCGGCGTTGACATCACCGCCGGTTACCGTGCGGTGGAGCTGATGAAGCAGCACATTGCGCGCACGGTGATCCGCACCAAAGCGTCCGATATCGGCGGCTTCGGCGGACTGTTTCCGCTGGATCTTTCCGAAACGAAGCATCCGGTGCTGGTTTCCGGCACCGACGGCGTCGGCACCAAGCTCAAGCTCGCGTTCCTTTTGGACAAGCACAACACGGTCGGCATCGACTGCGTTGCGATGTGCGTCAACGATGTGATCTGCTGCGGCGCAAAACCGCTGTTTTTCCTCGATTACATCGCCTGCGGCAAGAATGTTCCGGAAAAGATCGAACAGATCGTTGCCGGCGTTTGCGAAGGCTGTGTGCAGGCCGGTTGTGAACTCATCGGCGGCGAAACGGCCGAGATGCCCGGCTTTTATCCGATCGATGAATATGATCTTGCCGGCTTTTCGGTTGGTGTTGTTGACCGCGAAAAGATCATTGATAAAACGACGATGCGAGCCGGTGATATCATGATCGCCATTCCGTCGTCCGGCGTCCATTCCAACGGCTTTTCCCTTGTGCGCAAGGTCTTTGATGTGGAGCACTGCGACCTGACCTCTCCCGTGGAAGCGCTCGGCGGCGCGTCACTCGGCGAAACACTGCTGACGCCGACAAAAATCTATGTGAAGCCCATGCTCGCGCTGCTCAAAGAAGTGCACGTCAAGGGCATCTCCCATATCACCGGCGGCGGCTTCTATGAAAATATGCCGCGCTCCATTCCGGACGGTCTGGGCGTAAAGATTCAAACGGCGAATGTTCGTGTTCTGCCGATCTTCGATCTGATTCAAAAGACCGGAGATATCAGCAGACATGATATGTTTAACACGTTCAACATGGGCGTCGGCATGAGCGTTGTTGTCGCGCCGCAGGATGTTGAACGGGCAATTGAAATTCTGCGTTCCTCCGGCGAGGACGCGTATGTCATCGGCGAAATTAAAGAAGCAAAGGATAAGATCGAATTATGCTGAAAAAAATTCTCAGCGGCGTGAGCGCCGGTATTCTGATCTCTATTGGCGGCAGCATCTATCTTGCAAGCGAAAACAAAGTGGTCGGCGCGATTCTGTTCTCCGTTGCGCTGCTTTGCATCTGCTATAAGGGCTATTCTCTGTTCACGGGCAAAATCGGCTTTATTCCCGAAAAGCACGACAAAGAAGCGGTTTCCGTGCTGCTGCTCGGTCTGCTCGGCAACGCCATCGGAACCATTGCGTTCGGCTTTCTGCTGCGCTATGCGATTCCGAGCATCGGCGCGGCGGCTGAAACGCTTTGTCTGGGAAAGCTGGACAATCAGGCGCTGTGGCAGACGTTTGTGCGCGGCATCATGTGCGGCATTTTGATGTATCTTGCCGTGAGCATTTTCCGCGACAAGAAAACGCCGCTCGGCATTCTTTTCTGCATTCCTGTATTCATTCTCAGCGGCTTTGAGCATTCCATTGCCGATATCTTCTATTTTGCATCCTCCGGCATCGTTTCGCTGAAAGCGTTCGCTTTTCTGTGGACCGTCATCGCCGGCAACGCTGTCGGCGCGGTGATTTTGCCGCTGCTGAATACGCAGAAAAACGAGGGGTAAGCGTATGGAACACAAAAAAGCAAAAGTCGCCGTGCTGGTCTCAGGCGGCGGAACAAATTTGCAGGCCATGATTGACGCGCAGGGCAGCGTCATCAAGAATGGGGAAATCGCGCTTGTGATTTCCAACAAAGCGGACGCCTACGCGCTTACCCGTGCAAAAAACGCCGGAATTGAAACGGCGGTCGTTTTGAAAAAGGACTATGACAATCAAACAGCGTTTGAGGACGCCATCATCGAGCTTTTGACTGCTCATCAGATCGATCTGATCGTGCTTGCGGGGTTCATGTCCATCCTCAGCGCCCATTTTACGTCGCGCTATGACAAGCGTATCCTCAACGTGCACCCGTCGCTGATTCCGTCCTTTTGCGGAAAAGGCTTTTACGGACTGCGCGTGCATGAGGCTGCGCTCTCCTACGGGGTAAAAGTCACCGGCGCGACGGTGCATTTTGTCAACGAAATTCCGGACGGCGGCGAAATCGTGCTGCAAAAGGCGGTTGCGATCCGTCCGTCCGATACACCCGAAACGCTGCAAAAACGAGTGATGCAGCAGGCAGAGTGGAAAATCTTACCGAGAGCAGTGGAAATCGTTTCAAAAAAAATCATAAAGGAGTCATAACTATGGACATCTACAAGATCAACGACATTGATTCGCTCATCAACGGCAACCCCTATGTCGGCCGCGGAATCATCATCGGCAAAACCGCCGACGCAAAAAAAGCAGTCGCTGCCTATTTCATCATGGGCAGAAGCGCCAACAGCCGCAACCGTATTTTTACGGAAAAGGACGGCGCTGTTTATACCGAACCGTTTGACGCCTCCAAAGTGGAAGACCCCAGCCTGATTATTTACGCCGCGATCCGTCAGTTTGAAAACAAGCTGATCGTGACCAACGGCGACCAGACCGACACGATTTATGACGGCTTCTCCACCGGAAAATGCATGAAGCGCTCGCTGGAAAGTCGCTGCTTTGAACCGGACGCTCCGAACTTTACCCCGCGCATCAGCGGCGTGCTGAATTTCGCGGACGGCGATTTCAGCTATGAGATGAGCATCCTCAAGTCCGCAGACGCCGAAGGCTCCGCCTGCAACCGCTACACCTTCTCCTTTACGGCGCTGCCCGGTCTCGGCCATTTCATCCACACCTATGTCACCGACGGCAATCCGATCCCGACCTTCCAGGGCGAGCCGGAGCGTATTGCGGTGGAAGATGACATTGACGCGTTTACCGATAAGCTTTGGAATGCACTTGATGAGAACAACAAGATCTCCCTGTATGTCCGTTACATTGACCTTGCTTCCGGCGAAGCAGAAAACCGCCTGATCAATAAAAACAACTGAGAGGAGCTTATTATGAAAGACTTTGAACTGAAATACGGCTGCAATCCGAATCAGAAACCCGCAAAAATCTTTATGCATGACGGCAGCGATCTGCCGATCGAGATCCTTTCCGGCAGACCCGGCTACATCAATTTCCTCGACGCGTTCAATGCGTGGCAGCTTGTCAAGGAGCTTAAGGACATCCTTGGCCTGCCTGCTGTGACTTCGTTCAAGCATGTCAGCCCGACGTCCGCCGCTGTTGGCATCAAACTGCCCGAAAAGCTGAAAAAGGCCTGCTTTGTCGATGATATCGAAGGCCTTGACGATTCTCCGCTTGCCTGTGCGTATGCCCGTGCACGCGGCACAGACCGTATGTGTTCGTTCGGTGACTGGGTCGCGCTGTCCGACGTCTGCGACGTGACAACGGCAACCATGATCAAGCGCGAGGTTTCCGACGGCATCATCGCCCCGGGCTATGAGCCGGAAGCGCTCGAGATTTTGAAAACTAAGCGCAAGGGCAACTATAACATCGTAAAGATCGACCCGAACTATGTGCCCGATCCGATCGAACACAAGCAGGTGTTCGGTATCACGTTTGAGCAGGGGAGAAACAATTTCCGCATCGACGCCGATCTCTTGAAAAACATTGTGACCGAGAATAAAAACATGCCGGAAAGCGCTGTGCGCGATCTGATCGTTGCGCTCATTACGCTCAAATACACCCAGTCGAACTCCGTCTGCTATGCGGTTGACGGTCAGGCTATCGGCGTCGGCGCCGGTCAGCAGTCCCGTGTGCACTGCACGCGTCTTGCCGGCTCCAAGGCGGACACGTGGTTCCTGCGTCAAAGCGAGCAGGTGCTGAATCTGCCCTTCCTTCCGACGCTCGGCAGACCCGACCGCGACAATGTCATCGACGGTTATATCAACCAGAACGAAGAGGATGTCTGCGCCGACGGTAACTGGCAGAAATACTTCACCGAACAGCCACAGCCGTTCACCAAGGAAGCGCAGGCGGCCTATCTTGCAACGATTGACGGCATCGCCCTCGGTTCCGACGCGTTCTTCCCGTTCAGCGACAACATTGAGCGCGCAAAGAAGAGCGGTGTGAAATACATCGCGGAACCGGGCGGTTCCATCCGTGACGATCTTGTGATCGATTGCGCGAACCGTTACGGTATGGTGATGGCCTTTACCGGTATGCGTCTGTTCCATCATTAAGAGGTAGTTTATGAAACTCATGGTTGTCGGTGGCGGCGGCAGAGAGCACGCCATCATCAAAAAACTCAAAGAAAACCCGAATGTGACCGAGATCTTTGCGCTTCCCGGCAACGGCGGCATGGCGGACGATTGCACCCTTGTGTCGATCGGTGCGCTGGAAATTGAAAAAATTGTGGCCTTTGCCGTGGAAAGCAAGATTGATTATGCGGTCGTTGCGCCCGATGATCCTCTGGTGCTCGGCTGTGTGGATGCGCTGGAAGCAAAGGGGATTCCCTGCTTCGGCCCGCGTGCGAATGCGGCGATCATTGAAGGCAGCAAGGTGTTCTCAAAGAACCTGATGAAGAAATACGGCATTCCGACCGCAAAATATGAGGTCTTTACCGAAATGGACGCGGCGCTGGCTTATCTTGAAACTGCACCGATCCCGACGGTGATCAAAGCCGACGGACTCGCACTCGGCAAGGGCGTCATCATTGCGCAAACAAAAGAAGAAGCCAAAACGGCCGTCGTTTCAATGATGCAGGATAAAAAGTTCGGCAAAAGCGGCGAGCAGATCGTGATTGAAGAGTTTCTCGAAGGCCCCGAAGTGTCTGTGCTTTCCTTCACGGACGGTAAAACCGTTGTGCCGATGATTTCTTCCATGGATCATAAGCGGGCAAAGGACGGCGACGAAGGACTGAACACCGGCGGCATGGGAACCATCGCCCCGAATCCGTATTATACAAAGGATGTCGCTGGTCGCTGCATGAAGGAGATCTTTTTGCCGACGATGCAGGCAATGAATGCCGAAGGCAGAACGTTCAAAGGCTGCCTGTATTTCGGCTTGATGATCACGAAGGACGGTCCGAAGGTGATCGAATATAACTGCCGCTTCGGCGATCCGGAAACGCAGGTCGTGCTGCCGCTTTTGGAAAGCGATCTGCTCACGGTGATGCAGGCGACGACCAACGGCACGCTTTCCGAGACGGAAGTAAAATTCAGCGACAAGAGCGCTTGTTGCGTGATTCTTGCGTCCGACGGGTATCCGCTCTCCTATCAAAAGGGCTTTGAAATTCAGATGAGCGAAAAGGCCAAGGCGCAAACCTTTGTTGCCGGCGCGGTTTTGAAGGACGGAAAGCTGCTTTCCAACGGCGGACGTGTGCTTGGCGTCACCGCTACGGCAAACACGCTTCCCGAAGCGATCACACAGGCGTATGCCCTCGCCGATGAGATTCATTTTGACAATGCTTTTTATCGCCGTGACATCGGCAAACGCGCCTTGCGCGCATTGGAGGAATAACGGTGGTTTATCGAATTTTTGTTGAAAAGAAAAAAGAATTTGCAAACGAAGCAAAAGCCCTGCGCTATGACGTGCGGCATCTGCTTTCCATCAAAAGCCTGACAGACGTACGCGTGATCAACCGCTATGACGCCGAAGAAATTGACGAAGCGCTGTTTGATTACGCGGTGAAAACCGTGTTTTCCGAGCCGCAGCTCGACTTGACTTATACCGATCCGGATCTTTCCGGCGCGACGGTGTTTGCAGTTGAGTTTTTGCCCGGTCAGTTCGATCAGCGCGCGGATTCCGCCGCGCAGTGCATCCAGATTATCTCGCAGGCAGAGCGTCCGATCGTCCGCTCCGCGAAAGTGTATGCGCTTTACGGTGATCTTTCCGCGGAAGAACTTGCGGAAATCAAAAAATATGTCATCAACCCTGTCGAGGCACGGGAAGCAGCGCTTGAAAAGCCCGAAACGCTTAAGATGCAGTATGACATTCCGTCTTCCGTTAAAACGCTTGAGGGCTTTAACGCGCTTGATCGAGATGGTCTTACCGATTTTGTGAAAACCTACGGCCTTGCGATGGATGTGGACGACATCGCGTTCTGCCAGCGCTATTTCCGCTCAGAGCAGCGTGACCCGACGATCACGGAGATTCGCATGATCGACACCTATTGGTCCGATCATTGCCGCCATACGACGTTCCTCACCGTGATTGACGATGTTAAGTTTGAGGATTCGCTGTTGCAGCGTGCGTATGAAGATTATTTGAATGTGCGCCGCGATCTCGGCCGCACAAAGCCGATCTGCCTGATGGATATCGCAACGATCGCTGTGCGCGCGCTGAAAAAACAAGGCAAGCTGGACAAACTCGACGAATCCGAAGAGGTCAACGCCTGTACGGTGAAGATTCAAGTGGACGTTGACGGAAAAAGCGAACCGTGGCTGCTGCTGTTCAAAAACGAAACGCACAACCATCCCACGGAAATTGAACCGTTCGGCGGCGCAGCAACCTGCATCGGCGGCGCCATCCGCGACCCGCTGTCCGGCCGCTCCTATGTTTACGGAGCCATGCGTGTCACCGGTGCGGCGGATCCGACCGTTCATGTGCGCGAAACAATGCAGGGCAAGCTCCCGCAGCGCAAGATCGTGACAACGGCTGCTGCCGGTTATTCGTCCTACGGCAACCAGATCGGTCTTGCAACTGGCATCGTGGATGAGATCTACCATCCCGGCTATGCCGCAAAACGCATGGAGATCGGCGCTGTCATTGCCGCCGCTCCGCAGAAAAATGTCCGCCGTGAAGTGCCCGCACCGGGCGATGTTGTCATTTTGCTCGGCGGCAGCACGGGACGCGACGGCATCGGCGGCGCAACGGGCTCTTCCAAAGCGCATAATCTGCAGTCGGTGGAAACCTGCGGCGCTGAGGTGCAAAAGGGCAACGCGCCTGAGGAACGCAAGCTGCAACGGCTCTTCCGCAACGGCGACGCCTGCCGCATGATCAAACGCTGCAATGACTTCGGCGCCGGCGGCGTTTCGGTCGCCATCGGCGAGCTGGCCGACGGATTGGACATCAATCTTGACGCTGTGCCGAAAAAATATGACGGCCTTGACGGAACAGAACTTGCAATCAGCGAATCGCAGGAGCGTATGGCGGTCGTTGTGGAAGCAAAAGACGTGGACGCTTTTCTTGCGCTTGCCAAGGAAGAAAACCTGCAAGCCTGTCCTGTTGCAACTGTCAAAGCAGAAAAACGCCTGACGATGCGCTGGAACGGTCAGACGATCGTTGATGTCAGCCGTGAGTTCCTTAACTCCAATGGCGCTGACAAGCATATCACCATCACACCTGTGAAACCTCAGGATTATCAAAAGAAGATTGATGGTTCCTTTACTGAAAACCTGTATGCTGTCGCAAATGATTTGAACATGTGCTCCAAGCGCGGTCTTTCCGAACGCTTTGATTCCACGATCGGCGCCGGAACCGTCCTGATGCCCTTCGGCGGAAAGCATCAGCTCACGCCGATTCAGGCGATGGTGCAAAAGATTTCCACGGAAAAGGCGCATACCGACGACTGCTCTTTGATGGCCTGGGGCTACAATCCGTTCATCATGGAAAAGAGCCCGTATCACGGCGCGTATCTCGCCGTTGTGGAATCGGTCAGCAAGCTGATCGCAACGGGCGCTTCGTTTGAGGATGTGTATCTGACCTTCCAGGAGTACTTTGAAAGTCCGCGCAAGGACGGCAAACGCTGGGGCAAACCACTTTCCGCGCTGCTCGGCGCGTTCGAAGCACAGATGCATCTCGGTATCGGTTCCATCGGCGGCAAGGATTCCATGAGCGGTTCGTTTGAATCTCTCGATGTTCCGCCGACGCTCGTCTCCTTTGCGGTCACAACACAAAAGATCAAAGAGATCGTGTCCAATGAGTTCAAAAAGGCCGGGAATCAAGTCGTTCTGCTTTCGCCCGAGCTCGATGAAAACGAGCTTCCGAAGACGGATTCTCTTCTTTCTGTTTTCAAAAAAGTCACTTCGCTTTTGCGCAGCGGAACCGCCGTTACATGCTATACGCCGGGACTTGGCGGCGTTGGTGAAGCGATTGCGAAAATGGCGCTCGGCAACGGGTTCGGCTTTTGTTTCAACGAAAAGCTTTCAATAGCTGATCTGTTCCGGTATCAATACGGCGCGTTCCTTTTGGAAGTGACTGCGCCTGTGGATGGCGCAGTTGTGATCGGTACAGTCACAGATGATGCATCGTTTAGTTTTGGTGCTGAAACTGTTGCCTGCAGCGATTTCCTGCGTCAGTATGAAGATAAGCTGGAAGGCGTATATAGCTGCAACATTGAAAACACCGCAAAGAATATTGAAACGTTGACATATCATGCAACAACACGTCCGTCACCGGCTATCAAGGTTGCGAAACCGCGTGTGCTGATCCCGGTTTTCCCGGGCACGAACTGTGAATATGACAGCGCAAAGGCGGTTGAAGATGCCGGTGGTGAGGCGCAGATCCTTGTGATCAACAACCTTTCCGCCTCCGGCATTAAGCAGAGCGTGGATCGCTTTGCCGGCGAACTTGAAAACGCACAGATGGTCTTCATCCCCGGCGGTTTTTCCGGCGGCGACGAGCCGGAAGGCAGCGCAAAGTTTATCACGGCGTTCTTCCGCAACGCGAAGATCAAGGAAGGCGTGACGCGCCTGCTGGATGAACGCGACGGTTTAATGTGCGGCATCTGCAACGGCTTCCAGGCGCTTGTCAAGCTCGGCCTTGTGCCTTACGGCAAGATCATCGATACCGATGAAACCTGCCCGACGCTCTCTTATAATACAATTGCGCGGCACCAGTCAAGGATCGTGCGCACCAGAATCGCATCGAACAAATCTCCGTGGCTGTCTCTCATGCAGCCCGGTGAGATCGTCAACGTCCCGATCTCTCACGGCGAAGGTCGTTTTCTTGCAAGCGACGCGCTGGTTCAGCAGCTTGCGCAAAACGGGCAGATTGCCACGCAGTATGTGGACCTTGACGGCAAAGCGACGGCAGACATTCATTTCAACCCCAACGATTCCGTCTTCGCCATTGAAGGCATCACTTCCCCTGACGGCCGCGTGTTCGGCAAAATGGGACACAGCGAGCGTGTAGGTGACGGATTATATAAAAATGTCCCCGGCAATTATAATATCCGCATGTTTGAAGCAGCGGTGAAATATTTTAAATAACGAAAGGAACGAGGACCATGGCATATCTCAGCGACATTGAAATTGCACAGCAGTGCAAAATGCAGCCCATTACGGAAATTGCAAAAAAAGCGCATATCGACGAAAAGTACATTGAGCAGTACGGAAAGTACAAAGCAAAGATCGATCCTGCGCTGCTGAAGGAAACCGACCGCGCAGACGGAAAGCTTGTGCTTGTCACTGCGATCACGCCGACGCCCGCAGGCGAAGGCAAGACCACGACCACGATCGGTCTTGCGGACGGCCTTTCAAAAATCGGAAAAGATGTGACTGTTGCGCTGCGTGAACCCTCGCTCGGCCCCGTGTTCGGCGTGAAGGGCGGCGCTGCCGGCGGCGGCTATGCACAGGTGGTTCCGATGGAGGACATCAACCTGCATTTCACCGGTGACTTCCATGCCATCGGCGCGGCGAACAATCTGCTTGCCGCCATGCTGGACAACCACATCCAGCAGGGCAACGAGCTCGGCATTGACGTGCGCAAGATCACCTGGAAACGCTGCGTCGATATGAACGACCGTCAGCTTCGCTTTTTGACCGACGGTCTTGGCGGACGTTTCAACGGCACACCGCGTGAAGACGGTTTTGATATCACGGTCGCCTCCGAGATCATGGCGGTCTTCTGCCTTGCCAATTCGATCACCGATCTGAAAGAGCGCCTTTCCCGCATCATTGTCGGTTACACCTACGATGACAAACCGGTTACTGCCGGCGACCTCAAGGCCGTCGGCGCTATGGCGGCGCTGCTCAAAGACGCGCTCAAGCCCAATCTGGTGCAGACGCTGGAAGGTACGCCCGCATTCGTCCACGGCGGTCCGTTTGCAAACATCGCACACGGCTGCAACTCCGTCATGGCAACAAAGCTTGCGATGAAGATGGGCGATTACACCATCACAGAGGCCGGCTTCGGCGCGGATCTCGGCGCAGAAAAATTCCTTGACATCAAGTGCCGCATGGCGGGTCTGACCCCGGACGCTGTTGTGGTTGTTGCAACGGTGCGTGCGCTGAAAATGCACGGCGGTCTGGATAAAAAACAGCTTGCAACCGAGGATCTTGTCGCGCTCGAAAAGGGTATCCCGAACCTGCTGCGCCATGTTTCCAACATCAAGAATGTTTATAAGCTGCCCTGCGTGGTCGCGGTTAACCGTTTCCCGACTGACACGGATGCAGAGATCGATTTCATCATCGAAAAATGCCGTGCGCTCGGCGTGAACACCGTACTTTCCACGGTTTGGGCAGAAGGCGGCGCAGGCGGCGTGGAGCTTGCCAAAGAAGTGGTTCGTCTTTGCGAAGAGGAGCAGGGCGACTTCACGTTCTCCTATGATCTGGATTGCTCGATTACCGAAAAGATCGAAGCCGTCGTCAAAAAGATCTATGGCGGCAGCGGCATTTCCATTCTGCCCGCAGCGCAAAAGCAGATTGCGAATCTGACCGCGCTCGGCTTTGACAAGGTGCCTGTCTGCATCGCCAAGACGCAGTACAGCTTTTCCGATGATCCGACGAAGTTCGGCGCACCTGAGGATTTCACCGTCACGATCAAAAACGTCAAGATCTCTGCCGGTGCAGGCTTCCTTGTGGTGCTGACCGGTGACATCATGACCATGCCCGGTTTGCCGAAGCGTCCCGCTGCAGAGCGCATCGACGTTGACGAAAACGGCGTGATCAGCGGATTGTTCTGATCTTTTCAAACAAAAAACCGTTGCCTCCCTTTTGGAAGCAGCGGTTTTCTTGCATTTTGTAACAGCGTAAAGGGCGTATTATTTCCAAAATTTGCGATCCAGCGCGCGATATTGCAGCGCCTCCGTGAGATGTTCAATTTCAATGCGGTCACTGCCGTCCAGGTCGGCGATCGTGCGCGCCACACGCAAAATCTTATCATAGGCTCTTGCGGAAAGGCCGAGCGTGTCGAAGCTGCGCTGCAAAATCACTTTGCCGGTGTCGTCAATTTCGCAAAACTCGCGTGTTTGCCGGGGCGACATTTTTGCGTTGCAGGTTGTTTCTGTGCCCGCAAAGCGTTTTTGCTGCAACGCACGCGCCGCGTTGACGCGCTTTCTGATTGCAGCTGAAGATTCCGACGGAACATTGCTGGAAAGCTTGTCAAAATCGACCTGCGGCACTTCAATGTGGATATCGAGCCGGTCAAGCAGTGGGCCGCTGACTTTGGAAAGATACTTGGCCGGAACGCCGGGCGCACAGGTGCATTTCTTTGTCGGATGACCGAAATAGCCGCAGGGACAGGGGTTCATGGCGCAAACGAGCATGACTTCACAGGGATAGGTCAACGCGCCGGAAACGCGCGTGATCGTGATCTTGCCGTCCTCGATCGGCTGACGCAGCGCTTCCATCGTTTGCCGCGGAAACTCCGGCAGTTCGTCCAAAAACAAAACGCCGTGATGCGCCAGCGACAGCTCACCCGGATGCGGAACAGTTCCGCCGCCGGAAAGGCCGACTGCTGAAATGGTGTGGTGCGGCGAACGAAACGGACGCTGCGTCACAAGCGAATGTCCGTTATCCAGCAAGCCGGAAATGGAATAGAGTTTGGTTGTTTCCAGACTTTCCTCCTGCGTCATATCGGGCAAGATCGTCGGAATTCGTTTTGCGAGCATGCTTTTTCCCGAACCCGGCGGGCCGATCATCAGCGTGTTGTGGCCGCCGGCAGCAGCGACCTCAAGCGCACGTTTCACCTGAAATTGTCCTTTCACATCCGAAAAGTCAACCATGACGCGCTCCATCTCAAAGCGCGGTTTCACAAGATCCGGCTTCGCTTTTTCAATGCACTTTCTGCCGGTGAGATGATCGACAAGGTGCTTGACGGAGGTGACGGGATAAACGTCGATGCCCTCAATGATGGCGCTTTCGGCAACATTGTCCATCGGCACGAACACTTCTTTGAAACCGCACTGCTTCGCTTCAATCACCATCGGCAGAACGCCGTCGATCTTTCGTACATAGCCGCCGAGGGAAAGCTCGCCGATAAAAACGCTGTTTTGCACGTCGGCGTGCAGTTGATTTGTCAAAAGCAAAAGCGCAATCAGGATCGGCAGATCAAAGCCGGTGCCTTCCTTTTTCTTGTCGGCAGGGGAGAGATTCATTGTGATTCTTGCGTTCGGGAAAAAGAAGTCGGAATTCTTCATCGCGGCGCGCACACGTTCCTTTGCTTCGCGCACAGCAATATCCGGCAGTCCAACCAAATCAAACCGCGGTATAGCTGTACGCTCGATTGAAGATTCGACCTGCACAGGATAGGTGTTGATCCCGAAAAGTCCGATACCGTTGACTTTGACAAACAATACGATCACTCCCGTATGGAATCTTTCCTCATTATACATAAAATCAGGGAAAAGGTAAATAGTTTTTGACGCTTTCTCTGATTTTTCATTTTTTTTTGAAATTTTTTGAAAAAACTGTTGGAATCTTCCACGTTTTATATTATAATATATAAGTCTAACTATGTGTGGAGGTGCAGCATGGCATCCAAATACTCTGTGACATTGGAAAAACTGCTCAAAGAGCATCCGATGAATGTGATCTATCTTCCGCGAACGTCCGATGAAATTTTGATCACGTCGCGCGATGTAAACCGTCCGGGGCTGTTTTTTGCCGGATATGAAAACTACTTTGACACCGAACGTATCAACTTTGTCGGCATCACGGAAGCGCAATATCTGAATACGCTTTCGCCGGAGATCCGCTCGCAGCGTGTGTATCAGTTCATGTCGAAAAAACCGGCAGCCATCATTTTCACGCGCGGCATTGACTGTCCGGCGGATATCCTTGCGCTTGCAAAAGAATTTGAGGTGCCGATCCTCAGCTCGACGGAGAGCACCTCCGGCATTATGGCAACGCTGATCGCGTTTTTGAATGTGGAGCTTGCCGAGCGTATCACGCGGCACGGCGTGTTTGTTGAAGTATACGGCGAAGGTGTTCTGATCCTCGGCGACAGCGGCGTGGGCAAGAGCGAAACCGCTGTGGAACTGATCAAGCGCGGTCACCGTCTGATTGCGGACGACGCGGTTGAAATTAAAAAGACCGGCGCAAAAACACTCGTCGGCTCCGCGCCGGACAATATCCGCCATTTCATCGAGCTGCGTGGCATCGGCATTGTCAACGCACGGCGCATCTTCGGTATGGGCGCGGTCAAGCTGAACGAAAAGATTGATATGGTGATTGAACTTGAGCCGTGGGATGCCGATAAGGTTTATGACCGTATGGGCATCGAAAACGAAAGCATTGAAATTCTCGGCGTGCGCGTGCCGCACACCGTTGTGCCGATCAAGCCGGGCCGAAATCTTGCAATCATCATTGAGGTTGCGGCGATGAACAACCGTCAGAAGAAAATGGGCTACAACGCGGCGCGCGAACTGATGCATAACCTCGGCATGGTGGAAGGCGTTATTCCGCAGGAAGATGAGCTTGAAATTTGGGGCGAATTCTAAAAGGAGGCTTCTTATGAAAACATATAAAATCGGTGTGGACCTCGGCGGCACAAACATCGCTGTCGGCGTTTTGGATGAAAACCATCAGATCATCGGCCGCGGCAAGATCAAGACCAATGCGCCGCGTCCGGCAAAGGAGATCGCCGAAGATATCGTAAAAGCGATTTTCCTCGCTGTGGAAGATGCCGGGATTGAAAAATCACAGGTCGCTTCGGTCGGCATCGGTACCCCCGGCACCGTCAACCGTCAGACCGGCGTGATCGAATATGCAAACAACCTGCAGTTCCATCAGGTGCCGATGGTGGCGATGCTCAAAGAGATGTTCGATGTGCCCTATGCCATTGAAAACGACGCAAACGCCGCTGCGCTCGGCGAAGCGTTGGCAGGCGCCGGAAAAGGCAAAAAAAGCTTTGTTGCCGTAACGCTCGGCACAGGCGTCGGCGGCGGCATTATCTGGGACGGTGAAGTGATCTCCGGCTGCAACGGCGCCGGCGGCGAGCTCGGCCACATGGTGATCTGTGTGGACGGCGAACCGTGCAACTGCGGTCGTGACGGTTGCTGGGAGCAGTATGCGTCGGCGACGGCACTTGTTCGTCAGACCAAGCGCGCAATGAAAGCGCATCCGGATAGCGCAATGTGGAAACTCTGTGACGGTAAACTTGAAAATGCAGGCGGCAGAACCGCTTTTGACGCAATGCGTCTGGGCGACGCGGCCGGAACGGCCGTTGTTGAACGTTATATCTATTATGTTGCTGTCGGTACCTCTAACATCGTCAACGCACTGCAGCCGGAGATGATCTGCTTCGGCGGCGGCATCTCCAACGAAGGCGAAACGCTGCTGCGTCCGCTGCGTGAGATCGTTGAGAATGAGCGCTATACAAAATACTGTGATCAGCAGACTGAAATCTGCAAGGCGACGCTCGGCAATGACGCCGGTATCATCGGCGCTGCGCTGTTGAACGCATAACGGGAGAATCATTTTGAACGAGCTTTTACTGTTTTTGAAGGACAACGGCATTCGCTTTTCTGCGCAAGAGCCGATGAAAAAGCATACGACGTTCAAAACCGGCGGAAAGGCGGATGTGTTCATTCAGCCGTCTTCTGCCGAACAATTGTCGCTGCTGCTTCGCTTTTGCAGCGAACAGGGGCTTTCCCCGTTTATTCTCGGCAACGGCAGCAACCTGCTTGTCAGCGACGACGGCATTCGCGTGCCTGTGATCGCCGTCGGAGAAGGGCTGGACACGTTGTGTCTCTTGGATGACACGACCGTGTTTGCCGGCGCAGGCACACCGCTCATCCGGCTTTGCAAATTCGCGCTGGAGCATTGTCTTTCGGGGCTGGAATTTGCCTACGGCATTCCCGGGTCCGTCGGCGGCGCGGTGTTTATGAACGCCGGCGCTTACGGCGGCGAAATGCGCGACGTTGTTGTGCGTGCCGAGCATCTGACGATGCGGGGCGAACCGGGCGCATTTGAAGGCGATACGCTGGAGTTCGGATATCGAAGCAGCATTTATAAAACAACACCCTGCGTGATCACCGGCGCTGTTTTTAAGCTGCAAAAGGGCGACCCGCAGCAAATTTCGGCAAAAATGCAGGAGCTGCTGCAGCGCAGAAAAGACAAGCAGCCGCTGGAATATCCCAGCGCAGGCAGTGTATTTAAACGCCCGGAAGGGTATTTTGCGGGTGCGCTCATTGAACAAAGCGGACTCAAAGGAAAACGTGTCGGCGGTGCGGCAGTCAGCGAAAAACACGCGGGGTTCATCGTGAATCTCGGCGGCGCAACAACAGGCGATGTGCTTGCACTGATCGAGATTTGTAAAACAACGGTCAAAGAAAAATTCGGCGTATCTCTGGAAACGGAGATTCAAATGGTTTGATGGTGAAATAATGGAATTTCTTGTGATCACCGGTATGTCCGGCGCAGGTAAATCCTGTGTGGTCAACGCACTGGAGGACGTTGGTTTCTTCTGTGTGGATAATCTGCCCGCGGAACTCATTCCCGTGTTTGCGCAGCTTTTGCAAAAGGATGACACACACAGCCGCGTTGCAGTTGTGACCGATGTGCGTGCCGGTCAGTCGTTTTCGGAACTGTTTTCCGCGCTGGATACCCTGCGGGAATTGCAAATTCGTTATCAACTGATGTTCCTCGACGCGGACGACGATGTGCTGATCAAGCGGTATAAGGAAACGCGCCGCAAGCATCCATTGCAAAATGACAGCGGCTCGATTCAGTCTGCGCTGACGCAAGAACGAAAACTGCTTGCCGAAGCACGCAGCAGGGCGGACTTCTTTTTGGAAACGTCGAACCTTTCCGCAACGCAGTGCCGCATCCGTGTGCTTTCCATGTTCAGCGGAAACGGTGAAAAGCAGACGCACATCCATGTGATGTCCTTCGGTTATAAGCACGGGATTCCGAACGACGCCGATTTTGTGTTTGACGTGCGTTCGCTTCCGAATCCGTTTTATGTGCCGGAGCTCAAGCACAAGACCGGCCTGGACAGCGACGTGCGCGCGTTCGTGATGGACAGCGACGCTTCTGTGGAATTCCGCGACCGTCTGTTTTCGTTTGTTGATCTTGTGGCTGAGCTCGCAAAAAAAGAAGGGCGCAGCCAGCTTGTGATCGCGGTCGGCTGCACAGGCGGCCACCATCGCTCGGTGACTTTTGCCGAATTCTTATATGCACGCCTGCGTGAGCATTACAGCGCCAGCGTCAGCCATCGTGATATTGTAAAATAAAGGTATTGGTTTTGCCGAAGGGAGGGAGCCTTGTGTCATTTGCGCTTGAAGTAAAGGAAGAGATCATTGCGCACGAGCCGGAAGCCGATTGCTGCCGCCATGCAATGGCATACGGCATGCTCCTGTTCGGAAGACAGTTCAGCTCCTCCGGCGTTTCGTTGATGACGGAACACGCGCCGGTGGCGGAACAATATTTTCAGTGCATTCAAAAGTTATGCGGTGTGACGCCGACCAAAAAGATTTCGCCCGCCGGAAAACACACGGTATCTGTTGAGGAAAAAGACCTCGGCGCCGTGCTTTCCATGTTTTCCGTGAGCGGAAACGAATCTTTTACGCGCATCAACCGCGCAAACCTTGCCAACGAATCCGGCGCGGAAAACGGCATGAACTGCTGCAACCACGCATTTTTCAAAGGCGCCTTTCTTTCCTGCGGCACGATCAGCGACCCGAACAAGAGCTATCATCTGGAGTTTGTTGTGCCGTTTCGAACTTTGAGCTTTGATTTGATGAAGATGCTCGATGAATGCGGCATTAAGGCCAAGCACATGACCCGCCGCGGCGTCAATGTGATCTATATCAAGGACAGCGAAAGCATTGAAGATCTGCTCGGTCTTATGGGCGCAACCATGGCGTCCCTTGAGATCATGAACATCAAGATCTATAAAAACTTGCGCAACGTCTCCAACCGCCGCACCAATTTTGACGAGGCAAATACTTCGCGCCTTGCCAAGGCGGCCTGCACCCAGCTTGACGCGATCCGCGCGCTGCGGACCAACCATCTGCTGTTGACGCTGCCGCAGGAATTGCAGGAGATTGCAAACGCGCGGGAGGAAAACCCCGACGCTTCACTGAGCGAACTCGGCGCGCTGTTTTCGCCGCCGCTGAGCCGTTCGGCTGTGAATCACCGGCTGCAAAAGCTGGTTTCACTTTCGCAGACAGAACACGGAGGAACGCATGTTGGAACAGAAAAGGAATAATCAATTCTCCGTGGATCCTGCGGTGCTTGAAAAACAAAAGGAATATGCCGAAATGGTGCGCACGGTGCTTTCTGCGCGCTATGCGCCAAAGGAACCGAAGGCGTTTGTGCACACCTACGGCTGTCAGGGCAACGTTTCCGACGGCGAAAAGATCAAAGGTATTTTGTGCGAGCTCGGTTTTTCCCTGACGGATGACCTGAATGACGCCGATTTCGTGCTGTATAATACCTGCGCCATCCGGGAGCACGCGCAGGATCGCGTGTTTGGCAACGTCGGCAAGCTCAAGCCGATCAAAGAAAAAAAACGCGACATGATCATCGCGCTTTGCGGCTGCATGATGCAGCAGGATTATGTTGCGGAAAAGATCAAAAAGAGCTATCCGTATGTCGATCTTGTGTTCGGCACCCATGTGATCCATAAGCTGCCGGAATTCATCTACCGCTGTCTTTGCTCCGGAAAACGGGTCTTTGACCTTTCCGGCGGCGACGGAAATATCGTTGAAGATTTGCCGATCCACCGCGACGGCAGCTTTAAGGCGTGGATCCCGATCATGTACGGCTGCAACAATTTCTGCTCCTACTGTGTGGTTCCGTATGTGCGCGGACGTGAACGCAGCCGCGATTTTGATGCTGTGGTCAGCGAAGCAAAATCGCTGGTGGAAGCCGGTTATAAAGAGCTCACCCTGCTCGGACAGAACGTGAATTCCTATAACAAGGATTTGGATGAAAGCTTGCGTTTTCCTGCGCTTCTTCGCGCAATCAACGCGATCCCCGGCGATTTTATCATTCGTTTCATGACCAGTCATCCGCGCGATTGCACAACAGCGCTGTTGCAGGCGATGGCCGATTGTGAAAAGGTGGCGAAGCATCTGCATCTGCCGTTCCAGTCCGGCAACGACCGTGTTCTGCGGGAGATGAACCGCCATTATGACCGTGCAAAATACCTCTCGTTGATCGAGGAAGCCTATCGGCTGATGCCGCATCTTTCCATCACAAGCGACGTGATCGTCGGTTTCCCCGGCGAAACGGCCGAAGAATTTGAAGACACGCTTTCCCTTGTGGAAAAGGTCAAATATACTTCGCTCTTTACCTTTATTTTTTCTCCGCGACCGGGCACAAAAGCCGCCTTACTTGCCGACCCGACGCCGCGCGAAGAAAAGAACCGCCGCTTTAAGGCGCTGACCGATCTGCAGGAAGCTCTGGCCGGGGCGCGCACCTTGGCGATGAAGGGAAAAACCTACCGTGTGCTGGTGGAGGAGCCTGCAAAAGCGCAGGGCTTTCTTTCCGGCAGAACCGAAGGCAATGTGATCATTGAATTTCCGGGCTGTCCTGATTTGATCGGCACATTTCAAAATGTGACGGTTACCGAACCGAAAACCTGGGTGCTCAAAGGCGAACTTGCTTGAAATCATTGCGTTAGGTACCCACTGATTAACTCGGATGCGCAAATCTTGACGGTAAATTTTCCGTCATTTTGCACAGAAATCGCTTGCAAACCGTCAGGTTGGCTGCGCGATTTCTGTTACATCTGACGAAAAATTTCCTCGCCAATCTTTACACATCGAATTAATCAGCGGGTACTTAGCAATTGAAATAGAAATTTTTTGAAGGAGGATGATTCCGATGGATATCATCAAAATGACAAGAGATCTCGGCGCTGCGATTCAGCAGGACGAGCGTTATCTTCGCTTTGCAAAGGCGAGAGAGAACAACGAAAAAGACGAAGAGCTGCTTTCTCTGATGGGTCAGATTCAGCAGCTTCAGATGAGCTATCAGCAGGAAGCGGCGCAGGAAAACGCCGATACTGCAAAGATGGCTGTGTTTGAGCGTCAGTTCAACGACGTTTACGGCAAATTCATGGCGAACGAAAACATGAAAGAGTATGAAGCTGCACGTCATGAAATCGACGAGCTGATGAACTATGTGATGCAGCTTCTCGGCCTTTGCGTCAACGGCGCCGACCCTGCAACTTGCGAACCCGAAGTGCATGAGCATGGCTGTGACTGCGACTGTGAATCCTGCCACTCCGGCTGCTGCTGATTTTGTAAAAAGACTTTAACGAAGGGACGGAAGGTACAGATGGCGGAAATGACCCCGATGATGAAGCAATACCTCGATATTAAAAAGCAATATCCCGACACGATTCTGTTCTTCCGTCTCGGCGATTTTTATGAGATGTTCTTTGACGACGCAAAGCTTGTGTCCAAAGAGCTTGAGCTGACGCTGACCGGCAGAAGCTGCGGGCTGGAAGAGCGCGCCCCGATGTGCGGCGTTCCGTTCCATTCCGCAGACACTTATATTGCCCGCCTTGTACAAAAGGGCTATAAGGTTGCCATCTGCGAACAGATGGAGGACCCGGCGCTTGCAAAAGATCTTGTAACGCGCGACGTGATCCGTATCGTTACCAAGGGCAGCGTGATTGAAAACAGTATGCTTGACGAGGCAAAGAACAATTATCTTTGCACGATCTGGTTTGAAAAAAACGCGGCAGGCATCTGCTTTGTTGATGTTTCGACCGGCATTTTGAATTTGACAAGCTTTGAAGGCAAGCGTGTGCATGAGAACGTCATCAACGAGCTCGGCGTGTATCACCCAAGTGAAATCCTGATGAACCGTGGCGCTGCGGGAAATGGCGCGATCGCTTCTTTCGTCAACAACCGGATCGAAGCGTCCTGTGAAGTGCCGGAGGATGATTATTTCTCTTTGGACGGTTGCCTTGACGTGTGCATAAAGCACTTCGGCGCAGAAAAGCTGCAGGAGCAATCACTGACCCAAAACCGGCCTGCAATTCTCGCGCTCGGCGTTGCGGTCAAGTATCTTTCCAATGTGCAGCGCAATGATATCTCCAATATCACGGAAATCAACTTTTACAGCGACGACTGCTATATGAAGGTCGATTACGCAACGCAGCGCAACCTTGAAATCGTTGAAACCATGCGCGAACGTGAAAAAAGGGGTTCGCTTTTGTGGGTGCTCGATAAAACAAAAACCTCCATGGGCAAACGGCTCTTGCGTTCATGGCTTGAAAAACCGCTGGTCAACTTTACCCAGATCACACGGCGGCAGGCGGCTGTAGAAGAGCTGTATGCCGATACGATTCTTTTATCAGAAATCATTTCTGCGCTTTCAGGCGTTTACGATATGGAGCGGCTGATGACGCGCGTGATGTATGAATCCGCCAACGGAAAAGACCTCAACGCCATGCGTCAGACGATGGAGCAGTTGCCGCTGATTAAATCACAGCTTTCCTCCGCTCAATGCGCTTATCTTCGCCGTTTGTTCCAAGGGATGGATCTGCTGGAGGATCTGCAGCAGCTCATTGAACACGCGATCGATCCCGACGCCCCGTTTTCTATTCGGGAGGGCGGCATCATCCGCGACGGGTTCCATGAAGAGCTGGATGCGCTGCGCGACATTGAGCGCAACGGAAAACAGTATATCGCCGCGATGGAAGCGCAGGAAAAGGAAAAAACGCAGATTCCGAAGCTGCGCATCGGCTATAACCGCGTGTTCGGCTATTACATCGAAGTTACGAATTCCTATAAATCCCTTGTACCCGAAACCTATATCCGCAAACAAACCCTTGCCAACTGCGAACGCTATATCACGCAGGAACTCAAGGACTTAGAAAGCAAGGTGCTCGGCGCGCAGGAACGCAGTGTGAAGCTGGAATATGAAATCTTTTGTCAGGTGCGCAGACGCATTGCCGATGAATATAACCGCATCCGCTCCACTGCTGCCAGCATTGCCGCGCTGGATGTGCTGTGTTCGTTTGCAACAGTTGCGCTGGAAAACGGCTACGTTTGTCCGACAATGCACGACGGGCATTATATCCGCATCATCGAAGGCCGCCATCCGGTGGTGGAAAAGGTGCTCAAGGACGCGCCGTTTGTGCCGAACGATACTTATCTCGACTGCGACGACGACCGCTGCGCGATCATCACCGGCCCGAACATGGCGGGTAAATCCACCTATATGCGGCAGGTCGCGCTCATTTGTCTGATGGCGCAGGTCGGCTCCTTTGTTCCGGCGAACCGTGCGGAGCTGTGCATCATTCGCAGCATCTTCACGCGTGTGGGCGCATCCGACGATCTTGCGTCCGGCCAGTCCACCTTTATGGTGGAAATGAGCGAGGTCGCGTCCATTCTAAAACACGCCGACCGCGACAGCCTTATCCTGCTCGATGAAGTCGGCCGCGGAACGTCAACCTTTGACGGCATGAGCATTGCGCGCGCCGTCCTGGAATATATCGCCGACAAAAAACGAATCGGCGCAAAAACGCTGTTTTCAACGCACTACCATGAGCTGACCGCACTGGAAGGGCAGATCGACGGCGTGAAGAATTACAACATCTCCGTAAAAAAGCGCGGCGACACGATCACCTTTTTGCGCCGCATCGTCAAAGGCGGTGCGGACGGCAGTTACGGCATTGAGGTTGCAAAGCTTGCCGGCGTGCCGCAGCCGGTGGTCAATCGGGCGCGCGTGATCTTGGAGGAGCTGGAATCCTCCGAGCAGTCGCTATCGAGTATGCCTTACATAGCGCCGCCGGAGGACGCGCCGGAAGAGCCGCTGCAGCTTTCGCTCACCGGTGCACTCGACGACGAGATCATTGACACGCTCAAAAACATCGATACCGATACGCTCACGCCGCTGGAGGCGTTGACAACCTTGCATAAGCTGGTACAAAAAGCAAGACGGGAATAAAGTGAGGTGACAGCAGATGCCGAGAATCAATGTGCTCCCGCAACAGATCGCGGAACTGATCGCCGCCGGCGAGGTGGTGGAACGTCCGGCCTCTGTTGTCAAAGAGCTGCTCGAAAACGCCATTGACGCCGGCGCAACATCTATCACAGCCGAGATCCGCGGCGGCGGCATCCATTATATCCGCATCACGGACAACGGCTGCGGCATTGAAAAAGACGACGTGCAAAAAGCGTTTTTGCCGCACGCAACAAGCAAGGTGAAAACGGCGGAGGATCTTGACCGGGTGCTCACGCTCGGCTTTCGCGGCGAAGCGCTCTCCTCCATTGCGGCCGTTTCTCGTGTGGAAGTGCTCACACGCACCAAAGAAGACGACAGCGGCACGGCCTACGCTATTGCAGGCGGAGAAGAGCTGAAAAACGAAAGCGCCGGCTGTCCGCTCGGCACAACGATCGTCGTGCGCGATCTGTTTTATAACACCCCGGCGCGCATGAAATTTTTGAAGCGCGACATCAGTGAAGCGAATGCTGTTGCCGATGTGGTTGACCGCCTTGCACTTTCGCACCCGGAAATCAGTTTTCGATTTTTGCGCGAGGGCAAGCAGACATTGCTCACGCCCGGCGACGGAAAGCTGATGAGCGCAATCTACGCCGTATTCGGAAAGACGTTTGCCGACGGGTTGGTTGAAGTCCATTATACGCTCGACCATGTGCAGATCGATGGCTACATTTGCCGTCCGATCTCTGCGCGGCCGTCGCGCACGATGCAGTTTTTCTTTTTGAACGGCCGGTGGATCAAATCTCGCTCCATGAGCGCCGCGATGGAAAACGCCTATAAAAACGCGATTATGGTCGGTCGCTTTCCATCCTGTGTTTTGAATGTTTCCGTGCCGACGCATCTGGTGGACGTCAATGTGCACCCGACAAAAACCGAGGTTCGCTTCAGCGACGACCGCAAAATCACGTCCTGTTTGTATTATGCAGTGCGTTCCGCCTTGCAATCCGACGACGAAAAAAAGCAGGTCGATCTTGCACGTTTGACCCAAAAGCCAAAGCCCGCCGCGGTGCAGCTTCAGATGGTAGAAGATGAGACGGACGCGAGCGAGCCGATCGTTTCGGTTCCAAAGGGGAATCTTCCGCAGCGGCGCGACGATTTCTGGTCTAAGATGCCCGCGTCTGACTATCGTTCGGTGAAAAAAACACAGCTTTCCTCACCGAAAGCGGACAACCCGTTTTTATACAAGGAATCCGATGATCTGCTCGCGTCCTTTGACAGGCGAAACGAGCTGAAAGCAAAAGCGAAAGCGGACGCGCCTGTTTCGGAAAAACGCCAAAACGAGCCTGCCGGAGATTTGCCGGATGTTTTGATGGAAAAGGCGAAAAAGCCGCAAGTTTTGCCGAAAAATGTGCAGATCACGGAGCAGCCGCAACCGCCGAAGCTGCGGCTGATCGGCGAAGCGTTTCGCACCTATATTATCTGTGAATTCGACGGCAAGCTTTGCCTGATCGATAAACACGCCGCGCACGAGCGGGTGATTTTCAACCGCTTAAAAGCGCAGTCCGGTGAAAAGGGAAAGCAGGTGCTGCTTTCGCCTGTGACACTGCTTGTGAGCAAAGCCGAATACGCCGCCATTCTTGAAAACCTCGATGCGTTTGCCGCGTGCGGCTTTACACTTGAAGATTTCGGCAGCGACACGGTCGTTGTGCGCGAATGCCCAATGATGATCGACCCGGCGGACGTGCAGGATCTTGTGCTGGAAATTACGGAAAACCTGATGCAGTCAAAATCCGACGTACAAAGCGAACGGATCGACCGCATGATTGCCACGACCGCCTGCAAGGCCGCCATCAAAGCCGGTAACCGCAACGACAGCGCGGAGCTGCTTGCGCTTGCCGAACGGGTGCTTTATCACGAGGATGTGCGCTTTTGTCCGCACGGACGGCCCGTCGTGATCGAAATGAGCCGCTATGAGCTGGAAAAGCAGTTCGGCAGAATTCAATAAAAAAAAGACAAGGAAAGGACGCACATGAAAGGCAAGGTTCTGGTTGTTGCGGGTCCGACTGCCAGCGGTAAAACATCGCTTGGTGTGCGGCTTGCCAAAGCGCTGGACGGAGAAATCGTCTCGGCCGATTCCATGCAGGTCTATCGCGGTATGCCGATTGCAACCGCGCAGCCGACAGAGGCGGAAAAAGAGGGCGTCGCGCACCATCTGATGGGTTTTTTGTCGCCCGATGCGCCGTTCAGCGTTGCAAAATATCAAGCCCTGGCTTTTCAGTGCATCAAGGATATTCTTTCCCGGGGAAAAGTACCGATCCTTTTGGGTGGAACCGGCCTTTATATTGACGCCGTTGTCAACAACACGCAGTATCTTGACGGTTCCGGAACACCGCGGCGCAAAACGCTCGAAGCGCAGCTTGCCGAAGAAGGCGCGCAGGCAATGCTGGAACGGCTGCGTAAAATCGACCCCGAAACTGCAAAAATGCTGCATATCAACGACACCAAGCGCATCTTGCGCGCGCTGGAATTATATGAAGCGACCGGCATGACGATGTCCAAGCAGCGCGAGCTTTCCCATACGCAGGAAAGCCCTTATGCGTTTTGTAAATTCCTGCTTTGCGCAAAGGACCGGCAGGTGCTTTACGAGCGGATCAACCGCCGCGTGGATCAAATGCTCTCAGACGGCCTGCTCGAAGAAGCAAAGACATTCTTTGCTTTGAAAAATGCCGCAACGTCCAAGCAGGTGATCGGCTATAAGGAGCTGTATCCTTATCTGAACGGCGAATGCACATTGGAGCAGGCGGTGGAAAAGCTGAAAATGGAAACGCGCCGATATTGCAAGCGGCAGTTGACCTGGTTCAGAAAGAGCGCGGACTATATCAGACTTGAAATCGATACTCTCTCCCCGGAAGAGTTGTTCCTTGCGGCAAAAAGACAAAGTCAATTATTTTTAGGAGAAAAACTATGATTCCGAACAAAGACAAAAGAACCGTAAAGATCATTTTGATCATTTTTGCTGTGGTTGTTTTGGCATATATTGCGCAGGATCTATATTTTGGATATACCGGACCGGTGCAGACGGAAAAGCTGTACCCGGTAAAAGATCATCAGATCGTTTCCGTGCAGGGCTTTGCTGTGCGCGATGAAAACCGAACGCAAAACGGAAAAAACATCTCAATTCTTTCCCTTCGCTCCGATAAGGTTTACATTCCGACCGTCAGCGACAGCGCATCCGTTGCCGTCGGCGATCCCATTGCGGTGCAGTTTGATACACAGGAACAAGCGCAGCTCTACACGCGTGCGCGCGCTTATGAAAAAAAGATCAACGATCTTGAACAACTGCAAAATTTGGAAAATCCGACCCTTGTGAATGCGGCGACGCTGAACACGGATATTTCAAACGCATGGAACAATTATCTGGAACAGGTGGAAAGCGGCAACTACAGCGGCCTTGACGCCGCGCAAAGCAGGCTCACCGTAAAAATCACAACGCGGCTGCTGGCTGCCGGCGGCAATCTGAAGGTTGCGTCAAGGATCGAAAAATACGCCCAAAAGAAGGCGCAGATCGAAAAGAAGATCAACACAAAATCCTTTGTCACATCTCCCTATGCCGGTTATTTTATCAGCCGGATCGACGGCTATGAAGGCGCGTATGATTATCAGTCGCTTGTAAACGGAAAGATCAAGATTAGCGAGATCGAAAACCTTTTGAAAAGCGAGCCGGTCGTGCCGGAATCTGCGGTCGGAAAGATCATCGGACAGAACACGTGGTTTTTTGTTTGCAACATGACCTTGACCGATGCGTCCAACTTGAAAAAAGGCCATGAGGTCACGGTTGATTTTCCGAAAGAAAACCTCTTTGACATTCCGATGCAGGTCCACGCTGTCAGCGAACGGACCGACAACACGGTCGCGGTGATCTTCCAGTGCACGCAAATGAACGAAGCGATTTCGGCGCTGCGCCTTGAAACGGCGGAGATTACGATCAATACCTATGAAGGCTTCCGCATCAGCAACGAGCTGCTGCGCAAAAACGATGACGGTCTGACCGGCGTCTATGTGCTGGCCGGCAAGCGTGTACAGTTTAAGCCGATCCGTATTTTGTATCACGGCAACGGTTATGTGATCGCCGCGCCTGCAGTGTATTATCTTGAAAACGGCGAAGTGGATACCGAACAGACGCCCGCAATGCAGCAGATTGAAAACTATGACCAACTGATTGTGAAAGGAAAGAATTTGTATGACGGAAAAGTTATCAGTTGAACAAAGATTTGATACGATCGAAGCGAATCTCGCGTTTATTCGTTCCGAAATTGCCGACGCTGCAAAAAAAAGCGGCAGAACACCGGATGAGATTCATCTGATGGCTGTGACAAAAACCGTGGAGCCCATCTTCATTAATCATGCGCTTTCCTGCGGTGTGGATCTGATCGGGGAAAACAAGGTGCAGGAGCTGCTTTCAAAAGAGCCGTTTCTGAATCTGGAAGGCGTGGACGTGCATTTGATCGGACATTTGCAGACCAATAAGGTCAGGCAGATTCTTCCGCACGTTTCCACCATCCAGTCGGTCGACAGTATTAAGCTTGCGCGTGAAATTGCAAAACAGGCGGAAAAGATTGAAAAGGACATACAGTGTCTGATTGAAGTCAATGTCGGCGATGAAGAAAGCAAGACGGGCATCCCCATGCAGGACGTGTCTGCGCTGCTGGAAGAGATGGCGCAGCTTCCTCGTGTGAAGGTCAAAGGGCTCATGGCGATCCCGCCGATCTGTGAAGAACCCATTCTTTTGCAATATTTTGAAAAAATGCGTGAAATGTTTGTTGACATTCAGGCGAAAAAGATGGATAATATAAATATGGACATTTTATCCATGGGTATGTCTTCGGACTATAAGCTTGCAATTTTACACGGTGCGACGATGGTGCGCGTTGGTTCTTCCATCTTTGGACCGAGATTATATTAAACAACGGAGGACGGCAAAATGAAGGACAGTTTTTTCTCAAAGATTCGCAGCGGAATCAAAAATGTTGTCACGTTTGAAAATGACAACGACTACTACGGCGACGATGAATACGAAGAGGACGACGAGCCGATGATGGAAGAGGAAACGCCCGCGTCTGATCCCGAACCGAAAAAGTATACCCCCGCACCGGAATATCAGACGCCGGATTATGTTCCTTACGGAACCCAGTATTCCGCGCAGCAGCAACAGCCGCCGAAAACGTCGGGCGGCTCCAAATTCAAATCATCCAAAAAGAACAACGCTAATATTTATGCCATGCCTGATATGAAAAAGAGTTCCAAGCTTAAAATTTCCCTGTTTGTGCTCAACGATACGGACGACGCGCGAAATGTTGCAGACAGCATGATCGACCGCGGCATCGTGGTCATCTGCGACATGAGCAAAATCTCCGTAGCCGAAGAGCGCCGTGTGCTCGATTTCCTTGATGGCGTAAAATATGTCTGCAACTCGATCATCGAGAGTATTGCCGAACATATTTATCTGATCGTTCCCGAAGCAGCGGAGCTTTCAGGCGATTTTTTCAGCCAGGTTGATTATTGATTATTTATAAAGGACGTTGGAGGCGATCATAATGTTATCACCAAATCAGATCAGAGCACAGTCTTTCCCGCAGGTCGGACGCGGCGCATACAGAGCGCAGGAAGTGGACGCTTTCATGGAGCGCCTGTATGAGAATTACAGCGAACTGTTTAACGAGAATAACAACATGAAAAAGAAGTTTTCCTCGCTGACTTCCGTTGTGGAAGAATACAACGAGGGAAAAAACGCGATTGCAACCGCGCTTGTGAAGGCGCAGGCCGTTGCCGATCAGACACTTGAGACCGCCAACGCAAAGGCGGATGCGCTTCTTGCGGACGCGCAGGCACAGGCACAGGCGCTTTTGGATGAAAAAAGAGAAGAAGCCGAAAGCTATGCCAAAGAGAAAAAAGAAACGGCGGACGCTTATTTCCGCAAAGCTGAAACAGAGCTGCAGCGCATTTTGAATGAAGCGGAAGCGCAGAGCCGCGACTATGTGGCGCAGGTCAACGCGCAGGCCGCTGCGATCATAGCCGACGCAAACGAAAAGGCCGCGAACCTTGTTGCCGCCGCATATAAAGACGCACAGGCCGCACAGCAGAAGGCGGACGAGATCATTGCGCAGGCCAAGGTCGATATGCAGACCACGCAGAACGCAATCGCGCTGTTCAAGCAAAGCGCGCTTGCCTCCCTCGGTCAGCTTCTGCCGATGGTGCAGGCGATCAAGCTTAACGATGAGGCCGCCGCTCAGATCGAAACCGCAAAGAGCGCCGAGCTTCCCACAGTGGAAGCACAGAGTGCACAGGCGCCGAGCTTTGACCTCAACTCTCTGTTTGAAACCTTTGATATGAGTGTGGAAAAGGATCGCGCCGCGCTGTCGGAAGAACTCACGCCCGTGGTTGATCTGCCCGAAGAAGAAGCAGACGGCGAAGTTGTTGAAATTGACGAAGCCGAAGCTGCCGAAGCGCAAGAAGAGCAAGCCGCTGCGCCCGAACAGGCGCAACCGCGACAAGCGGAAGAGATGCCGGTATATCATCCGTTCGTTGCGCCGAACCGCGATCTGTTTACAACCTCTCTTTTCGATCAGGTTCCCGCAGAGGAAGATGTGGAGGATGTTTCTCTTGACAAAGCAGAAAGCGATTCCGCCGCTGCCGCTTTTGATGAAACGGATGTGACGGACGAGCCGCAGCCGCTGAAATTCAAGCTGACACAGAATTTTGACATTTTTGACGAAGAGGATTCATGATTTCTTTTCTGACCATTCTTGTTGTTGCTGTTCTGACCGGACTTGACCAATTGTTCAAATACTGGGTAGATCTCTATCTGAAGCCCGTGGGAACAAAAATGCTCATTCCCGGTGTTTTGCAGCTTCATTATGTGGAAAACAACGGCGCCATGATGGGAATGCTGCAAGGTAAAACCGTTCTGCTCGGCATCTTTGCCGCCTTGCTCGTGCTTGCACTGGTCTATGTGATCTTTTCAAAAAAGATTCAATCCCGCATTCTTTATTGCGCGTTTGTTGCGGTGCTTTCCGGCGGACTCGGCAACATCATCGACCGCTTTTTCCGCGGCTTTGTGATCGATTATATTGAAGTGCTGTTCGTTCGATTTTATGTGTTCAATTTTGCAGACAGTCTGATCACCGTCGGCGCATTTACCATTTTGATTTATGAGCTTGTCATGATTTTGCGCGAACAAAAGCGAAAGAAGGCGTCCGGCAATGGTTGACGCATTTCTGATCTGTGTGAACGAAGAGACGCAGGGCGAGCGTATTGACAAGCTGCTTTCCGCGTTTTCCGGCGAGCTCACACGCTCGGCGGCGCAAAAGCTTCTTTTTGACGGCGCTGTAACGATCGACGGCAAACCCGTTTCCAAAAACTACAAAGCAAAGCTGGGCGACCGCATTTCCGTTGTGATCCCCAAAGCGAAGGAGCTTGACGTTTTGCCGGAAAACATTCCGCTGGACGTCCGCTATGAGGACGATGATCTGCTTGTGGTCAACAAGCCCAAGGGGATGGTCGTGCATCCTGCCGCCGGAAATTTTGACGGCACGCTGGTCAATGCGCTGCTGTATCACTGCAAAGGCTCGCTTTCCGGCATCAACGGCGTGATCCGTCCCGGAATCGTGCACAGGATCGACAAGGACACCAGCGGACTGCTGATCGTTGCAAAAAACGATTTTGCCCATCTTTCGCTTGCGGAGCAGATCAAAGCGCATTCGTTTTCACGTGAATATCAAACGGTTGTTTACGGTCACATGAACGCCGATCACGGCACGGTTGACGCGCCCATCGGACGGCATCCGACCGACCGCAAAAAAATGGCTGTGACGCAAAAGAACAGTAAAAATGCGATCACGCATTACGAGGTCATCGCGTCATACCGTGATTTTTCTCATTTGCGCGTGCGTCTGGAAACCGGACGCACCCATCAGATTCGCGTGCACATGGCCTACCTCGGCCATCCTGTGGCAGGCGATCCTGTTTACGGGCCAAAAAAAGTCATCACATCGCTTGGCGGGCAGTGCCTGCACGCCGGACTGATCGGCTTTAAGCATCCCCGTTCCAGGCAGTATATTGAGGTGACGTCGGAACTGCCGGACTATTTTACCTCTTTTTTAAGGAGTATATCCCATGGAGAATAAACCGTTATCCGGGTGGCTGATTGCCTCGGACATTGACGGCACATTAAACACAAAAGTGCGCACGCTCCCGAAGCGCAACGAAGAAGCGATCCGCAAGTTCGTTTATGATTATGGCGGACATTTCATGCTCGCTTCCGGCAGAACGATCGAGTCCATGCGCGCTCATTTTGAAAAGCTGCATCTTAACAGCGGTCTTGCCGCCTTCGGCAACGGCGCAGGGATCTACGATTATCAGCAGGAAAAGATCCTTTGGGTGCAGTACATCGACGAAAAATATACAGCGCAGATCCTTTCGGCGGCAAAAAAGTTTCCGCACGCAAAGCTGCAGATCATCACAACGGATGAATGCCGTCTGGTGCGTCCGGATCTTGCCGCGAAGATGCTGGCCGATTCCAGCAAGCTGCGGCAGGTGAAGTACCGCAATGTGGACGAGGTGCCGACAGGGGACTGGTGCAAGGTCATCTTTACAGGGCTTCCCCATGTGATTGATAAAGTCGATCATTATGTGACAGCTTGTAACAACGGTGACCGCAGTAATTTGATGCGCTCGTCGGTCGCTTCGTTTGAGGTTGTTGCCAAGGGCACTAACAAGGGCGTAGCCGTGATGAAGGTTGCGCAGTATCTTGGCATCGATCAGGAACATACAGCCGCCATCGGAGATTATTTTAACGATTATGAAATGCTGAAAGCCGTCGGCTTGCCCGCTTGCTGCGGACAGGCGCCGCGCGGCATGAAAGAGATCGCAAAGCTCGTGACCTGCCATTGCAATCGCGGTGCTGTCGCCGATCTGATCGAGTATATCATTGCACATCATGCAAATCAGATATAAACCATTCTTTAAGGAGGCAATCATGGACAACATGAAGAAACTGGAACTTGCAAAAATTGCTTGTAAAATACGCATGGGCGTGATTGAGGGTACGCATAACGCAAAAAGCGGCCATCCCGGCGGCTCTCTTTCCATTGCCGATCTGCTGAGCTATCTCTATTTTGAAGAGATGCGCGTGAACCCGCAAGACCCGAATTGGGACGACCGCGACCGTTTTGTGCTTTCCAAGGGTCACACCGCGCCCGCACTTTATGCTGCGCTGGCGCTCAAGGGCTTCTTCTCGTGGGATCTGATCAAAACCCTGCGGAAACCTGATTCCATCCTGCAGGGCCACCCGAGCATGATCTATACCCCCGGCGTTGACATGAGCACAGGATCGCTCGGTCAGGGCATTTCCGCCGCTGTGGGTATGGCGCTTGCCGGAAAGCTCAAGGGCAAGGACTTTCGTGTTTACACCATTCTCGGCGACGGTGAGATCGAAGAAGGTCAGGTTTGGGAAGCTGCGATGCTTGCCGGCAACCGCAAGCTGGACAATCTTGTTGCAATCGTTGACTGGAACAATTTGCAAATTGACGGCGTTTTGGATGACGTCAACTCCCCGTGCCCGATCGACAAAAAATTTGAAGCGTTCGGCTGGAACGTGATTTCCATCAACGGCCACGATCTCGATGAGATCGATCAAGCGTTCAAAGCTGCGAAGGCGTGCAAAGGCAAGCCGACCTGCATTCTTGCGTCCTGCGTCAAGGGCAAAGGCGTTTCCTATATGGAAGACAAATGTGAATGGCACGGCAGCGCGCCGAATGCCGAACAGTATGACATCGCGATGGCGGAGCTGAATGCCGCGCTCGCAGAATTGGAGGCGTAATTATGGCTGATGTGATTAAATGTGCAACCAGAGACGCATACGGAAACGCGCTGAAAAAGCTCGGCGCACGCGACGATATCCTTGTGCTTGATGCCGACCTTGCAAAGGCGACAAAAACGGGCGTTTTCAAAAAGGAATATCCCGATAAATTCATCGACTGCGGTATCGCCGAAAGCAATATGATGGGCGTCGCCGCCGGACTTGCAACAACGGGCTACACCGTTTTCGCTTCTTCCTTTGCCATGTTCTCGGCCGGCAGAGCCTTTGAGCAGGTGCGCAACTCCATCGCGTATCCGAACCTCAACGTCAAGATCGGCGCAACCCACGCAGGCATCTCCGTCGGCGAAGACGGCGCGAGCCACCAGTGCTGCGAGGATATCGCGCTGATGCGCACGATCCCGAATATGACGATCATCAACCCCGCCGACGATGTGGAAGCAGAACAGGCTGTGCTGGCCGCTGCGGATCATCCGGGTCCGGTGTATATGCGTTTCGGCCGTCTGGCTGTGCCGCGTGTCAACAGTGAGGATTATAAATTTGAGCTCGGCAAGGGTGTCACCTTGAAGGACGGCAAGGATGTTACGATTGTTGCGTCCGGTCTGATGGTCGCCGAAGCGCTTGAGGCTGCCGAACTGCTCAAAAACGACGGCATCGACGCGCGTGTGATCAACATTCACACGATCAAGCCGATCGACAAGGACATTCTTGTGAAAGCCGCAAAGGAAACCGGCGCCATCGTCACAGCGGAAGAGCATTCCGTGATCGGCGGTCTCGGCGGTGCTGTGTGCGAAGTGCTCAGCGAAGCCTGCCCGGTGCCGGTGCTGCGTCTCGGCGTTGAAGATACGTTCGGCAAATCCGGTCCCGCCGTTGAACTGCTGCATATTTTCGGACTCGATGCGGCGCACATCGCCGAAAAGGCGAAGAAAGCGATTGCTTTGAAATAACACTTGAAGGGGGTTCCGGCGTGAGCGTCATCATCTCAGAGGTCGATGCCGCGTCTCTTTGCGCAAAAAAGGGACTGCACGCCGGAGACACCTTGATTTCGATCAACGGGCATGAGATCAACGACGTGCTTGATTATCAATTCTATCTGCAGGAACAGAAGCTCCATCTCGCGTACCTTGACCGGCACGGAAAAGCAAAAAAGGTTACACTGAAAAAAGACGCCTTCGATGACATCGGGCTTTCGTTTGAAACCTACCTGATGGACAAGCAGCATGCGTGCAGTAATAACTGTATTTTTTGCTTTGTGCATCAGATGCCGAAGGGAATGCGCAAAACACTTTACTTCAAAGACGACGACACGCGCCTGTCGTTTTTGTTCGGCAATTATGTGACACTGACGAATCTTTCCGAGCGCGAGGTGCAGCGCATCATTGATATGCACATTTCGCCTGTGAATGTATCGGTTCATACAATGAACCCGACCCTGCGTGTGGAAATGATGAAAAACCAAAACGCAGGGGAGTGCCTGAAAATCCTGCCGCGCTTGGCGCAGGCCGGGATCGAATTGAACACACAGCTTGTGCTTTGTCCCGGGATCAATGACGGACAGGAATTGGAACATTCTTTGCGCGAGCTGGAAAAGCTGCTGCCGTCTTTGCAAAGCATTGCCGCAGTACCTGTGGGGCTGACAAGGTTTCGCGAGCATCTGCCGCACCTTGAACCCTACGGCAAAGACAGCGCGCGCGCTGTGATTGAGATCATGGATGCGTTCGGCGAAAAGTGTCTGAAACGCTATGGCAGACGCGTTGCCTATTGCGCGGACGAGTTTTATTTGAACGCCGGTCTGCCGCTGCCGGAGCTTTCCTACTATGAGGATTTCCCGCAGCTTGAAAACGGCGTCGGGCTTTGGAAAAATCTGGAAAGTGAGTTTCTGGACGCACTGGACGATTGCACGCTTTCGTCCGACACGCCGTTTTTCGTGTCGCTTGCAACGGGCGTTGCGGCCTATCCGCTGCTCTGCTCGTTTCGTGACGCTTTACTTGCGCGTTTTCCGAAAGCGACCATCGACGTTTACGCGATCGAAAACGATTTTTTCGGTCACAGTGTCACGGTTGCCGGACTGATCACTGCGCAGGATCTGATCGCGCAGCTCAAAGACAAAGATCTGCACGGACGGCTCCTTTTGCCATCTGTCATGCTGAAAAGCGACGAAGAGATCTTTTTGGATGACCTGACGGTTTCGGATGTGGAAAAAGCGTTGCATGTGCAAATTCAGGTCACCGAAAACAACGGCGCATCCCTTCTGCGCTGTATTTTGAATCAAACATAAAGGAGGGTTTTGATGTCGAAACCCGTTGTTGCCATTGTCGGCCGTCCCAATACCGGGAAATCCACGTTGTTCAATAAGCTGATCGGAAAACGGCTTTCCATCGTGGATGACTCTCCGGGCGTAACGCGCGACCGCATTTTCGGCGACTGTGAATGGCTGAACCGCCACTTCCTTCTGGTGGATACCGGCGGTATCGAGCCGCAATCGGATGATATTATTCTGAAGCAGATGCGCAGACAGGCGCAGCTTGCGATTGAAAGCGCCGAGGTCATCATCCTTGTGACCGATGTGCGCTCCGGCGTGGTTGCCACCGACGCTGATGTTGCCGCTATGCTGCAAAAAAGCGGCAAGCCGATCGTGCTTTGCGTGAACAAATGCGACACGATCGGGGAGGCGCCGCTTGCGTTTTATGAATTCTACAATCTCGGCCTCGGCGACCCCATCGCCGTTTCCGCCGTGCACGGCCACGGCACCGGCGATTTGCTGGATGCCGTTTTGGAGCATTTGCCCGATGCCGGCGAACAGGAGGAAGAGGACGGTGTGATCTCGGTTGCCGTGATCGGCAAGCCGAACGTCGGCAAATCCTCGCTGGTCAACGCCATCTCCGGCGAAGAACGCACCATTGTTTCCGACATTGCCGGAACCACACGCGACGCGACGGATACGATGATTGAGAATCAGTTCGGCAGGTTTTTGCTGATCGATACAGCCGGTTTGCGCCGCAAGAGCAAGGTGGAGGATCAGCTTGAAAAATACAGCGTGATCCGCGCAAAAATGGCGATTGAACGCGCAGACGTGTGCGTTATCATGATCGACGCCGTGGAGGGCTTCACCGAACAGGATTCCAAGGTGGCCGGTCTTGCGCATGAACAGGGAAAAGCGTGCATTATCGCTGTGAACAAATGGGACGCCGTTGAAAAAGACGGACGTACTATGGACAGCTACCGCAAAAAGCTGATGAATGATTTTTCGTTCATGTCTTATGCGCCGATCATTTTCATCTCCGCAAAAACCGGTCAACGCTTGGATCGTTTGTTTGAGCTGATTCGCTTTTGCGATGAGCAAAACGCGATGCGCATCTCGACCGGAAAGCTCAATGACGTCCTTGCCGCTGCAACGACCCGCGTGCAGCCGCCGACGGATAAAGGCCGCCGCCTGAAAATCTACTATATCACACAGGCGTCCACCCGTCCGCCGACATTCGTTTGCTTTGTCAATCGTGCTGATCTGTTCCATTACAGTTACCAGCGTTACATTGAAAACCAAATTCGTGAAGTGTTTGGTTTGGAGGGTACGCCGGTTCGCTTTGTGATTCGGGAACGGGACAGCAAATAAATAGAACCTTATCAAAGGAGTGTTAGTTATGCAGCATTTGAAAAAAACGCTTGGCCTGATCCTTGCCTGCCTTCTGGTGTTTTCGGTCATTCCTGTCAGTCTTGTAAGCGCTTATAATGTCGGCGATATTGTGGAATACGGCAGATATCCGCAGACGCTCATCACCGACAGCGTGCGTTCCGAGCAGTTCCTGGGCATTTTGGAAAACGCGCAGGCGGCAGCCGTTCAACGCGCGGCTGACAATGCGAGAACTGTGCTGAACGCGAAGTACAACAACGCGAATATCTACTATGATCTGATCAAAGGCAATCCTTCCTTGACGGAGATCTCGGATACCTTTTACAGTCAGCTTCAGCAGGCGCAGTCCGTGCGTGCCTATGCGGACGCGACCTACACCCAGCTCAACGAAGCGATTGCGCAGTTGGAAGAAGCGCTGCAAAACGCCATGGCGGCAGTTGCTGCGATTGACGAAAGCGTGAACGCTTCCTTTACGCCGGATGCTGCCTATGTTCCGCTTGCGCCGACGATTTGGAAAAGCTACGGTTATTCCGGCGGCACAGGCGACCGCTATGACGGCTTGATGACGAGCAGCGATTACATGATGTATTACGATTTTACACATGGCACCGAGACCTATCGCGCAGTACGTTTTACCTCCTATCGTCCGTATTATGTCGGTTATACCGCCGGCAATGACAAGCTGAGAACCTATCAGGATGACAACAACTACAATCCAGATCAGGTCTACTTCTTCCATTATGAACCGCTGAAATGGCGTGTGATCAATCCGTCGACCGGACTGATCCTTTGCGACAGCATCATTGACGCGCAGCCGTATGCATCTGTTGTTTTTGCTTCCGGCGGCAAGTATTTTTCCGATTCCACCGCGAAGAATCTTGCAAACGATTATAAGAATTCAACAATTCATAAATGGATCATCCGCGATTTCTTTGATACGGCCTTCACCAGAGCGCAGCAGTCGAGCATTCCGACAACGCTGATCTCGTTTAACGATGGAACGACCGCCTCTGAGCGTGTGTTCCTGCCCTCGATATCTGATGTTTCCAACGAAAACTACGGCTTCGGAAAAGCCAACGTGCGTGACGGCGCTCGAAAGGCATCCGGCACCGATTACGCAAAATGTCAGGGGCTTTACAAGAGCACAGACAGCCGCAACGCGAACTTTGCTCCGTGGTGGCTGCGCGACAGCGATTCCAACAGCGCCAAGGCGATGTGCGTTTCCTATGACGGCAAGGTAGAGAATGAATCCGCAACGGTCGATCTGAATTATGTCGGCATTCGTCCGGCTTGCTATGTGAACAATCTTGTTTCGGAGTCGGAGCTTTGCAAATTCTGCGGCAAGAAGCATGGCGACAGCTTCTTCCAGCGTATCATAGCGTTCTTCCATAGAATCTTTGCGTTCATTCGCCGCACGGATATCAACATGGGCTAAGATAAAATGAAGAAAGATGGCAGTTTCATCGCTGCCATCTTTTTTATATGCCTCTGATATTTACATATCAACGACCCCGCCGAGCCACGTCAGCACATCTTCATACACCTTTTCGTGTTCGGTCTCGTTTAAAATTTCATGCCGCATTCCCGGATAAAGAATCACCTGCGGGCGGATACCGGCTTCTTCGAGGTTATCACAAACAGCGATCACGCCCTTGCCGTTCAGACCAACCGGATCTTTTGCGCCGGAGATGAGCAAAATCGGCAGATCGATCGGTACGAGATACGGCCAGTCGGTGGAGCAGGCGGTATTGGCTAAGGAGATCAAATCGCGGATGCCGCCGAGCTTCAGCTCTGTGCCGCAGAGGGGGTCTTCCAAATAAGCCTGTACGTTGTCGGGGTTGACAGAAAGCCAGTCCTTGTCGCTCTTTTTGTCGCGGATGCCGATGGTGCTGATCTTATCGAACAGCGCGTTGCTGACTTGCGTGCGCGGTCCGAGCTTTTTGCAAAGAAAGCGGATCGGTTCCTCCAGCACAACAACGGACGCCGGAAACTCGCCGGTGCCGCAAAGGATCAAACCGTTCAGCTCATAGCCGAATGCTGCGGCATACGCGCGCGCGCAGAAGGAGCCCATGCTGTGGCCGAAGAGAATGTAGGGGAGATTCGGATAACGCTTTTTCATGATCATTGTGAGAATGTGCATGTCATCGACCATACGCAAATCGCCGTCTTCTTCGGCAAAAAAGCCGATATCCTCCGGCGTATCGACACTTTTGCCGTGCCCCAGGTGGTCGTTGCCGCAAACCACATAACCGTTTCGCGCCAGAAAACGGGCAAAATCGTCATAGCGGTCAATGTGCTCGCTGACGCCGTGCGCGATCTGGAAAATGCCTTTTTTCTCAACAGCGTCGTCTTCCCAAATGTTGCATCTGATGCGATTGACTCCGGTGGAAGAGAGAAAATATGCTTCTCTTTGAATGATGGCCATAGAAATCGCCTCCTTAAATTTCACTGCTTCATTATAAACCATTTTGCGCAAAGAATCAACCCCGCAGAAAAACATAAACTATTTTTTAAGTCTCGGCTATAAAATTCTTTACAAAACTCAAAATATAGTATATAATATAAAAACATATGTGTCTATATAGTTGTGAGGAGGCGGTCGGATGTTCGGTTATGTGCGCGTTGACAAGGGCGAGCTGAAAGTCAGGGAGTTCGAAGCTTATCGCGGCATGTACTGTTCGCTGTGCCGCGCGCTGTCAAAACGGTACGGTGTGCTGTCCAGACTGATTCTGAGCTATGACGCCACCTTTTTGGCAATCGTTCGCTTTTCTCAAGCGCAGATCCTTCCGTCGTTTCGACCGGGACGGTGTCCGTTCAATCCGGCAAAGCGCTGCAGCTATTGCACCAACGGCGAAGAGGCGTTCGATTTTGTTTGCGCAGCCGCCGTGTTGATGTTTTACTATAAGGTGCGCGATGACCTTTCGGACGAAGGCTTTTTCCGACGGCTGCTCATGCTGCTGCTTTTGCCTGTTGCCGCACTTTGGCGCAAAAAGGCGAAAAAGCGCTTTTCGAACGTGGACGTGTTGCTCGGACAAGCGATGGCTGCTCAGGCGGCCGCCGAAAAAGAGGGCGTCGCAAGCTTCGACAAAGCGGCGCACGCCTGCGCTGATGCGCTCGGTAAGCTGTTTGCATTTGAAACCGATGATGAAAACCGCGCGCTTTACCGCTTCGGCTATGCCGTCGGGCGGTGGGTGTATCTTGCGGACGCGGTGGACGATCTTAAAAAAGATTTGCGCCGCGGCAGATACAATGTGTTTGCTTGTTCTTTTGCGCTGACCGATGCAACCCTCAGCGAACCGCAAAAAAACGCGATTCTTGAAACGCTCAACGCAAGCATCGGCTTAGCGCTTGATTCGTTTGATCAAACCAACTGCAAAATCATGACGCCTATCATTGAAAACATATTGACCGGCGGTCTTTCTCAAACCACAGCAAGGCTGCTGAAAGGAGACGAAACAGATGAGAGATCCTTATGAAGTGCTCGGCGTACCGCGCAGTGCAACGCAGGACGAAATCAAAGCCGCTTACCGCGCGCTTGCAAAAAAGTATCATCCTGATCAATACAGCGGCAGTCCGCTTGCTGATGTTGCGAACGAAAAGATGCAGGAAGTCAATGAGGCGTATGACGCGATCATTTCCGGCACTTCGGCGCAGGGCAGCTATCAGAGCCGCGCGTATCAGACGTCCGGCACGATCAACGATTACAGCACCGTGCGCTCGTTTGTTTCGCTCGGTCGCATCGATGAAGCGGAATCCATCCTTGAACAGATGGATCCTGCCGCACGCGACGCGGAGTGGTATTTCTTAAAAGGACAGTGTAATTATCAGCGCGGCTGGCTCGACCAGGCGTACACCTATTTTACGACTGCCTACAATATGAACCCGAACAATGCGGACTATAAGCATATGTACGAAAGCATCCGCAACCAGCGCACCGGCGGCTTCCGTACCGGCGAACGCACCCGCGGCGGTACCGATGTTTGCAGCGTTTGCCAAGGGCTTTTGTGTGCCGATTGCTGCTGTGAATGCATGGGCGGCGACCTGATCCCGTGCTGCTGAGGTGATTTATGAAAACCATGAGTACTGCCTCAAAAACTGCGCTGGGCGGCATGGCGGTTGCGCTTTCGGTTGTTTTGATGCTGCCGACCGCGTTTGAAGTCTTTGTCTATGCGCTGCCCGCCATCGCCGGGATTCTGACGCTGTTTTGCGTGATCGAGCTCGGACGCGCCTGGGCGTTCGGCGTTTATGCGGCTTCTGCGGCGATCGGACTGCTGCTGATCCCGAACAAAGAAGCCGTTGTCATGTATGTGGCATTTTTCGGCTATTACGCTATCTTGAAAGCGATTTTCGAAAGTAAACTGCCGCGCGTAGTTGAATATTTGCTGAAGTTTCTTGTGTTCAATCTGTCGGTCGTTGCCGCTTATGCTTTGCTTGTGAAAGTGTTCGGTATGCCGCTGAATCAGGTGCTCGGACTCGAAGCAGATGCGGCATGGTCAAGCTATGCTGTGCCGATCTTTTTGGCGATGGGCAACGTCGTGTTCATTCTTTATGACTTTTGTCTCACACGCGTTGCGACGGCGTATATCAAGGTGCTGCAAAGAAAAATTCATCAACGATTTCGATTTAAATAAATAAGAAGGGGAAAAAACTATGGCAACGAAGAAAGGCTACAGCGATCAGTCGATCGAGATGCTGGAAGGTGCCGACAAGGTTCGAAAACGCCCGTCGGTGATCTTCGGCTCCAACGGCATTGAGGGCTGTGAGCATTCCATGTTTGAAATTTTGTCCAACGCCATTGATGAAGCGCGCGAGGGCTACGGGGACAAGATCATTGTCACACGCTTTCTGGACGGCAGCGTGGAGGTGCAGGATTTCGGACGCGGCATTCCGGTCGGCTTCAACGAAAAATACGGAAAATACAACTGGGAGCTTGTGTTTTGCGAGATGTATGCCGGCGGCAAATATCAGACGAACGCGGGCGGTAGCTATGAATACTCCCTCGGTCTGAACGGTCTGGGCCTTTGCGCCACACAGTATGCGAGTGAATACATGGACGCCGAAATCCGCCGCGACGGGAAAAAATATACGCTGCATTTTGAAAAGGGCGAAAATGTCGGCGGTCTGCAGGAAGAACCTTACGGCAAACGCGACACCGGCTCGCGCATCAAATGGAAGCCCGACCTTGAGGTGTTTACGGATATCGATATTCCCGTGGATTATTATGCCGAGGTTGTGCGCCGTCAGGCAATCGTCAATCCGAAGGTGTTGTTTCGTCTGCGCGTTCAGACCAAAAGCGGCTTTGACGAGCAGGATTTCTTTTATGAAAACGGTATCACTGACTATGTGCGTGAAATCGTCGGCGAAGACGCGTTGACCGGCATCCAGTCGTGGAGTGCGGACCGTCAGGGTAAGGACCGCGAAGATTTGCCGGAATACAAGGTGAAGCTGAACGTTGCTTTCACGTTTTCCAACAAGAAACAGTTGCTGGAATATTATCACAACTCTTCCTGGCTGGAATTCGGCGGTTCGCCCGATAAAGCGGTTTCTTTGGCGTTCACCAACTTCTTGGACAACTACATGAAGGCGAACAACAAGTATATCAAGAGCGATCCGAAAATCAAGTTTCAGGATGTTGCGGACTGCCTTGTGCTGGTTTCCTCCTCGTTTTCAACGGAAACGTCCTATTTGAATCAGACGAAAAAGGCGATCACAAACAAATTTATCCAGACCGCGATGACCGATTTCCTGCGGCAGAGCCTGGAAGTGTATTTCATCGAAAACAAGATGGAAGCAGACAAGATCTGCGAGCAGGTGCTCATCAACATGCGTTCGCGCGTGCGAGCGGAGGTCACACGGCAAAACATCAAAAAGACGCTCGCTTCCTCCGGCGATCTGACCAACCGTGTGCAAAAATTCGTGGACTGCCGCAGCAAGGATGTTAATGAGCGCGAGCTCTTCATCGTGGAGGGTGATTCCGCGCTCGGCGCGTGCAAACAGGCTCGCGATTCCGAATTTCAGGCGCTCATCCCGGTGCGCGGCAAGATTCTGAACTGTTTAAAAAGCGAATATGAGAAGATTTTCAAGAGTGAGATCATCGTCGATCTGATCCGTGTGCTCGGCTGCGGCGTTGAGGTGAAAACCAAAGCTGCCGCCGGCAAAAACATGGTGATGTTCGATCTGAACAATCTGCGCTGGAGCAAGATCATCATCTGCACCGATGCCGATGTGGACGGCTATCAGATCCGCACGCTGATTCTGACCATGCTTTACCGGCTGTGTCCGACGCTCATCGAGGCGGGAAAGGTATTCATTGCGGAATCTCCGCTGTATGAGATCACCTGCGGCAATGAAACCTGGTTTGCCTATACCGAGCCGGAAAAAGCGCAGGCGCTCGAAGCGATCGGCAAAAAGAAATACACCGTGCAGCGCTCCAAGGGTCTCGGCGAAAACGACGCAGAGATGCTGAATCTGACAACCATGAATCCCAAAACGCGGCGCCTGATCAAGATCGACCCCTTTGAAGCACAGGCGACTGCCGAAAAATTTGATTTGCTGCTCGGTGATAATCTGCAGGGCAGAAAAGACTATATTGCGGAAAACGGTCATCTTTACATCGACATGACCGACGTGAGCTGAGAGGAGGGGCAATATGGCAAAACGAAAAAAATCACCGACTTCCGGCGACGCAGATCTGCTGAAAAACACGCACATTGCCTGCGCGGGCGACATCGTTGAGCAAAACATTGTCGACACGCTGGAAATCAACTATATGCCCTATGCGATGAGCGTCATCCTCTCGCGCGCGATTCCGGAAATCGACGGCTTTAAACCCTCCCACCGTAAGCTGCTGTATACGATGTATAAGATGAACCTGCTTTCCGGCGCGCGCACAAAAAGCGCGAACATAGTGGGACAAACGATGCGTCTGAATCCGCATGGCGATGCATCGATCTATGAAACGATGGTGCGTCTGGCGCGCGGCAACGAAACGCTGCTTTGCCCGTTTGTCGATTCCAAGGGTAATTTCGGCAAGGCATATTCGCGCGATATGCATTATGCTGCGCCGCGATATACAGAGGCGAAGCTGGAACCTGTCTGTCAGGAGCTGTTCGGCGAGATCGACAAGAACACCGTTGATTTTGTGGATAACTATGACAGCACGATGAAGGAGCCCGTGCTTCTGCCCGTGACCTTTCCGACCATTCTTGCGAACGTCAGTCTCGGCATCGCCGTAGGTATGGCGTCCTCGATCTGTTCGTTCAATCTGAACGAACTGTGCGATACCACCATCGCGCTTATTAAAGATCAGGATCACAATGTGATCGACACTTTGCCCGCCCCGGATTTCATCGGCGGCGGCACCATCCTTTATGACCGCGCACAGATGGAAGAAATCTATCGCACCGGTCGCGGCTCCATCAAGGTTCGCTCCAAATACAGCTTTGATAAAAGCGCCAACTGTATCGATGTGACACAGATTCCGCCGACGACCACCAGTGAGGCGATCATTGACAAGATCATTGAGCGCATTAAATCCGGCGCACTCAAGGAGATTTCCGATATCCGTGACGAAACGGATAAAAAGGGTCTTAAAATCACGATCGATCTCAAACGCGGCACAGACCCGGATAAGCTGATGCAAAAGCTTTATAAATCCACGCCGCTCGAGGATTCGTTTTCCTGCAATTTCAATGTGCTCATCGACGGCAGCCCGCGCGTGCTCGGCGTGCGTGACATTCTGATCGAATGGATTCGTTTCCGCGGAAAGAGTGTTTATCGCCGCATCAGCTTTGACCTTCAAAAGGCGAGCGACCGGCTGCATCTTTTGCGCGGTCTTGAAAAGATTCTGCTCGACATTGACAAGGCGATCGCGATCATCCGCAAAACCGAAGAGGAAAGCGAAGTTGTACCGAACCTGATGGTTGGCTTCGGCATCGACGAGATTCAGGCGGAATATGTGGCGGAAATCAAGCTTCGCCATTTGAACCGGCAATATATTCTCAAACGGCTGCAGGATATTGAGGACCTTGAAAAGAGCATTGCCGAGATGAAGGATACGCTTTCCTCCAAAGCAAAGCTGCGCAAGGTCATTGTGAATGAGCTGCAGCAGGTAGCTAAAAAATACGGACAGGAGCGCCACACCGATCTTCTTGACGTTTCCTCCATAGAAGAGGAAAGCGTTGACAAATCCGTACCGGATTATCCTGTGACCGTTTTCTTCACAAAAGAGGGCTATTTTAAAAAGATTACGCCGCAGTCGCTGCGCATGAGCGCGGAGCAAAAGCTCAAGGACGGCGATGAACTGATCTTGACAATGGAAACAAGCAACGCAAAAGAGCTGCTGTTCTTCACCGATAAAATGCAGGTCTATAAGGCGCGTGTGAGCGATTTCAACGACACCAAGGCGAGCGTGCTCGGCGACTATGTGCCTTCGAAGCTTACCATGGAGGAAGGGGAGTCGACGGTGTTCTGTGCGGTGACGGATGCCTCCTACGCCGGCTTTATGCTGTTCCTGTTCCAAAACGGCAAGGCCGCAAAGGTGAATTTGAATTCCTACGCCACAAAGGCGAACCGCAAAAAGCTCATTAAGGCCTACAGCGACAAATCGCCGCTTGCCTGCATGATGCAGTTGAATGCCGATAAGGAGATCGTGATCGAAACCACCGGCGGCCGTTCGCTGCTGCTTGACACATCGCTCATCAACCCGAAGGCGATGAAGGACACGCAGGGCGTTGCGTGCTTTACGCTCAAAAAGAACAACGCCATTACCGCCTTGCGTGATTATGTCCCCGGTGAATTCGTCAAGCCCAATCGTTACCGCGCAAAATCGCTTCCGTGCACCGGCGCGCTGCTGAGTACCGAAGATATCGCGCTGAAAAACAATGTGATGCTATTTTAAAGAATTTTCTAAAAAGAGATTGATTTTTAAAAATGATGTTGTTATAATAAAGAAAAAAGTAGCGGAGGTATCAGTTTATGGATTTTTCAATGATTTTTACGTTGATCTGGAAGATCGTTCTTGCTGTTTTGAAAAAAGAAGGTGTGTTGGATGACTCCATGAATCTGGAGCTTCCCGGTACGGGTACTTCCACAGGCGGCACAACCGTGCCGACAACACCAACGACCCCCACAACGCCGACCGAACCTGCATCCGGCGGAACGGGAAGTTCACTTCTTGACGGCATTCTTTCAAAGTTTTTCTAAACCACACAAGTCCTCCGCTTCGGGGGACTTTCATTTTGAAAAAAGTTTTTGTTTTCCCTTTTCATTTAAAAAAATCTGTGCTATAATACAGAAAGAACATTTGTTGGAGGTTCGTCATGGATCATTTTGAACTGGTTTCCAAATTTCAGCCGACCGGCGATCAGCCGCAGGCGATCGAACGGCTTGTGGAAGGCGTTGAAAACGGCGCAATGGAACAGACGCTGCTCGGCGTTACCGGTTCCGGCAAAACCTTCACCATGGCGAATATCATTGCAAAGCTCAACCGGCCGACCCTTGTGCTCGCCCATAACAAAACGCTTGCGGCTCAACTTTGCAGCGAGTTCAAGGAGTTTTTCCCGAACAACGCTGTGGAGTATTTCGTCTCCTATTACGATTATTACCAGCCCGAAGCTTATATTCCGACGACGGATACCTATATCGAGAAGGATTCCGCCGTGAACGACGAGATCGACAAAATGCGCCATTCTGCCACCTCGGCGCTTTCCGAGCGGCGTGATGTGATCATTGTCGCTTCCGTGTCTTGCATCTATACCCTCGGCGACCCGATTGATTACCGCAGCATGGTGCTCTCCTTGCGTCCGGGCATGGAAAAGGGGCGCGACGAAATCATCACAAAGCTCGTCACAATGCAGTATGACCGCAACGACATCAACTTTGTGCGCAACAAATTCCGTGTGCGCGGCGACGTGATTGAGGTTTACCCGGTTTATTCCAATGACACTGCAATTCGAATTGAGCTTTTCGGTGATGAGGTGGACCGCATCTGCGAGATCAATCCGCTCACGGGAGAAATCAAAACCGAACTCAGTCACGTTGCAATTTATCCTGCTTCGCACTATGTGGTTGCACCCGATAAGATGGAACGTGCGCTGCAGGAAATCTATGCGGAGATGGTGGAGCGCGAAGCGGAATTTACGCGCGAGGGTAAGCTGCTGGAAGCCGAGCGCATCAAACAGCGTACAACCTACGACCTTGAGATGCTGCGCGAAACCGGCTTTTGCAAGGGGATCGAAAACTATTCCCGCGTGATGTCCGGCAGACCGGCCGGCTCCATGCCGTTCACTTTACTGCATTATTTTCCGAAGGATTTTTTGCTGTTCGTCGATGAATCCCATGTCACGCTGCCGCAGGTGCGTGCCATGTACGGCGGCGACCGCTCGCGTAAAGAGGCGCTGATCGATTTCGGTTTTCGTCTGCCGAGCGCCTATGATAACCGCCCGTTGACATTTGATGAGTTTTATTCCCTTGTCGGTCAAAAAATCTTTGTGTCCGCAACGCCGGGTCCGTTCGAGCGCGATAAGAGCACCCAGATCGTGGAACAGGTCATCCGTCCGACCGGACTGCTTGACCCGCTTGTCACAGTCAAGCCCACCGAGGGACAGATCGACGATCTTGTCAGTGAGATCAATATCCGCATCGAGCGTAAAGAACGTGTACTGGTGACAACGCTGACGAAAAAAATGGCGGAATCCTTGACGGAATATCTCGAAAACCTGGAGATCAAGGTGCGCTATATGCACTATGACGTGGATACCATTGAACGTATGGAAATTATCCGCGATCTGCGGCTCGGTGAAATCGATGTGCTTGTCGGCATCAACCTTCTGCGCGAGGGCCTTGACATTCCCGAAGTGAGTCTTGTTGCAATTCTCGACGCGGACAAGGAGGGCTTCCTGCGTTCCGAAACCTCCCTGGTGCAAACAATCGGACGTGCAGCGCGCAATGCGCAAGGCGAAGTCATCATGTATGCCGACGAAGTCACGCCGTCGATGGAGCGCGCAATTTATGAAACAAATCGCCGTCGCAAGATTCAGAATGATTATAATATTGCGCATGGCATCACGCCGAAAACGATTGTGAAGGAAGTTCATAATGTGCTTGAAATTTCAAGCAAGGTCAAGGATGTGGACAAGCAGTTTCGCCGCATGAACCGGCTGGAGCGCGAAAAGGTGATCAAACAGCTCACTGCCGAGATGCGCGAAGCGGCTAAGATCCTTGAATTTGAACACGCCGCCTATCTGCGTGATAAAATTGAAAAGCTTAAATCCATGAAATAACGAAAGGAACCGTTATGCCTGAAAAGAATATTGTCATCAAAGGCGCAAGGGAACATAATTTAAAAAACGTTGATCTGACCATTCCGCGCGATAAATTCATCGTTTTTACCGGTCTTTCCGGCTCCGGAAAATCGTCGCTCGCGTTCGATACGCTCTATGCGGAAGGGCAGCGCCGCTATGTGGAATCGCTTTCCAGCTATGCGCGTCAGTTCCTCGGCCAAATGGAAAAGCCCGATGTGGATTATATTGAAGGGCTTTCGCCGGCCATTTCCATCGACCAAAAAACAACGTCCAAAAATCCGCGTTCCACAGTCGGAACGATCACGGAGATTTACGATTATATGCGTTTGCTTTATGCGCGCATCGGCGTGCCGCACTGTACGGTCTGCGGCCGGGAGATTCGTCCGCAAACGGTGGACGAGATTGTAGAGCAGATTTTCCGTGAAAAAGAAGGCACGCGCTTTCAATTGCTTTCGCCGATCATTCGCGGCAGAAAAGGACAATATCTCAAAGAGCTGGAGCAGATTCGAAAATCCGGCTTTGTCCGTGTACGCATTGACGGCAGCATCTATGATCTTTCGGAAAAAATCACGCTTGACAAAAACAAAAAGCACAACATTGAAGTCATTGTGGACCGTCTGATTCTCAAGGAATCCATTCGTTCGCGTTTGGCGGATTCAGTGGAAACGGCAACCAAGCTTTCCGGCGGACTGCTGATCGTTGATTTCGGTGAAGACGGTGAAAAGCTGTTTTCGCTCAACTACGCCTGCCCGGAGCACGGCATCAGCTTTGATGAACTGACGCCGCGGATGTTCTCGTTCAACAACCCCTTCGGCGCGTGCAAAAAATGCGGCGGTCTCGGCGTGTTCATGGAAATTTCGGAAAAGCTTGTCGTGCCCGATTTGTCGCTTTCTCTGCGGCAGGGTGCAGTCAAAGCTTACGGCTGGTCGAACGTCGGCGACAACTCCATCGCCGCGATGTATTATAACGCGCTCGGCAAGCGTCACGGCTTTACGCTTGACACGCCGTTGGACAAAATGAGCAAAGTGGCTCTGCATGCAATTTTATATGGCACCGGCGAACTAAAAATGAAGATGGAGCGGCCGACATCCTTTGGCGGCGGCAGTTATTATACGACTTTTGAAGGCGTCATCAACAATCTGCGGCGCCGCTATCAGGAATCGCAAAGCGAAACCTCCCGTGCGGAGATTGAACAGTTGATGACGACCGAGCCTTGCCCCGAATGCGGCGGCGCTCGCCTTTCCAAAGAGGCGCTGTCCGTGACGGTGGGCGGCATAAATATCGACGCGCTGACGAAGCTTTCCGTTGATAAAGAACTGGCGTTTATCACCGAACTTCCCGAAAAAATATCCAACCGCGACAATATGATTGCGCAGGTCATTCTCAAAGAGATCCGCGACCGCCTTTCGTTTTTGCAAAGCGTCGGCCTCGGTTATCTCACACTTGCACGTTCCGCCGGAACGCTCTCCGGCGGCGAAAGTCAGCGCATTCGCCTTGCAACGCAGCTCGGCACCTCGCTGATCGGCGTGCTGTACATCCTCGACGAGCCGAGCATCGGCTTGCATCAGCGCGACAATCAAAAGCTGATCGACACGCTCAAGCACTTGCGCGATCTCGGAAACACGCTTGTTGTTGTGGAGCATGACGAGGACACCATGCGGCAGGCGGATCACATCGTGGACATCGGTCCCGGAGCCGGCATCGGCGGGGGAGAGGTGCTCTGTCAAGGCAGCATCGATGACATCATCGCCTGCGAGCGCTCCGAAACCGGCGCCTATCTCAGCGGCCGGAAAAAAGTTCCCGTGCCCGAAACGCGCCGCAAAGGGAACGGCAAGAAGCTGAAAATCATCGGTGCGCAGGAGAATAACCTTCAAAACATCGATGTTGAGATTCCACTTGGAAAATTTGTCTGCGTGACCGGCGTTTCCGGGTCGGGTAAGTCGTCGCTGGTCAACGAAATCTTATACAAGCATCTTGCAAATCAGCTCAACGGCGCACGCAAATTCCCCGGGAAATTCACGAAAATGACCGGTATTCAGCATCTTGACAAGGTGATCAACATCGACCAGTCGCCGATCGGACGTTCGCCACGCTCGAATCCCGCAACCTATACCGGCGTGTTCACCGATATCCGCGAGCTGTTCGCCAGCACGGTCGACGCAAAAATGAAGGGCTACAACGCCGGACGCTTTTCCTTTAACGTCAAGGGCGGGCGCTGCGAAGCCTGCCAGGGCGACGGCATCGTGAAAATTGAAATGCATTTCCTCGCGGACATCTATGTTCCTTGTGAGGTTTGCAAGGGCAGAAAATATAACAATGAAACGCTTTCGGTCAAGTATAAGGGCAAGTCGATCTATGATGTGCTGGAAATGACGGTCGTGGAGGGAATGCAGTTTTTTGAAAGCATTCCGAGAATTCACGCCAAGCTGCGCACGCTCTATGAAGTCGGGCTGGGCTACATCAAGATCGGGCAGGCGGCAACAACGCTTTCCGGCGGCGAGGCGCAGCGTGTGAAGCTTTCCACAGAGCTGTCGCGCAAGGCAACCGGCAAGACGATGTACATTCTTGACGAGCCGACAACAGGACTGCACGCGGCAGATGTGCACCGTCTGATCAACGTTCTGCACGCGCTGGTGGACGCAGGCAACACCGTGCTGGTGATCGAGCACAACCTGGATGTGATCAAAACGGCGGATCACATCATCGACCTCGGCCCCGAGGGCGGCGACGGCGGCGGAACCATTGTTGCCGTAGGCACACCGGAAGAGGTTGCGGCGTGCGACGCGTCGTATACGGGGCAGTATTTGAAGCCGCTGCTGGAATAAGGATTTGAACCGTACCGTGAAGGCGCGGTTTTTAAAGAGAAAGAAATGCTGTAATATCCATTAAAAAGGGGTAAGGATCGTGTCTCAAATCATCATACATGTAGATATGGACGCTTTCTTTGCCGCTGTTGAAATGCGTGATGATCCAACGCTGCGCGGAAAGCCGCTGATCATCGGATCGCTTCCGCAAGAGCGCGGCGTGGTCGCGACCTGCAGTTATGAGGCACGAAAATACGGCGTTCATTCCGCGATGAACATCAAGGAAGCTTATCGCCTTTGCCCCAATGGCGTGTACATGCACCCGAATATGGAAAAGTATAAAGCGATTTCTCACCGGCTTCATGAGATCTGGAACAGCTATGCGACTGCCTTGGAGGCGATCGCATTTGATGAGGCTTATCTTGATGTCACCGAACGCGCAAAGGATTTTGACGGCGCGAGAAGCATCGGTTTGGAGATCAAGCGCAGAATCCGAGATGAATTGAAGCTGAGCTGCTCCGTCGGCGTTGCTTATTCCAAAACAGCCGCGAAGATCGCGAGCGAGGAAAAGAAGCCGAACGGCTATTTTGAGATTCTGTCCCCAAAGGACTTTGTGGACCTGATCAACGACCGCGACGTGCGCGTGCTGTATACCGTCGGCGCGATGACCGCAGAAAGATTGTATGCCAACGGGATTCGGACGGTACGCGACATCAGTGAACATCGGGAAGAGGTCGTTCGCTTGCTCGGCAAGCAGGGGAGATGGATCACCCAGCTTGCGCTCGGAATCGATGATCGCAAAGTCAAGCCCTATCGGCCGGAGGATGCGAAATCGATCGGACGTGAGATCACATTTCAGGCGGACGTTGATGATTTTGACTTTTTGAAAGATGTGCTCTTGCTTTTGGCGCTCTGTGTGGACCGCCGTGCAAAGCGGGTCGGTCTGCACGGAAAAGGGGTTACGCTGAAGCTGACATACACCGACATGAAATCGCGCTCAAAATCCCAAAGTGTGTTTGACACCGATACACCGGTGTCGATTTATGACACAGCGAGTGCTTTGCTCGAACAGATGGAAAAGCAGCCGGTGCGTCTGGTCGGCGTTTCCATTTATCAGTTATCGCGGGAGGGGGAGCGCCAGATCCGATTGGATGACATCATTGAAGATGCGACAAAGCAAAAGCAAACGCGGCTGAACGCATTGCTGCTTGAATTGCAAAGCCGCTATGGACTGGATTTTGCCTCCAATTTGGAACAGCTCTTTCAAATCGATACGCTGCATAAAACGATCGAATATATGCGAAAGCATCGCTGATAAAAAAACGCGGGCAAACCATCGACATTGAATAAACAAACAAAGCCCTACCGAGGTGAACTCACCGCAGCAGGGCAAATACAATGGTGCGGATGTTCATAACGGACTTCGCAAAAGCAAAAAGCGCCTGTGCAATCAGTACATATTCATTCTATTTCGCACAGCTGCAATTGTCAAGAGATTCAGATAAAAATCCACACATTCGACAGATTTCCTTGCGCTTGGTAGAATTAAGCCACCAAATACAAGGAGGTCTTTTTTATGACAGTCACAAACAAAAGTAAACCCCTCGGCAAGTACGGCAGAATGCGCAAAACCTATCTGCAAGAACACCACAAAGTGCTCTACAATCAGATGTTTCTGGACGGTTCACTCTGGCCGCACCTGTGCGAAATCGACCAACAGGCAAACGAAATGATGGACTCGATCGTTGACCGGATGAAGCAAGAGCGCGGCATCACCGAAAAGCTCAAAGCCGAAGATTGGTGGCGTTGGGTGCAAGAAATGGGCAACATCCGAAACGCCGCCGAAGAATTTGTGCTGCGAGAGGTGGTGTATATTTGAAGCACTGGCCGTCTGATGAACGCCTAAACTACTATCATGTTGAATTTCTGCGGTCTCTTGCGGGATTGTTTTGGAAACTGATAGCAAGCTCAAGAATTTATTATTCAGCGAAACGGCCAAACAGGGCTGAGCAGAAAAGCCAGAACAACGCCGATCGGCAGTGAGATCAAAAGCTGTTTTGGAGATTTGTATAAAGCAACGCCGGCGCTTACAAACACAAGACAATAGAGGATCCCCTTGAATGTGATATAGAAAAAGCCCATGCCGAAGCAGGCAAGCAGAAGCACAGCAAAGATGACACTATCCAAAAGGATCGGTACCGATCCGGATCCTCTTGCGTACCAACAAATCACGGCAAGAATGGGAGAAAGCAGCGTAATGCCGTACCAAATCAGCATATATGACGCAGGATTAAAACCGCTGAAAAGGATCGTGTATATATGATAGGCGGCGCACATTCCCGAAAAAAAGGCAAAAACATTCCATGCCGCCCGGAACATCGAACGGCTGAACACTGCAATGAGAAGCGCTGCCAGCAACCAAACGGCTATTTCAGAGAAGAAATTGCCAAGATCCAGCGTTTCTGCAATTCTTTGCCACCATATCGTATCGTCCAGTGCCAAATTATCCAGCCACTTGGCAAACAGACCAAGAATAATTCCGATCAAAAGAAAGAGAATGGTTGCGAGGACGGCATTATTCTTTCCTTTTCTCTTTGGCGCTCGAATCCTGTATAGCGTTTTGCGAATCATTATACTTTTGTTTTTCGTCTCGTTTATTTGAATCATATTTCATTTCTTCTCCAAATGCCGGATAAGCCGAATAGAAGCCGCCGGCCTTTTGGGGCGGACGGCTTTTCGCTTTCGTTCAAGATTAACAAAGCAGTTACTCAATGTAACAAAAAAGATGAAAAGGGATTCTTCATGGGCGTGAAGCTTTCATTCAAGGCTGTCAGCAACCGCCCATTCTTTTTTCAAAGCGAAACATCCCTTCAAATGCGTCGTCTTCATCACCGTCATTTTCTATGCCTGCGTTCGGATCGGGATGATGGCTGTTGAAAAACTCAACGATGTGAAATCCGCAGCGGTTGACGTAAAAGTGAATGTTTCGCGTTTCAAAATACGGTGTTACCGTTTCCCACACAGCCACGTTGGGATATAACTTTTCTATTTCACACCAAGCGGCATAACCGATCCCTTTGCTGTGGGCGTGCGGCGAAACAAACAGCAGATCAAGATCGCCTCTGTCGCCTTTGACACGAACGACTGCACCGCCGACCTTTTCACCGTTAAGCATGATCCGATACGCTTCACCGCTGTCGATGGCCGTCTCGATCGTCTCGCGCGAGATGATTTCCCCTCCTTCTTCAAAGTGATCATCCCTACGGCCAAACTCCTCCAATGCGCCGTAGTTGAACGCTTCCTGATTGTCAAGAATGAACTGCGCACGGTCATCCGGTGTTAAGGGGAGCAGCGTCACATTTTGCATTTTCATCACCTCATCCGACTGGAATAATATTTTAATCCTATCACAGTCAAAAATCAACCGGTTTATCGGATGTTTTTGTCTTGTTCAGCGTTTTATGCTTTGGTTGGTTTTGTCGAATGATTTCCACTGCCGTCATAGTGCAAAGAACGCAAAATGCCAAAAAACAAACTATGACAGCAAAAACAACCACCACTACAATAACTGCCATCAAAGCTTTAAACATGAAATCTTTTTCCTTTCGCGTATGATTATAATTCTTCGGTTATCGAATATTTATTTTCCTCGTGCTTGCTTTTGCAATGGTTTCGCTGAACTCCTTTGCCGCAGCATCCCAGTGTTTATACTGTATATCGTATTTATGGTTTTTCAGCACGCCCGTTTCGGCAAGATAGAAACCGAGATAGTTTGTCACTTTTTTGGCGCCGAAATAATTCAGATGATCCCCTTTGTCCCGAGAGTCTGTTTTCCAATCGATCGGCACCTGTTCCGGCATCAGGTTTAAATCAAGAAACTCCAACTGCAGTGCTTCCGACAGTTCCTGAATGGCGTTGTGTCGCTTCATGTTCCAGTTGACTGTGCTCGGTGTGCTGACCAAAACGAGTCGTGCATTGTGCAGCTCACAAAACTGTTTCATGGTTTCCACGCTGAGATAGTTTTTTGTTGGGATCCTTGCGATCTGATTGTCCGGATCCATATATCCTTTCGTCGATGCTTTTGCAACAGTCGCGCTGAAACGGTATCCCTTGGCGCTGTCCATGTAGGTATAGCTGACGCCGGGATTCAGATCACGCGAATTTAAGCTCTTCCATCGGTCATGATAGTCGAACAGCGACAGAATCGGCAGCTTTGATCCTTGCAAAAGGGAATCCACAGCAGAAAAATTGCGAAAAATCTCGTTTGTTTCTAAAACCACAAGCTTGGGAGCTTGTTTTTGAAAGCACTTTTTCAAAAAAGTCTGCGCATAGCAGAGCTTTTGCGCCGGTGTGCCGCAGCAGTATGAAGTGATTCCCTGTTCTTCCCAAAGCTGCAGCGGAACAAATGCGCAGTAGCTTTCGCTGTCGCCCAGGAACAATACGTCGATCGTGTTTGCCGGCTCTCCGAGGATACCGTTCGCCGAAGGATCCCGCATGCCGCCGCCTGCGGCATTGGTTTTGGGAACGAGCAAAGCCGATACGGCAGCAAGCAGGATCAGAAGCCCCGCCAAAAACATAACAGCGGAACCAATATGTTTGGAAACCTGACGCATAAGACCTCCTAAAACTGTGCATACAGCGGATCAACGGGCGCGTAGCCGAATCCGTATGCGCCGAACACAACGATATAAACGATTAAAGCATACAAAACCGCCCACCGAAAGATACGCTTTTTCTTTGAAAGATGATCCCGCAGCGAAACGCCCTTTTCATTGTACACGCTGACAAACAGAATCAAAAGCAGCGTGATTGCCACGATCCACAGATCATAGCGATCCACACCGAGATCCACCCACGTTTCATCCGTCAGGGGCTGAAGCGAGAAGTCTGTCAGGAGGCGTTCGAACATTTGCAAGCCTGCAAGCAGACCGTGCGCACGGAAAAACAGCTCGCCGATGATGACAAGGACGGTCGTGCGCAGCATTTGCAGCGTGCGATACCACCATTGCTCCGGGTCGATACGCAGAACACGCTGCAGCCACCGGACAACCGGCGTCAGTAAGCTGCCGCCGAGGATCAACACAAAATGGTACATGCCGAAGAACAGATAATTCCACGCTGCCCCGTGCCAGAGACCGTTGCAAAACCATACGCAAAACAGCGCGACGCTTCCGGCAGCCAACGGCCCGTAATGATTTCCAAGCGTTTTGCGGGAACGCTTTGTCAGCTTTTTCATGCCTTTTGACGCGGTGATCGGGTAAAAGACATAATCCTTGAACCATGTACCCAGGGTAATATGCCAGCGCATCCAGAATTCGGAAATGGTTTTTGAAAAGAACGGACGGGAAAAATTTTCCGGCATGGAAACGCCGATAATTTGCGCTATTCCGACAACGGCGTCCATTGCCCCCGAAAAATCCATGTACAACTGAATGGTATAGCATACGGCCGCAACGGCAATCACAGCGCCGTCATACGCTTCATGATTGGAAAAGACCGTTTTCACAAGCGGATCCAGCCTATCGGCAATCACGATCTTTTTCAGCATGCCGAACAGGATACGCTGGAGCCCCTGTGTCAGGTTCTCAAAACGGATCGACCCCGCATTCCACAAGGCGTTTGCCGTTTGATGATAGCGGCAGATCGGCCCTTCCACGATTTGCGGAAAGAATGCAAGAAACAGTGCGAGCCGAGGCAAATTATCATCTGCCTTCGTCGTGCCGCGATAGACGTCTAAAATATAGGACAGTGCCTGCAGCGTGAAGAAAGAGATGCCGATGGGAAGCAGGTGCTGCGGCACCTGTAAGCGCAGTGTCACCGGGAACAAGGAAAGAAGTGTGTTAACGTTTCCGGCAAAGAATGCGCTGTATTTCAGAGCCAAAAGCGTTCCGATCAGCAGCACAACAGCCAGTGCGATGACGCCACGCTGCTTTGCGGTAAAGTGTGCGCGAATCACTTTGCGCGCGTCAGATTCGCCTTCGGCCAGCGCTTGGCGCATATTGATTTGCAAACGATCCAGCCACAGGCCGCAATAGTGAATCAGAAGCGTTGCCAGAAGAAGAAATACGATCAGCTTGCCGCTGATAAGCCAAACGAAAACATAGCTTTCCGCAAGCAACACATATGGTTTGCATTTCTTCGGCACAACACCGTAAAGCAGCAGAGCAGCAGGAAAGAATATTGCCAGAAACTCCAAAGAGAAAAACGAGGTCAACTGATCCACTTTGCCGCCGTAAAGCAACGCGGACAACGTCATTGCCAATCTCCTTTTTGCAGGCGTTCGATCATATTCCCCATTGCAGCGGCGGAATTAAAGTTTTCCGGAATGATCTCCACGGCGGGAATGGTAATGTCAAAGCTGTCTTCCAGCTCTGCAACCAACGCGAGGATCGTAAGCGAATGCAGCACATGGCCGTCTACCAGGTCATCGGCTGTTTCATAATCAACGCCGGGTTGAAGCTCGTTCAGAATCTCATATAATTCTTCCATCTCATATAACTCTTCCATAATGATTACGTCCTTTCTCAGTGGGGATAATTAAACAATTGCGTTTCGATCGATGGGCGGATGCACTGAAGACTTTCATCCTCTCTTTTCAGGTAAACAAACGGAAGATCCCGACTCAAAAACAGGGAAATTCCTTCTGTCATACAATATGCTCCGGTATTTTCAAAACAAAGAATATCGCCGATCTCCAGCTTTGGCATAGGTGTTTGCTTCAAAAGAACATCATTCATAGAACACAGCGACCCGCAGACCGTCCATAATTGATCGACGCTTGCTCCTTCTTTTCCGAAAACGGAAAACCGCGGCCGTTTCATAGCCATGGATTGTCCGAAGTACACCATCTGATGCATGCCGCCGTCAACCAGTGCATAATTCTGTCCGTTGTTTCGTTTCAGGTCTACGATGTGTGTGTAATACCTTCCGCAGGAAGCGGCAATACTTCTGCCGAGTTCCAGAACAAGCCTGGATTTGTTTTTCATCCCGTTGAGCAATTCGCTCACATGCTGCAGCAGAAGCTCTTCCTGTGATGGTTCCTCCTCAAAATAGCTGACCGGAAAGCCCGGCCCATATTCCAGTTCCTTTGCCTCAAACCGCAAATCCTCTTTCAGATGTGTCAGAAAGCGATCCAGATATGCAATCTCCCGCGTGTACTTTTTCAGCGAAGTTTTCTGCGTCCCGGAAAAGAACTGAATTCCGCGAATTTGCAGATAAGGATGGAGTGAACGATGGCGTATAATTTCGTCAATATGTGTTTCGTCCAATCCGAACTGGCTGCCGTTCGTAAGCCGAAGCAGAACCGGCGTAATCTTTTTCTCTGTTTCCAGCTGTCTGGTGAGAATTTGGTATTGCCGTATGGATTCGATGGTTATGATGCCGCGAAACGATGGTTCCCTAACCAGTGCTCTTATGTCATCCGGCGTTTTATAAACGCCGGAAATAACGGATTTTTCACTCGGCAAGGCGAGGTGCCTGAAAATATCTGCTTCCCCCGGGGAACAAAGCTCCAACCGTTCCACCAAAAACGAAGCTTCTTTTGTCAAAAACGGATTTGCTTTGACCGCAAAACACAACGAAACGTCTTCCGGCAAGAGGCTGCGCAGCCAAGCCACGCGCGACTGCAAGGTCTTGATATCAAAAACATAAACTGATGAACAGCTTTTCATGAGTATCTGTTCCAAAGTGTTTGAAGAAATCATTTTCAGCTTAACTCCTCCAGAAGCTTTTTTCGGTCGATTTTTCCATTCGTGGAAAGCGGCATAGTATCAACCCGATGCAGCAAAGACGGAACCATATACACCGGCAGAGACTTGCGCATTGTTTGATGCAGGATTGCCGGCTCAACCCCACCCGTATAAAACAGATGAAGCTGCGACTTTTCTTTTTGAAAAACACAGCAACAGCGTTCAATACCATGTACGGCGTTGACAGTGTGTTCCACTTCTTCCAGTTCGATTCGATGTCCCATGTATTTGATCTGATTATCTTTTCGTCCGCAATACAACAGGTTGCCTTCCTTGTCATATTTTCCGATATCGCCGGTCAGATAAATGCGCTCCGGATATGCTTGTTGTAACGGGTTCTGCACAAAATGATGGTTTGTCTTTTCCGACAGTCGATAATATCCCAGCGCAAGCGCTGTCCCGCGCACAGCAATCATTCCTTCAACACCGGCCTGCGTAACGATTCGGTTATATCGATCCAGTAAAAACACATCTTCATTCGGAAAGGGCTTTCCAATCGGAATACCGTCCGAATAATCCCTGCTCGGGTTCAAAATATGATAGGCACAGTTGCAGGTGATTTCTGTCGGCCCGTAAAGGTTGACAAACATTGCGTCAGGCAAATGCCTCTGCCATTCGCGCAGATGCTTCAGCGGCATCACTTCCCCGCTGAACAAAACCTTGGTAACAGATGACGGTGTTCTATAATCGAGCGCGTGAAACGAACTGATTAAACAAAGTGCAGAAACCGCCCAGATCAAAGTCGTAACCCGCTGATCGCACAAATAATCCAGAAGCTTCGTAGGCATGGAGAACAACCGGCGCGGAACAATGACCAGCGTTGCGGTTGCTTTCAAACAAGTATAGATGTCTTTGATAGAAACATCAAAATCAAACGGCGCCTGGTTGGCGATCACATCCTCTTCGCCGATAAAAAACAGATCCACAAAGCATTCTATAAAGTCAATAACGCTGCGGTGCGACACCACGATCCCTTTTGGAACGCCTGTTGAGCCAGAGGTAAAATTGATATACAACGGGTCAGTGTCAATCATCTGTGTTCGGATATACTCCAAACGCTCCGAGTCAACCGGCCCTTTTTTCAGGTCGTCAATGAAATACAATGTTGCACCCGGAAACAGCTCTTTTGCCCGTTGCAAATACGCTTCGGTTGTAATGATCTTCTTGGTGCCAAGAATGATGTCAACCTGCTCCAGCCGTGCGTCAGGCAGTTCCGGATTCAAAACGGAATAGTATGCGCCGGCATATACCGCGCCAAGACAAGCGCAAAGCGCGTCGATCCCTTTGTCCATAAAAACACCAACAGGCGCATGGATGGACTCGTCTTTTGCCAAAGCGCTGCCGACTCTCCGACTGTAGTCTTCCCACTGGGCGAACGTCATGTGTTTGCCGGGTTCCCGCACGGCGATCTTTGCCGAACACCGTGCAGCCGCAGTCTCCAGATAAGACAGTACGTTTGTAATCATGGTTTTCCTTTCTGCATTTCGTCCTGTTCATCGCTCAGCACAAACCAAAGCACGGTTGCAAACCTGTTGTCATGCCGCACGATCTCACAGCTGCCGTTCATTTTGTTCATCAGGGACTCAATATTGCAAAGGCCGATTCCGGTGCCGTCAGACGCCTTTTCTTTGAGCACGCTGTTTTCAATAGTGATCCGCAGGCGGCCCTTTCTTTCTTCCACACATAATGTAACAGGTTCGTCGCGGTCTGCGTATTTCAGAAGGTTGGAACTGATGTTATCGAAAATACGATTGACGGCTTCGCTTGAAACCGCAATTTTTCGTTTTGGCCAAAGCATATCATCATAAACAGTGATCCCGTTTTCCTCCAGGTAACTGACCGTATTAGATAAGACGTCCGCAAACGCTGCGTAAACGGTCTGCGGCGGCAGCGGTTCAGGCTTTGATTTTTCAGAGCTGAACCGATCAAATAACCGGTCCGTCATCTGCTTGATCTGCAACAGCTTTTCCCGGCAGCGCCGGAGATAGGTATCCCGCTGTTCTTCGGTTTCATATTTGTCCTCGGCGACCAGATCCAGGTATAACGCGGCAGCCGTCAGCGGTGTGCGCAGATCATGGGAAACACCCACTGCCAGATCATATTTGGTTTGTGCAGCCTCCGCTTGCGCCTGCATCGTTTCCAGGAGCGCAAGACGCATCTGATTCAGCCCATCTGCAAGACCGGACAGCTCATCTTTCCCTCTGACGGGGATCGGATAGGACAGACCACCGGTCTCCAAAACACCGACGCCTTTCTTCAGTTCTATAATGTAATTGATCTTTTTTCGGATAAAAAGCGCAAAAACGATGCACATAAGAACAACCGACAGAATCAACTCGCCGACCAGCGCAATCGTGGAAAGCCAGACATCGAAATTACCGTAAAACGCCACCGTAGCGGATCCGTCCGCAAAAGATACATCGCGGTTATAGAACCACTCGTTTTTTACGTAGTTTTCTTCGATTTCTTCGGTTGCCCCGCCACTATGCTGCGACTCTTCCGGATCATAATATCTGCTGTATTGCAGAGAATCAAACAGCACCTCGCCGTTTCGCACGATGTAAAGAAGCGTCCAGTAGCCCTTGTGCGCCTTGTGCCACTTTTTGATTTTGCTCAGATCATTTGCCGCAACCTTGTCTCTTTCAACGAACGATGCAAAATCATCCAGGTAGTGATTGCTCCTTTCATTGATATAGCCTGTTTTTTCGGTAAAGTTTTCCAGCATCAGTTCAATGCCGATATTGCTCAAGAAAAAGAAGGCAGTTGCAATCAGCAGCGACAACAGCAACGCCATAAGCGCCTGCATTTTTATGCCGCATTTTTGTTTATTCAAAGCGGTAACCCCTTCCCCAGACAGTCTTGATGTGTTCCGGCTCGTCCGGATTCTTTTCGATTTTTATTCGGATCTTTCGGATGTGAACCATCACAGTACTGCTGGATGCATAATCGAACGGTTCCTTCCAAACACTCTCATACAGGTTTTGTGCAGAAAAGATTTTCTGGGGATACTGCATCAACAGCAGAAGAATCTGATATTCGATATTCGTCAGATAAACCTCTTGTTGTGAAACGGTGACCTCGTTTCTTGCACAGTTGATTGCTATCTCGCCGCGGCGAATAATTGGATCCTGTATGTTCTGCACTTCAGCAGCTCGATTGCTGCCATAGGTTTCATAGCGACGCAGAAGGGCTTTGACACGGCCGAGAAACTCCGCATAGGAAAACGGCTTGGTCAGATAATCGTCTCCGCCGGCCATCAAACCGATCAGTTTGTCAGACTCGTTGGATTTCGCAGTCAAGAACAGAATGGGAACATAGGAAACTTTTCTGATTTCTTCGCAAGTCTTCAGCCCCGACATTCCCGGCATCATCACATCCAGAACGACCAAACTGAAAGAAGCGTCCAGTTTTGCCAGCGCAACACTTCCGTTTTCCGCCTCAACAACAGCATAGCCGTCGCTTTCTAAAAAGATGCGAATTCCTTCGCGAATATCCGGGTCGTCCTCCACAATCATGATCCTGTTTTGCTTTTTTGTCATACCTGTTTCTCTCTTTCTTTTGGTTTTCGGCTCCATTTTAACAGCGATTTCTTAAAATCAGATTATATAGTTTCTAAATCTTTCTAAATTTTTGCGCCGGGGAAATGTATAAAAAACAGCCTCGATCCCAAAAGATCTCGGCTGCCGACTGCATGATATACATACACCGATGCGAATCAGTCATAATAATTTGTTTCTATCCTTCCGATTACTTTGTCATTTTGGCAAATGATGCTTGGCTCTTTCCCATCCTCTGCAGCATATTCGGGGCGGGACGAAAGCATAACAACAAGATCATTGATATGGTGAAGTTTTGTAGCCTGATAAGGCTGTTCAAAAGCAAGCTTTTCCAAGAACAGCAAATACTCGCCTTCATCAATCAGCAGTCCCGCATGACCGACAAAAGCACAAGGACTCATGGTGTCCTCCATTACAACACTGATCAAAGAAACATTTTTGGAATCCAAATGAATCCCATGTTCTTTCCAATTCTGCGGCAGCGCATCTGAAAGACCGCTTTCGGGTATTTCGATTTCACCGAACAGCGTTGTGAAATCGAATTCTCTTGCCTTTAAAACACTGTATTTGGTTTCATTCTCTATAGCATCAATATCCATCATCAAATAGGTCCCGTCGTACTCTCTTTTGGGGTTGTCAATCCGCAGCAGATCACCCATAAGAAGCATGGCCGTCATTCTGCAGTTCGCATCCGAATACGAATGAGACGCTTCCCAATAATCTGCACAAGCATAAAGATCGCCTTTCAGTTCGTTCATCGCGACCCATTGTCTGGGAAGCTCTGTTTTCTTTGCCGCGGTGTCTGAGAAGTCTTTCACCCATTCTTTATATAGATCTGTGTTATTCAGACCGCTCTTTACTAAAGAGGAGCACACCTCATCAATGATTGCGTCATCAATCAAATAGGCAGCCTGCGGCAAAGGGACTGTCAGGCTTTGTGTGTTGCCGCAACAGGCAAGCAACCCAACAGCAGTAATTGTGAACAGAATACATATCATTTTTTTCATCACTTAAGCATCTCCTTTTGGTATGTGAACAGCTCGATAATATACCAATGTATTATACTAAAAGAGCCAACGGTTTTCAACTCTCTTCGTAAATCTTCAATGCAAAAGTGTTGAAATCTGTTGAAAACATATATTTCGATGTATATTATAATTTGGGCGTTTTTTCTTTTTGTAACGGGTACGATTTTTCGCTTGTAACGGAAAAAGTACGTTTTTTTGAAAAAGTGGGTATTAAATAGGTGGAGGAGAAAAAAAGATGTGTTTTGTCATGGTTTCGATTTTTCGTTTGTCATGCAAAAAACACGGTTTTTTGAAAAATGCGGTATAATATATGTAGAGACAGAAAAAATCCACATTGAGTATGAGATGTATAGCATTTTCGGTGCCACAAGTGCCACAGATTATCGTTGTGGCACTTGTGGCATCAAAAATCGAAACAGAGAACGGGGTATGTTCCTATTACCGGAAACAATGGAAACAATTTGAAATAAATACTACAACCACTTTTTTCAAAATTGTTCTCAGAAAAATGGAATAATCTGCCGCCATAAGCGTCGATATACTTATGTGGGGAGAAAGACGCTCTTTTTATCGGGC